>NZ_JBVJMA010000007.1:0-456430 GCF_055584445.1 Streptomyces sp. NPDC103540
TTGAGTTCTCAAGGAACGGACGCTTCCTTTGTACTCACCCTCTCGGGCTTTCCTCCGGGCTTTCGTTCTGTGTTCTTGCGTTTCCGACTCTATCAAACTCTTTCGGGCCCGATTTCCTCGGCGCTTTCGAGGTTCTGCGCTTTCGCGCTTTCCCTTTCCAGCGGTTCCGACTCTATCAGCGTTCTTTGGTCTCTCCGACCACTCGCCGTTTACCGAAAGGGCATACGGAATGAGCGGCAACCGGAGATCCGGATGATCACTGCTTGAGAAGGAGTCCCGTCCACCGACTGTTCGCGAGTTGTTCACGCGGCACGTCCTGGCGGGAGTCACGACAGTACAGCGCCGGTGGTGCGCAGGCAAATCGATTCACGCGTATGGTCTAGTCCACCGGTCTAGTCCACTAGTCTCCGTGCCAAAGGGCCAGCCCGGATCGGGACCAACATCGGGCGAACCCGAACATCCAGTGACATATCCTTCTGACGAGTACGCCGTTCGCGACACGTAGTGACGGCGACACGATGAAGCCCCACCCCCTGGGAGGCCCCCATGACCAGCGTCTCGTCCCCACTTGCCGGGCGTGCCATCGGACTCGCGGCTGTGCCGGATCCGGTGTTCTCCGGCGCGATGGTGGGACCGGGCACCGCCATTGATCCCGTGCGCGAGCCCTCGGAGGCGGTGGCCCCCGTCGACGGTGTGGTCGTCTCCCTGCACCCCCACGCGTACGTCGTCGTCGACGGCGAGGGCCACGGTGTGCTCACGCACCTCGGGATCGACACCGTCCAGCTCAACGGCGAGGGCTTCGAGCTCCTCGTGAACAAGGGCGACACCGTGACCCGCGGTCAGGCCGTCATCCGCTGGAACCCGCAGGCCGTCGAGGAAGCCGGCAAGTCGCCGATCTGCCCCGTCGTGGCACTGGAGGCCACCGCCGATTCCCTCGGCGACGTGAACGAGGACGGCGACGTCAAGGCCGGGGACGTTCTCTTCAGCTGGCGCTGACACGTCCGCCCCGTACGGGCGGGTCGGACATCCACCGCGGCGGCTGGGCCCGCCGCTCAATCGGAGACGGGTGAAATGGAGACAACGCTGCGAGGCGTCGGCGTGAGCCACGGTGTGGCGATCGGCGAGGTGCGGCACATGGGTACGGCGGTCCTGGAGCCGCCGGCCAAGCAGATCACCGCGGACGAGGCGGAGCGCGAACAGGGGCGCGCCCGTCAGGCCGTCGAGGCGGTGTCGGCCGACCTGATCGCGCGCGGCCAGCTGGCCGGTGGCGAGGCTCAGCACGTGCTGGAGGCCCAGGCGATGATCGCCACGGACCCCGAGCTGATGGCTGACGTGGACCGGCGCATCGCCGTCGGCAGCACCGCCGAGCGCGGTGTCTACGACGCCTTCGCCTCCTACCGCGACCTGCTCGCGGGGGCCGGCGAGTACATGGCGGGCCGTGTGGCGGACCTGGACGACGTGCGCAACCGCATCGTCGCCCGGCTGCTGGGCGTGCCGATGCCGGGCGTTCCGGACAGTGACGAGCCGTACGTGCTGATCGCGCGGGACCTGGCCCCCGCCGACACCGCGCTGCTCGACCCCGCGCTCGTGCTCGGGTTCGTCACGGAAGAGGGCGGTCCGACCAGCCACAGCGCGATCCTCGCGCGGGCGCTGGGCGTGCCGGCCATCGTGGCGCTGCCGGGTGCCGGCGAGATCGCCGAGGGCACGGTCATCGCGGTCGACGGCAGCACCGGCGACCTGTTCGTCGAGCCGACCGCGGAGAAGCGGGCCGAGCTGGAGGCCGCGGCCGCCGAGCGGAAGGCGGCGCTGGCCTCCTCCTCCGGTCCGGGCGCGACTTCCGACGGTCACAAGGTGCCGCTGCTGGCGAACGTCGGCGGTCCCGCCGACGTGCCGGCGGCCGTGGAGGCCGGGGCCGAGGGCGTCGGCCTCTTCCGGACCGAGTTCCTCTTCCTGGACGACAGCAAGAAGGCGCCGTCCGAGGAGAAGCAGATCGAGTCGTACCGCAAGGTGCTGGAGGCGTTCCCCGAGGGGCGCGTCGTGGTGCGCGTGCTGGACGCGGGCGCCGACAAGCCGCTCGACTTCCTGACCCCGGGCGACGAGCCGAACCCGGCTCTGGGCGTCCGTGGTCTGCGCACCCTGCTGGACCACCCGGAGGTGCTGCGCACGCAGCTCACCGCGCTGGCCAAGGCCGCCGAGGGGCTGCCGGTCTACCTCGAGGTCATGGCGCCGATGGTGGCCGACCGGATCGACGCGAAGGCCTTCGCCGACGCCTGTCGTGAGGCGGGGCTGCGGGCGAAGTTCGGCGCGATGGTGGAGATCCCCTCCGCCGCGCTGCGGGCGCGCTCGATCCTGCAGGAGGTGGAGTTCCTGTCGCTGGGGACCAACGACCTCGCGCAGTACGCCTTCGCCGCCGACCGTCAGGTGGGCGCCGTGTCCCGGCTCCAGGACCCGTGGCAGCCGGCGCTGCTCGACCTGATCGCCATGTCGGCCGAGGCCGCCAAGGCGGAGGGCAAGAGCTGCGGTGTCTGTGGCGAGGCCGCTTCGGACCCGCTGCTGGCGTGCGTGCTGACGGGTCTGGGTGTCACCTCCCTGTCGATGGGTGCCGCCTCGATCCCGTACGTGCGGGCGACGCTCGCCAAGTACACGCTGGCGCAGTGTGAGCGGGCGGCTGCCGCCGCCCGCGCCGCCGACACGGCGGAAGAGGCCCGTGTGGCCGCGCAGGCGGTGCTGTCCGGCGAGTAGCCGGGCGGCGTGATCGCCGATCGAGGGGCCTTCGCCGGTGGCGGGGGCCCCTCGGTCGTTTCCCGTGCCCGGTGCCGGGGTGCCGGGGTGCGGTTACCTCCCGTGGTGGGGGTCGGGGAGGTCCACCTCGTAGCCGGGGGCGTGGGTGACGCCGGGTTCCGGGGGGACGGGTTCGCCGGTGTCGGCGTCCGTGCAGTAGGCGTCGAACACGGCCGCCGCGGTGAGCGGGAGCAGGCGGCCCCGGTCGAGGCGCCAGCCGTGGACGCGGTCCTCGAATCCCTCGGTGGTGCTGCGCAGGACCAGTCCCCCGGGGCCGCCCAGGGCGAGGCCGGCGGCGAGGACGGCGGTGAAGTCGAGGGCCTCGCGGCCGTCGACGTGCGGGGGCGCGTCGGGGGTGCCCGGGGTGTCGGGGACCCGGGCGTGCAGGACCGCGACGAGTTGTTCCTCCCTGGCCGGGACGCTGCACACCAGGTGGTGGTGGCCGGGGCCGGCTCCGGCGAGGAGGCGGCGGAGCAGTTCGGCGGCCCGTTCGAGGCAGGCGCGGCCGATGTCGTGGCCGCAGTCGGCGCAGGGGCCCGTGGTGGCGAGCAGGGTGGTCGCGTACTCCTGGGTGGTCTGGCGGACGGCTTCGTCGACGAGGAGCGTGAGCAGCTCGGCGATGGGTTGGCCGGTGTAGGGCAGGGCGGCGGCGGACGCGGCGAGTTCGGCGGTGAAGCGGGTGCGGGTGCCCGCGCTGTCGGGGTCGAGGCCGTGGTCCGCGCAGTAGTCGGCGTATGCGTCGGGGTCGAAGAGGGCGACGGTGGTGTGGATGCCCTGGGCCGCGAGGGAGCGGAGCAGGGCGTCCATGTGGTCGAGGTAGTCGGTGTAGTCGTCGTGGTGGTCGAAGTCGAAGCTGCGGTAGTCCCGCATGGCCGCGAAGTCCCCGGCGTCGACGAGGAGGCCGACGGTGCCGGCGACCTCGCGGCGCAGCTCACGGCGCCGGGAGGCGGTGTGCTTGGTGCGGCGAGGCGAGGCGGGTGGTGTGTCCGGCGTACCGGGCGTGCCCTTCATGGTTCCCCCTGAGTGGTGCGAGCATCGAAACGGCTTACTCACTCAGAGTAATCACGGGCACTGACAGTCACTTCCGGGTGCGGGCGAGCTCCTCGTAGAAGGCGAGCAGCTCGGGGCGGTCGACGGAGCCGGGGTTGACGGCCTTGTCCATCGGGGTGCCCTGGAGGAGGCGCTTGACGGGGACCTCGATGCGCTTGCCGGTGAGGGTGTGCGGGACGGCCGGGATCTCGATGATCTCGTCGGGCACGTGGCGCGGGGAGAGCTGCTCGCGGATGGTGGCGTTGATCTTCTTGCGGAGCTCGTCGTCGAGGGCGGTCCCGGGGGCGAGGTGGACGAACAGCGGCATCCAGTAGCCGCCGTTCGGCTCCTCCAGGCCGATGACGAGGGATTCCTTGATCTCGGGGAGGCGTTCGACGGCCTCGTAGATGTCGGCGGAGCCCATGCGGACGCCCTGCCGGTTGAGGGTGGAGTCGGAGCGGCCGTGGATGACGACGGAGCCGTGGTCGGTGATCGTGATCCAGTCCCCGTGGCGCCAGGCGCCGGGGAACATCTCGAAGTAGCTCTCGCGGTAGCGGTCGCCGTCCGGGTCGTTCCAGAAGTGGATCGGCATGGAGGGCAGCGGTGCGGCGACGATCAGTTCGCCGACCTCCCCGGTCAGGGGCTTGCCGGCGGGGTCCCAGGCCTGGAGGTCGGTGGCGAGGGAGGGGGCCTGGAGTTCGCCGATGTGCACGGGCAGCGTGGGGACGCCTCCGGCGAAGCAGCTGCACACGTCGGTGCCGCCGCTGACGGAGGCGATCCACAGGTCCGCGGCGACCTCGTCGTGGAGCCAGCGGAAGCCGTCGGGCGGGAGCGGGGAGCCGGTGGTGGCCACGCACTTCACGGCGGAGAGGTCGAAGTCGCGGGCCGGGTGGACCTCGGCCTTCTTGCAGGCCATGACGTAGGCGGCGGAGGTGCCGTAGAGGGTGGCGCCGGTGCGCTCGGCGATCCGCCACTGGGCGCCGGTGTCGGGGAAGCCGGGGCTGCCGTCGTAGAGGACGACGGTCGTGCCGGTGAGCAGGCCGGAGACGAGGAAGTTCCACATCATCCAGCCGGTGGAGGTGTACCAGAAGAAGCGGTCCTCCGGGCCCAGGTCGCAGTGCAGGCCGAGCTGCTTGAGGTGCTCCAGGAGGATGCCGCCCTGCGACTGGACGATCGCCTTGGGGACGCCGGTCGTGCCGGAGGAGTAGAGGATCCACAGCGGGTGGTCGAAGGGGACGGGCTCGAAGACCGGCTCGGTGTCGTTCGAGGTCAGCTCGGACCAGGGGCGGGTGCCCTCGGGGGCGGGGGTGCCCAGGAGCGGGATGTGGACGACGGCCTTGAGCGAGGGGAGCTCGGCGCGCAGCTCGGCGACGGTCTCGCGGCGGTCGTGCTCCTTGCCGCCGTAGCGGTAGCCGTCGACGGTGAAGAGGACCACCGGCTCGACCTGCTGGAAGCGGTCGAGGACGCTGCGGGCGCCGAAGTCGGGGGCGCAGGAGGTCCAGACGCCGCCGACGGCCGCGGTGGCGAGGAGGGCGACGACGGCCTCGGGGATGTTGGGGAGGTAGCCGCTGACGCGGTCGCCCGGGCGCACGCCGAGGGCGCGCAGTTCGGCGGCGAGGGAGCCGACCTGACGGCGCAGCCCGGACCAGGTCACGGGGGTGGGCTCGTGGGTCTCGTCGACGGCCAGGAGGGCGGGCTCGTCGGCGCGGGCGCCGTCCTCGCCGGCGCGCAGGGCGTGCTCGGCGTAGTTGAGGGTGGAGCCGGTGAACCAGCGGGCGCCCGGCATGGCGCGGTCGGCGAGGACGCTCTCGTAGGGGGTGGTGAAGCGTACGTCGAACCATTCGGCGAGGGCCTGCCAGAAGACGTCGAGCTCGTCGACGGACCAGCGGTGCAGGGCCGGGTAGCCGCCGTCGGCGGGGGCGTCGAAGCGTTCGGCCGCCCAGGCCTGGAAGGCGGTGATACGGGCCGCGGCGATCCTGTCGGGGCTCGGGGACCAGAGGGGTTCCGGCTGGATGGCTGAGGTCATGGGTCGGCTCCCGGTCGAAATCTGTGGCTCGCGCTTGGTGTGCGTACGGTGCCACCCCGGCGTCGTGTGCGCGTGGCGGCTCACAGGGACGATGCCATGTGATCGACATCCGCACCAGAGCCGTCCCGGGTGGTCGCGATTGATCGTTTTCCGGGTGAACGGCAGTTGAACGCACCGCGCGCGGGCGGGGCCCGGTGGCAGGGTGATCGGCATGGACGGTCGTGAACTGGTGCGTGCGGTGAAAGAGATCGGTACGGCGCGCGGGCGGCGCGCCTGGCGCTCGGCCTGGCGGCATCGGCGGGCGGACGCGCGGGGGCTCGCGCCCCGGGGTGCGGAGCGGGCGCGGGTGCCGGGCCTGTTGGAGGGGACGCGGGAGCTGCCGGGCGGGGGGCTGCTGCGGTTCGCGCGGTCGGAGCTGCTGGTACGGGTCACCGTGGGCGGCGCCGTGTTCTGGGGCTGGGACGGGGCGCGGCCGGAGCCGTCGTACGCGGTGGTGGGCGGGGGGCCGGAGCCGGATCCGCGGGCGGTGCTGGAGCCGGACACCGGGGGTGGCTGGCGGGTGGTGTCGGAGCGGGTGACGGTGGCGGTGTCGCGGCACGGGGCGGTGGAGGTGCGGACCCCGGGCGGTGCGGTGTTGCGGCGGGAGCTGCCGCCGCGGTGGTGGGATCCGGTCGGGGCGGGCGACGGGGCGGACGCGGGTGCCGGCGGGGACGGGGTCGACGCTCCGCCCGCGGACGGGGACGGGTCGGGGGCCCCGAGCGGGGCGGGGGGCGTGCGGGTGCCCGGGGGGTCGCGGTGGGCGCAGCGGGCGGAGGTGGCCCCGGACGCGCGGTTCTTCGGGCTGGGCGGGCGGGCCTCGGGGCCCCGGCTGCGGGACGGGGAGTACCGGCTGTGGAACACCGACCCGAAGGGCGGGTTCGGGCCGGGCGCCGATCCGCTGTACATCACGATGCCGGTGCAGTTGGTGGTCGCGGACGCGGGGACGCACCTGGCGTTCCACGACAACACCTGGGACGGGCGCGTCCTGGTCCGCGAGGGCGAGGAGGGGGCCGGTTCGGGCGCCGACCGGCCGGGGTCGAGCGAGCTGCGGATGGAGGGCGGGCCCGCGCGCTGCTGGGTGTTCACGGGGACGCCGGCGCGGGTGCTCGGGGGCTGGGCGGGGCTGACGGGGGCTCCCGCGGTGCCGCCGGAGTGGGCACTCGGCTACCAGCACGCGCGGTGGGGGTTCGGGAGCGAGGCGGAGGTGCGCCGGGTGGTGGACGGGTACCGGGAACGGGGGCTCGCGCTGTCGGCCCTGCACCTGGACATCGACCACTACGACGCGCACCGGGTGTTCACCGTGGACCGGGTCGCGTTCCCCGATCTGCCCGGGCTGGCCGACGAGTTGAGGGGGCGGGGGGTGCGGCTGGTGTCGATCGTGGACCCGGCGGTGAAGGCGGGGGACGCGCTGCACGCGGCCGGATCGGCGGTCGGGCGGCGGGGTGCGTTCGTCCGGGGCGCGGGGGGCGAGGAGGTGCGCGGCGAGGTATGGCCGGGCGAGTGCGCCTACCCGGACTTCACGGACCCGGCGGTGCGCCAGTGGTGGGGCGCCCTGTACGAGGAGCGGTTCGCGCAGGGCTTCGCGGGATTCTGGCACGACATGAACGAGCCGGTGTCCTTCGTGCCGTGGGGGGACGCGACGCTGCCGAGGTCCACGCGGCACGTGCTGGAGGGCGCCGGCGGGGACCACCGCGAGGCCCACAACGTGTACGCGCTGGCGATGGCCCGCGCCGGGTGGGAGGGGTTGGTGCGGCTGCGGCCGGACGAGCGGCCGTTCCTGTTCTCCCGCTCCGGGTGGGCGGGCATGCAGCGGTACGGGGGCACGTGGTCGGGGGACGTGGAGTCGAGCTGGGAGGGGCTGCGTTCCTCGTTGGCGCTGGTGCTGGGGCTCGGGCTGTGCGGGGTGCCCTACTCGGGCCCGGACGTCGGGGGGTTCGGGGGGTCGCCCTCGCCGGAGCTGTACCTGCGGTGGCTGCAACTGGGGGCGTACCTGCCGTTGTTCCGCACGCACGCGGCGATCTGGGCGGGGCGGCGCGAGCCGTGGGAGTTCGGGCCCGAGGTGGAGCGGCTCGCGGCCGGGGTGTTGGCGGAGCGGGAGCGGCTGCGGCCGTACTTCGTGACGCTGGCGCACCTGGCGCGGCGCACGGGGGCTCCGTACGTCCGTCCGCTGTGGTGGGGGGCGCCGGAGGACCGGGTGTTGCGGGACTGCGAGGACGCGTTCCTGTTGGGGGACGCGTTGCTGGTGGCCCCGGTGTTGGAGCCGGGGTCGGACCGGCGGGCGGTGCGGCTGCCCCGGGGGCGTTGGTACGACACGGCCACGGGGGCGGCGTACGAGGGTCCCGGGCAGGTGTTGCTCGACGCGCCGCCCGGGCGGACGCCGGTGCTGGCGCGGGCCGGGGCGGTGCTCCCGGTGCGGCGGGGGGACGGGTCGGTCGGCCTGGAGGCGTGGGCCCCGGCGCGCGGGCGGACCGGTGGCGGGGTGGTGGTGCGGGATCCGGGGCCGGGGTTCGCGGCGGGCACGGTGGAGCGGTACGCCGTGCGGTGGGCGGGAGCGGCGGTGGTGGTCGAGGACGAGGCCGGGGCGGTGGTGGAGGGGGTCGACGTACGGGGGCTCGCGTAGCGGCGGCGGCGCGGGAGGCGGGCCGGGCGCGTCCGGGGCGTATAGGGGGGCGGTAGGCGGGTGGGGCACCCTGCCGGCGGCGCCGAGGGGGCGCCGTGGACCGTGGGGATCGGAGTCAGTGGTGGTCATGTTGAGCGCGGCGCGGCCGTACGCGATGATCCGGCGGCCGGGGGCGGGCCGCCGGGACCCGGCGCCGGGCGCCGAGGTCGTCGGGACCTGGCAGCTGCTCACGGTGTGGGCGCTGCTGCTGGTGACCGGGGGTACGGCCGGCGGGTCGTTCGCCGCGCTCGGGGTCGGCGCGCTCGTCTGGGCGGCCGCCGGGTTCCTGCACGGGTGGCTGCTGGTCAAGCCGCTGGCGTTACTGGGGCGCCTGACGGCGCGGTGGTGCGCGTGGCCGGAGCCGGTGGCGCTGGGCGTGCTGACGGTGGCGGTGTCGGCGGCGCCGGCGTGGCTGGTCCACTGGTGGCTGCGGACCCTGGCGGGTGCGCCGCCGGGCTTCGGCCGGGTGTGGGCGCTGGCGACGGCGGGGGCGGTGCTGCCGCTGGCGGCGGGCGCGCTGCTGCGCGGGCGCGGGGTCGCCGTCCGGGTGTTGTGGGTGCGGGGCGCGGTCGTCGCGTGCACGACGGTCGGGGTGGTCGCCCTGGCCGCCGTGGTGCGCGATCTGCCGTTGTGAGGGGCGGGCGGGTCTACGCGTAGCGGCCGGAGAACCAGGACGCGGCGGCGCGGGTGTGGAGGGGGAAGGCCAGTTCGGTCGGGGCGCGCAGGACGTGCCAGCCGGTGGTCTCGTCGGTCGCGGTGGACGGGGGCAGGTCGGCGGTCGGGCGCGGGGGCAGGAGGCCGAAGACGAGGAGGTGGCCCGCCGGGGAGCTGAGCACGTCGGCGAGGGAGACGTTCTCGGCGGGGGCCTCGATGCCGGTCTCCTCGCGCAGTTCGCGGACGACGGCCTCGCGCCAGTCCTCGCCGAAGTCGACGAACCCGCCGGGGAGGGCCACGCCGCCGAGGGCGGGTTCGATGGTGCGGGTGATGACGACCAGTCCGGTGCCGTCGGCGTCGTCCACGGGGAGCAGGGCGACGGCCACCGGGAGCGGGTTGCGGTAGGAGACGGCTCCGCAGGCGGCGCAGGCGCGCGGCCAGTCGGTGGTGTCGAACCGGTTTCCGCAGGTGGGGCAGTGCGCGTTTCCCGTGTCGTGAGGCATGCGGTGATGCTATGCCAAGGGGCATGAGGATGGTGGTGGTGGCGGCGGTGCTCGTCGCTCTGGTGGTGCCTTCGTCCGGGCCCGTCGCGCCCGCGACCGGTTCGGCCGCGACCGGTTCGGCCGCGACTCGTTCGTCCACGACCGGTTCGGCCGGGCCGGGGCGGGACGCGGGGTTCGTGGCGTTGCGGGACGTGGATCCGGGGATCGCGCAGGACATCCGGTACGCGGGGACGCGGAACTTCACGGGTGGGGTCGTGGACGGGTACGCGGAGCCGGTGTGCCTGTTGACCCGTCCGGCGGCGCGGGCGTTGCGGCGGGCGCAGCGGGATCTGCTGCGCCGGGGCTACGGGTTGAAGGTGTACGACTGCTACCGGCCGCAGCGGGCGGTGGACCGGTTCGTGCGGTGGGCGGCCGAGCCGGACGATCCGGCGACCAGGGCGGAGTTCCATCCGGACGTCGACAAGGGCCGCCTGATTCCCGAGGGTTACATCGCGGAGAGGTCCGGGCATTCGCGCGGCGCCACCGTGGACGTCACGCTGGTGCGGCCGTTCGGCGGGCGGGAGGTGGACATGGGAACCCCCTTCGACTTCTTCGGTCCGCCCTCGCACACGGACAGCGGGGCGGTGTCCGAGGCGGCCCGCGCGCACCGTCGACTGTTGCGGGGGGTGCTCGGCGACGCGGGATTCGTGAACCTGCCCGAGGAGTGGTGGCACTTCACGCTGCGGCCCGAGCCCTTTCCCGACACGTACTTCGACTTCCCCGTCGCCGTCGCCTCCGTGCGGCCGTGATCGCGCGGAAGTCGCCCGTCGAGAACCCGTGCCAGGGAAGCCCGCCCGTGACAGACTTCTGACGATCCGTCAGAAGTCTGATGAGGGAGGGGCCCGTGGAACGCACACGCACACCCGTCGTGAGCGGGTGGTTCACCGAGGAGGCACCGGACGGCGGCGGCTTCCGCCTGCTCGGCACCCGGTGTTCGGCCTGTACGGCGGTGTTCTTCCCGCCCGAGGGGGCGTACTGCCGCAATCCGCGCTGCCCCGGCGGCGGCGAGCTCGCCGAGGTGCCGCTGTCCGCGCGCGGCCGGGTCTGGTCCGTGACGGACGGCCGCTATCGGCCGCCCGCCCCGTACGTGTCCGATCCGGCGGCGCCCTGGGAGCCGTACACCCTGGTGGCGGTGGAGCTGGAGGCCGAGGGGATGGTGGTGCTGGGGCAGGCGGAGCCGGGGCTGACACCGGCGGACCTGGCCGTCGGCACCGAGGTCGAGGTGGGGCCCGGGGTCCTGCACGAGGACGGCTCCACCCTCTGGACGACCTGGCGGTTCCGGCCGGTGGGAGGGGCCCGGTGAGCGGGGACGTCGCCGTCCTGGGGGCGGGCATGCACCCGTGGGGCAAGTGGGGCCGCAGTTTCGTCGAGTACGGGCGGGCCGCCGCGCGGGCCGCGCTCGCCGACGCCGGCCTGGAGTGGACCGACGTACGGTCCGTGGTGGGCGCCGACACGGTGCGCGGCGGCTACCCCGGCTACGTCGCCGGGGCCACCTTCGCGCAGGCGCTCGGCTGGCAGGGCGCACGGGTGACCAGCGTGTACGCGGCCTGCGCCTCGGGGGCCCAGGCCATCGGGACCGCCCGGGCCCAGATCCTCGCCGGGCTGGCGGACGTGGTGCTCGTGGTCGGCGCGGACGCCGCGCCGAAGGGCTTCTTCGCCCCGGCCGGGGGTGAGCGGCCCGACGATCCGGACTGGCTGCGCTTCAGGGTGCTGGGCGCCACGAACCCGACGTACTTCGGGCTGTACGCGCGGCGCCGCATGGCCCTGCACGGGGACGACCTGGAGGACTTCGCGCTGGTCAAGGTGAAGAACGCGGCGGCCGGGGCGCTCAACCCGAACGCCCGCTACCGCAAGGAGGTCACCGCCGAGGAGGTCGCGGCCTCGGCGGTGGTCGCCGATCCGCTGCGGCTGCTGGACATCTGCGCCACCTCCGACGGGGGCGCGGCGCTGGTGCTGAGCAGCATGGCGTTCGCGCGGGCGCGCGGGGTGGCGGACCCGGTGCGGATCCGGGCGGTGTCGACGGTGACGCCCACGTATCCCCGTACGGTGTTGGACCTGCCGGACATCGCGACGGACTGCTCGGTGACCTCGCCGGGCGCGGCCGGTTCGTTCCGGGCGTCGATCGCGGCCGCGGCCTACGAGGAGGCCGGGGTGGGGCCGGGGGACCTGTCGTTGGCCGAGGTGTACGACCTGTCGACCGCGCTGGAGTTGCAGTGGTACGAGGACATCGGCCTGTGCGGGGAGGGCGAGGGTGCGGGGCTCGTACGGAAGGGGGCGACCGCGCTCGGCGGGCGGATCCCGGTGAACCCGAGCGGGGGGCTGGCCTCGTTCGGGGAGGCGGTGCCGGCACAGGCCATCGCCCAGGTGTGCGAGCTGACGTGGCAGCTGCGGGGTACGGCCGGGGCGCGGCAGGTGCCGGGGGCGCGGGTCGGCATCACCGCGAACCAGGGTCTGTTCGGGCACGGTTCGGCGGTCGTCGCGGTGCGGTGACGGACGTGACGGTGGCGGACCCGGTGGCGGCGGACGTGCCGGCGGCGGACGGCCGTCGGCGGCTGCCGGACGCCGGCCGGACGCCGGCCGGACGACCCCGGGACGGCGGCCGGGGCGGGGCCGCAGGGGCCGTGAACAGGGGCTGTTGTCACCGCTCTTGACGACCCCCGGCGGCGGGTTCACACTCTCCCCACAGTCCCGCGCCGTGACCGGGACCCCGTGTCCCCCCATGTGAGCCGCGGCCCGTACCCCAGTCGGCGGGGGTACGGGCCGCCTCCATGTCGCGGGCCGTCACGGGAGGGGTGTCGACCCCCGGTCCCGGCGGGCCTCAGGCCCTGGCGGCGAGGCTCGCGCGGCGGGCGCGGGCCAGCGACATCGCGTGTTCCACCACCCCGACGAGCACGTCCTTGACCGACTCCCGGTCGCGGGCGTCGCAGAGCAGCACCGGCACCTCGGCGTCGAGGTCGAGCGCCTCGCGGACGGTCACCACCGGATGGCGGGCGGCCCCGTCGAAGCAGTTGACGGCTACGACGAAGGGGATGCCGCGCCGTTCGAAGTAGTCGATCGCGGCGAAGCAGTCGGCGAGCCGTCGGGTGTCGGCGAGCACGACGGCCCCCAGCGACCCCTGTGCCAGTTCGTCCCACAGGAACCAGAAGCGGTCCTGACCGGGCGTGCCGAAGAGGTAGAGCACCAGGTCCTCGCGCAGCGTGATGCGGCCGAAGTCCATGGCGACGGTGGTGGTGCTCTTGCCCTCCACTCCCCCGGTGTCGTCGATGCCGACGCCCGGTTCGGAGAGCCGTTCCTCCGTGCGCAGCGGGCGTATCTCGCTCACCGCGCTGACCAGGGTGGTCTTGCCCACCCCGAAGCCGCCCGCGACCAGGATCTTCAGGGTCAGCGGCTCGACCGGCGACACGGCATGCATCGCGCCGGTGCGGCTAGAGCGCCCGAAGGCCATCGATCACCTCACGCAGTATGGATTCGTCGGGCAGTTCGGCCGGCGGTACCGGCCGGGTCACGTGGACCAGCTCGTCGGCGACGAGGTCGCCGATGAGGACCCGGACGACGCCTATGGCGAGGTCCAGGTCGGCGGAGAGTTCCGCCACCGACTGGGGGCGTTCCCGGCACAGCCCGAGGATGTGGGCGTGTTCCGGGGACAGGGTCATGTCCCAGACCGGATCGTCGGCCGCCGGCTCGGCGACCACCAGGGCGATCAGGTCGAGGCGGTGTTGGCCGGCGTGGCTGGTCCGGCCCCGGGTCATCGCGTAGGGACGCACGACGGGACCCGCCTCGTCGTCGAACCAGCTCGGGTGGCCGGCCTCGGGCGTCGCGTCGGGGACGCCCGGGGTGCCGGGGTCGCCGAGGGGGTGGTCCTGGCCTGGGTCGCTCATGCCGTCCGACTCACCCTCCGGCGGGCAGCCCGGTGCGCGGGGCGGTCGCCAGGTGGTCGCCGACGCGCTTGACCATCAGCGTCATCTCGTAGGCGACCTGGCCGACGTCGGAGTCGGCGTCCGAGAGCACCGCCAGGCAGCTGCCGTCGCCGGCGGCCATGACGAAGAGGAAGGCCTCGTCCAGTTCGACGACGGTCTGGCGGACGCGGCCGGAGTCGAAGTGCCGGCCGACGCCCTTGGCGAGGCTGTGGAAGCCGGAGGCCACGGCGGCCAGGTGCTCGCTGTCCTCCCGGGTGAGGTCCTTGGAGCTGCCGGTCGGCAGGCCGTCGCCGGAGAGGACGACCGCCTTGCGGATGCTGCCGACCTTGTCGACGAGTTCGTCGAGGAGCCAGTTGAGCGGGCCGGAGCCCCGGCCCCGGGTGTCGTTTCCGGTCTGCGGTGCGGTCATCGACCGTCCCCTTCGTTCTCGTGCGCGCGGCCGTCGGCGGCGGAGGTGCCTGCCCCGGTCTCGGACTGCTGCTGTGCGTGCTGCTGGTTGCGGCCCGCCGTCCAGCCTCGCTGGAGGGCGGACATACGCGTACGTACGTCCTCCGCGTCGCGGTCGGCGACCGACTCGGCGGGGGCTTCGGCCGCTGCCGCGGCCGGGCCGTTCTTGAGCTGGGGGGCGAGGTTCGCCTGTCGGACCCGGCGGGGCAGCCCGCCGGGGGCCGGCGCGGCGGGCGCCTCCCCGGAGGACGATGCCTGGGATCGCGTCGGGACCTTCGCGGGGGTGGTGCGGGGTTCCACCCGGCGGCCGTGCTCGGCGACCAGGGTGGGGGTGGGGCGGCGGCGGGGCAGCGGCACGGTCCCGCCGCCGCGGGCGCCCTCGGGGCGCGCGCCGGCCGCGCGGGGGCGTTCGGCCCGGACCGGGCCGGTGGGGGCCTGCGGGTCGCGGTCGGGGCGGGGGCGGCCCGTTCCGTCGCCGCGGTCGCGGTCGGCGCCGCGCTCGCCCTTCCAGGCGCCGCGTTCGGCGTGCGGGTCGGCGTGGGAGGCGTCGCCGGCGCGCAGGCCGAGCAGGGCGCTGCGCGGGATGCCGCCGGGCGGGGTCTCGTCGTCGAGGCTGGCCATCGGGGGGCGTCCGCCGACGCCCGTGAGGCCCGCGATGCCTCCCGTGCCGTGTCCGGCCGTACCGGTGTCGTCGAGGGTGTCCAGCCCTTCCAGACCGAGGAGGCCGATGGGGCCCTCCAGCTCGACGGGGCCGTTCAGCACGCCGGTGGGCAGGGAGCGGGCGGACGGTCCGCCCGGGGCGGCGGCCGGCCGTCGCTCGGGCTTCTTGCCCGCGGGGGCCCCCTTGAGGTGCTTGGCGCTCTTGATGGTGTCCAGGCGCAGGCCGGTGCCGTTGGTGTCGGGGGCCTCGGTCAGCAGGTCCGCGGGCAGGAAGACCACCGCGGTGGTGCCGCCGTAGGGGCTGGGCTGGAGGACGACCTTGATGCCGTGGCGGCGCGCGAGGCGGCTGACGACGAACAGGCCGAGGCGGTCGGTGTCGGAGAGCTCGAAGTCGGGGGTCTCGGCGAGGCGCAGGTTGGCGTCGAGGAGCGCCTCGGGGTTCATGCCGAGGCCACGGTCGTGGATCTCCAGGGTGAAGCCGTTGGCGACGCGTTCGCCGTGGACCTGGACGGCGGTGTGCGGCGGGGAGAAGACGGTGGCGTTCTCCAGCAGTTCGGCGACGAGGTGGGTGACGTCGGCGACGGCCGGTCCCTCGATGCCGATGCGCGCCAGGCGCCGGACCTCGATGCGCTCGTAGTCCTCGACCTCGGCGACGGCGGCCCGTACGACGTCCATCAGCTGGACGGGCTTGCGCCACTGGCGGGAGGGGGCGGCGCCGGAGAGGATCACCAGGCCCTCGGCGTGCCGGCGCATGCGGGTGGTCATGTGGTCGAGGCGGAACAGGTCGGCGAGTTCCTCGGTGTCCTCGGTGCGCCGTTCCATGGTGTCGAGCAGGGTCAGCTGGCGGTGCAGCAGGACCTGGTTGCGACGGGCGAGGTTGACGAACACCTCGGAGACGCCGCGGCGCAGCTCGGCCTGCTTGACGGCGGCCTCGACGGCGGCGCGCTGGAGGCTGTTGAGGGCCTGGCCGACCTGTCCGACCTCGTCCTTCTCGAACTCCAGGTGGGGCGCCTCGGTCTCCACGTCGACCGTCTCGCCGGCGGCGAGGCGGCGCATGACGCTGGGCAGGCGGACGCCGGAGGCCTCGTGGGCGTCCTTGCGGAGCCGGGAGAGGTCGCGGATCAGGTCGCGGCCGATGCGGACGGACAGCAGGAGGGAGACGGCGAGGGCGAGGAAGCCGAGGATGCCGGCGACGGCCGCCTGGACCATGACGCCGGTGGCGATGGGCGTGACGCGCTTTTGGTAGCGGTCTCCGGCGGCGGTGCCCATCGTGGCGAGGTCGCCGAGCACCTTGTTGGCGGCCTCGTCCCACTGGGCGGCGGTGACGGCGCGGTTCGTCTTGCCGGTCCCGCCGGTGATGAACCGTTCCTCCGCGTCGCGCAGCGCCTTGGTCTCGGGGCCGCTCCAGAACCGCTCGAAGAGGGTCCGCTCGTCGGCCGGGAGGATCGCGAGGTTGAAGTCGTAGAGCAGGCGGCGGTTGGCGGCGAGGTCGGAGACGGTGCGGAGGTTCGCGGAGCTGACGTTGCCGGCGGCGAGGGCCGAGGCGATGACGGCGTCGCCGCGCGAGAGGGTCTCGCGGGCACGGGTGATGCCGACGAGGGCGCGGCCCTGCTTGTCCATCTCGACGTTCTCCAGCGCGTGGAGGTTCATCAGGAACTCGTAGCAGGGGTCGACGAGCCTGTTGTAGAGCTCCAGCGCCTGGCCCGGGTCGACGGCGTTCTGGTCGACGGAGCGGCGCAGCGCGGTGATGCCGTGGAAGGCGTCGAGGATCGTGCGCAGGCGTTGCGCGGCCTGGGGGTTGAGTTCCTCGACGACCTCGGGGTCCGTGGCGTTGGCGGTGATGTCGCGGACCACGCGGTCGGTGGCGCCCCGGCTCTTGGCGAGCTCGGTGGAGGCGGCGATCGCGCGCGGGTCGCCGAGCAGGACGAGGGTCTGGCGGCGTTCCTTCTGGATGACGCGGACGACGTCCTCGATGGGGTAGCCGACCTTGCCGATGACGTAGGCGACGTCGAGGAGCTGCACGGCCTCACGTCCGGTGAGCGCCGTGGAGAAGCCCCACAGGGCGGTCAGGGAGACGAGCGGCACCAGGAGCAACGCCACGATCTTCCGGCGGATGGACTTCCCGCGAAAGCGCATGGCCTCCCCAGCCTCCCCCAGCTCAACCCCGTTGTCAGGGTTGGTGTTCCGTCATTTAAACGGCGTGAGCCTACTACTGACACGGAGTCCCTTCGAAGGCGTGTCCGGACGTTTTCGGCCTGACCCCTGGACGAAGATCACCAGTTGTCCGATACTTCCGGTCAAGTCCGGCCCGATATGTGGCAGATGACACTCGGTGGGGCCTCGGTCACCCGACGGTCATGGATGGCTGGAATTCTTCGTTCCGGGGGGTTCGAGGGCGATGCGGATGTCCGGGATCCGGGAATCTCCGGACGCCCCCGGTCGTCTGACAGGACGTAGGGGCACGCGGGCATGGCGGTCCGCGGGGCGGGAAGTGAGCGCACCATGAGGATGTACGCGGAGGACGGCGCGGCGGACGAGGCGCCGGGGCGGGGCCTGTGGGTGGAGGAGCCGGCGCGGCGCCGGCGGATGCCCGACCCGGTGCGGACGGCGTCGGTGCGGGCGGTGTTGGTCGTGGCGGTGACGCTGACGGAGGCCACCATCACGTTCTTCCTCGCGCTGACCGGGTCCTGGCTGGCCTTCCCGATGATGCTCGGGGGCATAGCGGGCACGGTGCTGGCGACCTGGGGGGTGCTCGACGTCCTGATCACCCGGCAGATGTGGAACCAGCGCCACGGGGTCCTGTCGGAGCCGAGCAGCGCCGCCTCCCCGGGGCGGGGAGGCAAGGCGGCCCGGCGCGACTCCCGCGCCCCGGCGCCGCACCCCCGGTAGCCGACGGGGAGTGCGGGTCCGGGGGCACCGGGGCGGGCGGTCGGGCGGGGCGGCGGGCCGGGGCCGGCGGTCGGGCGCGGCGGTCAGGAGCGGCGGAACATGCGGGTCGCCGTGATCTCCCCGTGGATCGGCTCCGATTCCGGGGACTGCTGCGGCAGCCCCGGGCGCAGGTGCTCCTCCACGCTGATGTACTTCAGGCCCGCCCTCAGGTCCGCGTCGTTGCGCAGCCGGATGACCAGCGGGAACTCCGCCAGGGCGGTGGTGTCGAAGAGGCCCGTCGTGTAGAGGAGCTGGACGCCGAGCGCGTCCGAGACGGCCCGCTGGAGCTCCAGCAGGTACGTGGCGTTCGCGCGGCCGATCGGGTTGTCCAGGAAGAGCGTGCCCGCGTGCCGGTGCTTGTCCCGCCCGCGGTCGTTGCTGCGCAGCGCCGCCATCGTGCAGTAGAGGGCGATGGCGGCGGTGAGCAGCTGGCCGCCGGAGAACACGTCGCCCATCTGGCCGACGGGGACGCGTTCGGCGCGCAGCACGGCGTCGGGCTTGAGGATCTCCACCGAGATCCCCTTGGGTTCGAGGGCGGCCTGCACCCCGCGCAGCAGCAGGGACATGCCGTCGCGTCGGCCCTCGCCGAAGGAGGCGGCGCTGTTCTTCTTGACGGCCGAGCGCGTGGCCTCGTCGATGACCTCGCCGAGCCGTTCGGTCAAGGTGGCCTGGTCGGGTTCCTCGAAGCGGATCCGCAGGAACTCCTGACCCGACCACTCCCCCAGTCCCTCGGGCAGCTGGGAGAGGCGCTGCGCGGACCGCAGGGTGGCCAGCGCCGATTCGACGAGGCCGCGCAGCCGGTCGACGATGCTGTCGCGGTTGCGCTCCAGCTGGGCCAGCTCGTCGGTAAGGACCCGCAGCCGGGGCGCGAAGGCCGCCGCCCAGGCCGCCGCGTGCTCGGGCAGGGCCGAGGCGGGCAGTTCGCGGATCTGCTGGCGCGCGGGGGTGCGCACCTGCTCGTAGCGGTTGGCGTTGGCGTGGCGGACGAGGACGTCGCTCGCCTCGCGGACGGCGGCCTCGGCGGCCGACAGGTCGCCGGCGCAGGAGCGCAGGGAGCGGCGGGCCTCTGCGGCGGACTGCCGGGCCTCCTCCAGGGTGCCCGGGTGGGCCGCGGGCTCCTGCTCGTCGTCGGGGTGGGTGTGGTCGCGCAGCAGGTCCCGCAGGAGGGCCGCGGTCTCGTCGAAGCCGCCCGCGCCGTCCTCGGCGGCGCGGTGGGCCCGCAGCAGGTCCGCGTGGGCGGCCCGGGCCGATTCCACGGCGGCGGAGTGCGCGGCGAGCTGGGCGGTGACGGTGCGCAGCAGGCCCTGGGCCTGCTCCACGTCGGTCGGGACGAGTTCCTCGGGCAGCTCGGTGTGGGCCCCGCCGTCGGTGGGGGCGAGGCGTTCGGCCTCGCCGCGCAGCCGGCCGAGCTGCTCGCTGGCGGTGGAGGCCCGCGACTCCAGCATCTGGACGAGGGCCTCGGCTCGGGCGGCCGCGGCCTGTCGGGAGGGGCCGTCGGCGCCGTCGGTGCCTTCGAGGAGCTGGGCGGCGCGGGTGCGGACCTTGTTGGTGAGGCGGTCGAGCTCGGCGAGGGCGGCGCTCTCGTCGCTCTCGGCGCGGGCCTGTTCGGCGCGCAGGTCGGCGCCGACGCCGACCTTCTCGTAGAGGCGGGAGGCGGCGCGGTAGGCCTCGCGGAGGTCGGGCAGCGGGGCCCTGGGGGCGGTGTCGTCCTCCGGGAGGGCCTCGGGGGCGCCGGCGATCTCGGCGCGTTCGGCGCGCAGGGCGCGGGCGGTGCGGTGGGCGTCGTCGGCGGCGCGCTGGGCGGCGCGGCGGTCCTCGTCGGCGGCGCGGGCCCGGTCGAGGCAGACCTCGGCGCGGGCCTCGGACTCGGCGGCCTCCTCGACGAGCTCCCGGACGCGGGCCTGCCGGCCGGGGCGCTCGCGCAGGCGGTGGGCGAGCCCGGCGAGGGCGTCGGCGGCGCGGCGGGCGCGCTGGGCGGTGTCCTGGCGCTCGTCGCGTACGCGGCCGGCGTCGGCGGCGGCCTCGTCGGCCTCGGCGCGGACGGTACGGGCCTCGGCGAGTTCGGCGTCGGTCTCGGCGGCGAAGGCGCGGGCGGCCTCGGCGTGCCGGGCGAGCTCGGCGAGCCGGCCGGGCGGGCAGCCGGTGCGCCAGGAGGCGAGGCGTGCGGACAGCTCGCGGTCGCCGGACAGGCGGGCGGCCAGCTCGCGGATCTCGGTGTCGCGGGCGCTCGCGCGGGCGCGCAGGGCGCGGCGTTCCTCGTCGGCGGCGCCCTCGTCGTGCATGGCCGGGTTCGGCGAGACGATGAAGACGTCGGAGGCGGCGGGATCGCCGTGGGCGGGCGGGGCCGGCGCCAGCAGGGCGGCGGCGGTGCCCACCGCGACGGTGGAGCGGGGCAGCAGGGCGGCCGCGGAGAGGACCTCGCGGGCCCGGGCGTGGGTGTCGGGGTCGGTGATGACGACGCCGTCGACGAGTTCGGGGCGGGCGGCGAGGACGGCGGCGTGGTCGGCGGGGTCCACGGACTGGGCGAGGTAGCGCCAGCCGGGCAGGGCCGGGATGCCGTGTTCGCCGAGGTGTTCGACGGTGGCGAGGACGTCGGGGCCGGGCGGCAGCAGGCCGCCGTCGCCGAGGGCACCGAGGATGCGGGCGTCGTCGGCGGCGGCGGTGCGCAGGTCGAACAACTGGCGTTCGGCGGCGGCGACGTTGTCGGTGAGCAGGGTGCGCAGCTCGTCGGCGCCCCGGTCGAGGTCCTCGGCGCTCAGCCCGTCGGAGGCGGTCTCGGCGGGCTCCTCGGCGCGCGGGCCGGGTACGGCGGCGTCGGCCGCGCCGGACGCGTCGGACGCCGGGGGCGCCGCGGGCAGGCCCAGCAGCTCGGCCAGGCGCGGGGAGGCGGCGAGGGAGGCGGCGGTACGGTACTCCGCCGCGTGGGCGGCCTCGGCGGCGTCGGCGGCGTCGGCGGCCCGTGCGGCGGTGAGTTCGGCGCGGGATTCCGCGGCGGCGGCCGCGCGGGCCGCCTCGGTCGCGGTGCGGGCCACCTCGCGGGAGGCGTCCCAGGCGGCCACGGCGGTCTTCTCGGCGTCACTGGCGGCGAGGGCGGCGCGGGCCGGGTCGGCGTCGGGGGCGGTGTCGTCGAGCCATCCGGCGCGGACGGCCTCGGCGGTCTCCTGCTCGACCTCGGCGAGGCGGGCGCGCAGGTGCTCGGCCTCGCTGCGGGCGCGCTGGGCGGCGGTCGCGGCGGCGGTGGCGTCGCGGTGGGCGCTCTCGCCGACGGACTGGAGCTCGGCGGAACGCTCCTCCTCCTCGTGCGCGGCCCGCTCGCCCAGTTCGGCGGCGGTGTGCAGGGCCCGTACGAGGGCGCCGGCGGCCGTGGCGCGCGCGGCGAGCGCGGGCGCGGCGTCCCGTTCGGCGTCCAGGATCGCGGCGGCGACGCGGGCGGAGCGGTCGGCGGCGGCGCGGTGGCGCAGTACGGTCTCGGCGGCCTGCCAGGCGGCGTGCAGGGTGCGCGCCTCGAGGAGTTCGCGGCGCTGGGCGGCGGCGGCCCTGTCCGCGACGGTCAGGGCCAGCGAGGCGTGCCGGTAGGCCAGTTCGGCGGAGACGGCGGCGCTGCGGGTGCGCTGCGCTTCGGCGGCGGTGACCTCGTGGGCGGCGCCGGTGACCCGCTGGGCGAGGTCGGCGGCGCGGCCGCGTTCCTCGGCGGCGCGGGCGGACAGCCGGCGGGCGAGGGTGCGGGTGCGGCGTTCGGCGCCGGCGTGGACGTCGCGCAGCCGGGAGCGGGTCTCGGCGGCCTCGACGATGCGGGTGAGGAGGTCCACGGAGCCCGCGGTGAAGTCGCGTTCGGCCATCAGCTCGGCGCGCCGGCCGAGCTTGTTGCCGAAGCCGTGGACGAGGTCGGCGAGACCGTCGGTGTCGCGGGTGTCGGTGACGGCGCGCAGCAGCAGGTCGGTGAAGTCGGAGTCCTTCTTCACCGCGAACAGGCCGGCGGCCTCGCCCTCGTCGGCGTTCATCTCCCGCTGGTAGCGGAAGAGTTCGGGGTCGAGGCCGAGTTCGGTGAGGTGTTCGTTCCAGCGGTCGTGGATCTCCTCGAAGTACACCTCCAGGTGCGGGTAGGCCTTGCCGGCGTCGGTGAGGGCGTCGCGGAAGCCCTTCATGGTGCGGCGGCGGCCCTGGGCGCCGGAAGCGCCCTCGACGGGCGGGCGTACGGAGGTGGCCTCGGCGACCGGCAGGCTGTCCAGGCTCAGACCGGGGCCGGGGCGGAAGGAGTACCAGGCCTCGGCGAACTTGCGGGGGTCGTTGGAGACCTGTCGGCCGCGCCATTCGCTGACCTTGCCGACGACGACGCACTCGCCGGTCTGGGTGTGCTGCCACTCCAGGGCGACGTGGCCGCAGTCGTCGGCGAGAAGGAACTTGCGCAGGACGCCGGAGCTGGCGCCGCCGAGGGTGTTGCGGTGGCCGGGGAGCATCACCGAGAAGATCAGCTTGAGGAGGACGGACTTGCCGCCGCCGTTCTCCAGGAAGAGCACGCCCGCGGGCGCGGGGCGCCGGGGCGGGCCGGTGGGCTCGTCCTCGAAGAACTCCGCCTGGGTGGGCGCCGGGTGGGGCACCGGCTCACCGACTCCGCGCAGGTCGAGCACGGTGTCGGCGTAGCGTGCGCCGGCGGGCCCGATGGAGTAGAGGCGGATCCGGGACAGCTCGTACATGGCGGCGGACTCTCGTTGCTTCTCGGTGTTCGCGGTGTGTCGGGGGTGGTGCGGGAGGGCGCCGGCTCAGGCGTGGAACGGCAGGCCGGCGTCGGCGGCGAGCTCCAGGTCGTCGCCCTCGGGCGGCGGCAGGAGGGTGGCGGAGCCGTCGCTGACGGGGACCACGCCGAGTTCCAGGAGTTCGGCCATGGCCGCGCTGCCCGCCATGTCGCGGACCTGGAGCTGGTAGCGGGGGGTGGTGCGGTAGGTGCCGCCCGACTCGTCGCCGGTGCGCTGGAGGAACCCGGACTCGGTGAGGAAGGCGGCGGCCTTGCCGACGATGCCGGTGGTGGAGCCGGCGAGGCGGCGGGCGTCCTTGGTGGCGCCGGTGGCGCTGCGGCGGGCGTAGACGCGCCAGGCGGCCTCCAGGCCGGGGGCGTCGGAGGCCGGGTCGGTGTTCTCGCCGAGTTCCTCGGCGCGCTCCTCCAGGCGGCGGCAGGTCTGCCGGACGAAGGAGTCGACGCCGTTGACGGTGACGCGGCCGATGTAGCCGTCGTCGGCGAGGTCCTCGGGGCGGGGGAAGGCGAGGGCGGCGACGGCGAGGTGGGCGAGGCCGTGGAGGAAGCGGTCGCCGCCGTCGGCGGCGGTGCGGCGGGCGTAGTCGCCCATGCGGACGGCGAAGACGGAGTCCTCGCCGGCGGCGACGGCCATCCCGGCGCGCGGGGAGACCTCCAGCACGACGAGGCCGAGGCCGGTGGCCACGGCGTCGGCGAGCCGGCCGAAGGCGGGTTCCTCGCGGTAGCGGCGCAGCAGTTCGGCGTACTCGGCGTCGCGGGCGGGCAGCAGCTTGGGCTGGAGCCCGAAGGAGACCAGGCGGGCCGCGTCGGCGGCGTCGGCGGGGGTGACGGCCGCGGCGGGGGCGGGTGCCACGGGGCCCGACGGTGCGTCGGGCTCGCTCCACGCGGGGTGCTCGGCGTGGTCGCTCACGGGTACGTCTCCTCGGCGGTGCGGTGCGGTACGGGTGCGGGGGGTGCGGCGGGCGGGTCGGACGGTACGTCGGCCCCGGGGGCGGCGGCTCGCGACGCGGCGGCGCCGGGAGTCCGGTGCGCCCCGGCGGCGGGCTCGGGGGCCGGGCCGGAGGGCGGGGTCACGTGGCCTCCGAGCGCGCCGCCGCCATGCCGGCGGCGTCCAGGAGGGCCGTGCCGACGATCAGGTCGGCGCCGCCGAACTCCGGGTCCTGGAGCGGGGTCCCGTCGTCGACCGCGAACAGCAGCCGCTCCTCGCCCTGCCGGTACGCCGTCCCCACCGCCGGGCTCGCCGCGTGCACGGCCAGGAGCGCCACCAGGTAGGGCAGGTCCGGATCGGAGCGGCGGGCCTCGGCGAGGAGGCCGGACAGCCGGCGCGGGGCGTCGTGCGGGAGGTCCAGGAGGGTCGTCGCGGCGGCGAGCTGCTCCTCGCTGAAGCGGCTGTCGTCCGGGGTGGCGATCAGGTCGGGCTCGGGCATCTCCACGCCCAGGTGCTCCCGCTCCAGCGGCGGGGTCAGCAGGATCTCCACCAGGTCCGCGACCCGTACCGAGACGGGGGAGCGCAGGCCGGTGCCCGCCGCGAAGAAGGCGTCGGTGACGCGGACCGCCGCTTCGAGGGGCAGCGGCAGCAGGGGCGCGACCAGCTGCCCGTACAGGTCGATCCCGGAGCGGGGGGCGGGCGCCGCGAAGGCCTGCCGGTCCTGCTCGGCGCGGAAGAGCGGGCCCGCGTCCAGCAGCCGGGACTGGAGCTGGGTGTGCCGGCGGATGCAGTCCTTGACGATGTCGACGAGTTCGGCGGCCCGGCGCTTGTTGTCGGGGTCCTCGGCCTCGTCGCGGGCCTTGCGGATGTTGGTGAGGATCGCGTTCTCGTGCCGGTAGCGGTCGGCCACGTGGTCGAGGGCTTCCGCGATCATGTCCGGGACGGCCTGGAGCCAGTCCACGGCGCGGACGTTGCGCCGCGTGGCGTCGAGGGTGCGGCGCAGGGTCTCCGCGTACTGCACGGTGCGGTAGCGGGCCTGCTCGGCGGCGAGCTGCGCGTCGGCCAGCCGGCCGCGGCTGATCAGGACCTCCAGCTTGACCTCGGCGGCGATCTGGGCGCTGGTGACGTCCGTGTCGAGGGCGCCGACGAGCACGTTGACCGCTTCGTCGGTGGTGCGCAGGTAGACGGCGCCGCCGTACCCCGGGACCTCCTCGATCAGCTTGAAGTCGTAGTCGCGGCGCACGTACACGCCGTCGGGGCCGAAGGTGCCGTAGATCGCGCGGAATCCGCGGTCCACGCTGCCGACGTTGATCAGGTTCTCCAGCACCCAGCGGGCGACCCGCTCGTGCTCGGCCGTCGGGCGGGAGGGCGCCTGCGCGGCGACGCGCGGCAGCAGCCTGGCCACTATCTGCTCGTGGTCCGCGCCGGTGTCGAAGTCCATGTTCAGCGTGACGAGGTCGATCGCGGACAGCGCGACCTCCGCCATGGCGTAGACCCCGTACTCGCCGGCCAGATTGGCCTTGCGTACGTCGAGGTCGTGCAGCGGGGCGGTGCAAGCGAGGGCGCGCAGCCGCCGGGCCAGGCCCTCGTCGGCGGCCGGGCCCGGCGCCGGGGAGGGGAGGGTCTTCGCCGGGGCTGGGAGAGTCACGACGGAAAGAGTAGGCGGTGGATCGGACAACAACCCAAACGGCATGGTTCGGCCGGATCGTCCCCGGGCGGTCAGGGGACGCGGGGCCCGCGCGGGGCGGCGTTCCCGCGCCCTGCTCTACGCTCGCCGCATGGCTTCCATGATCACACCTTCCGCGGTCGCGATCGACCTCAACGCCGATCTGGGCGAGGGCTTCGGCCGGTGGACGCTGACGGACGACGAGGCCCTGCTGTCGGTCGTCACCAGCGCCAACGTGGCCTGCGGCTTCCACGCGGGCGATCCGTCGATCATGCGTCGGGTCTGCGAGCTGGCCGCCGGGCGGGGGGTGCGGATCGGGGCGCAGGTCTCCTACCGCGACCTGGCGGGCTTCGGGCGCCGGGCGATGGACGTGCCGGCCGGTGAGCTGGCGGACGAGGTGGCCTACCAGATCGGGGCCCTGGAGGTGTTCGCGCGGGCGGCGGGCTCGCGGGTGTCCTACGTGAAACCGCACGGAGCGCTCTACAACCGCACGGTCCACGACGCGGCCCAGGCGGGCGCGGTGGTGGCCGGCATCCGGCTCGCGGCCGGGGAGCGCGGGCTGCCGGTGCTCGGCCTGCCCGGGTCGCTGCTGCTGGAGGCCGTCGCCGGGGCCGGGTGGGAGCCGGTCGCGGAGGCCTTCGCGGACCGGGCCTACACGCCCGCCGGCACGCTCGTCCCGCGCGGGGAGCCGGGGGCCGTGGTGCACGACCCGGACGAGGTGGTCGCGCGGGCGCTGTCCATGGCCGCCGGGCGGACGGTGACGGCGGCCGACGGGAGCCGGATCCCCGTCGCGGCGCGCTCGCTGTGCCTGCACGGGGACACCCCGGGGGCGGCGCCGCTGGCCCGCCGGGTCCGGGAGGCGCTCGGCGGGGCCGGGGTGCGGGTGGAGGCCTTCGCGTGAGCACGGTCGGGGACGCGGGCGCGGGTGACGGCCCGCGGGCACGGGGCGAGGGGACGGGGATGCGGATGCGCGTGTTGCCGGTGGGCACCGAGGGGCTGCTGATCGAGGTGGATTCGGCGGCGGAGGTGGCGGCCCTCCACGCCGAGCTGCTGCGCCTGCGCGACGCGGGCGAACTGGGCCGCGTACGGGAACTCGTCCCGGCCGCCCGGACCGTGCTGCTGGACGGCGTACGGGAGCCGGAGGCGCTGGCGGCCCGGATCCGGCACCGGCGGGTGCCGGCGCTGCCGGAGACCGAGGGGCCGCTCGTCACCGTCCCCGTGCGCTACGACGGACCCGACCTGGAGGACGTCGCCCGCGCGTGGGGGGTCGCCGCGCCGGAGGTGGCGGACCTGATCGGCGACGTCGTCTTCCGGGTGGCGTTCTGCGGGTTCGCCCCCGGCTTCGGCTACCTGACGGGACTCCCCGAACGCCTGCGCCTGCCCCGCCGCGCCACGCCCCGGACGGCCGTGCCGGCGGGCTCGCTGGCCCTGGCCGGGGAGTACGCCGGGGTCTACCCCCGCTCCTCCCCCGGCGGCTGGCAGCTCGTCGGCACCACCGACGCCGTGCTGTGGGACCCGGCGCGGGAGCCGGCCGCCCTGTTCGCGCCCGGGGTACGGGTGCGGTTCACGCGGGTGGGACCGTGAGCGGGCTGCTGGTGGTGCGCCCCGGGGCGCTGACCACCCTCCAGGACCCCGGCCGCCCCGGGTACGCGCACCTGGGCGTCCCCCGCTCCGGCGCCCTCGACACGGCCGCGCACGCGCTGGCCAACCGGCTCCTGGGCAATCCCGTCGGCGCCGCCACGCTGGAGACCACCCTGGACGGGGTGCGGCTGCGCGCGCCGGCCCCGGTGACGGTGGCGGTGACGGGCGCACCCTGCCCGGTGCGGGTCGACGGGCGCCCGGTGGCCTGGGGCGCGCCGGTCCGGCTGGCGGCGGGGGCGGAGCTGGACGTGGGCCGGGCCGAGTCCGGGGTGCGGGCGTACGTGGCGGTGCGGGGCGGGTTCGCCGTGCCGCCGGTGCTGGGCAGCCGCGCGACGGACCTGCTCTCCGGGCTGGGGCCGCCGCCGCTCCGGGCGGGCACGGTGCTGCCGGTGGGCCCGCCCGGCCCCGACCCGGTCGCCGGCGCGGACACCTCGCGGCTGCCGGGGCCCCCGACGGAGCTGGTGCTCCCGCTGCGCCCGGGGCCGCGGGCCGACTGGTTCACGGGGGCTTCGCTCGCGCGGCTGCTGTCGGCGCGCTACCGGGTGGCGGCGGCGTCCAACCGCATCGGCCTGCGCACGGAGGCGGGCCCGCCGCTGGAGCGGGCCCGGGGCGGTGAGCTGCCGAGCGAGGGCATGGTCCTGGGCGCGGTGCAGGTCCCCCCGGACGGGTTGCCGGTGGTGTTCCTGGCGGACCACCCCGTGACGGGCGGCTACCCGGTGGTCGGCGTGGTCCCCCCGGGTCCGGCCCTGGACGCCGCCGCCCAGGCCCGCCCGGGCACCCCGGTCCGCTTCGTGCGCCGACGCTAGGGGGGCGGCTCGGTACGGGCCGTGGGGCCGGCGGGGGCGGGCGCGGTGGTCCCGCGCGGGGCGGGACCACCGGGGTGGAGGGCCGTGGCCCCGACCGGGGCGCTACACCGCCGACTCCGGGGTGATCCGGCTGCGGACCGCCGACTGGACGTCCTCCTCCTCCGCCGGGTCCGCCGCGAGGCGGCGCAGGCGCGGGGCGACGCGGGCGTCGGCCGTCTCGGCGTGGCGGGCGGCCACCTCGCGGGTGGTCTCCTCGCAGTCCCACAGGCATTCGACGGCGAAGCCGGCCGCGAAGGACGGATCGGTGGCGGCCAGGGCGCGGGCGACGCGGCCGCGCAGGTGCGAGGAGGACGTCTCGCGGTAGACGTGGCGCAGCACGGGTGCGGCGCAGCCGATGGAGAGCCGGCCCGCGCCGTCGACGAGGGCGAAGAGGCGCAGGCTGTCGGGGCCCGCGCCGCGCACGGTGGAGCGCAGGGCTCCCAGGACGAGCGCGGCGTCCTCGGCGTCGCCGCGTGCCGCCAGGAGGGCCGCGGCGGCCGCTCCGAGGGCGTCGGGGCGGTGGACCCACAGGCGGGCCCGTTCGACGGCGGCGGGGCCGCACATGCGCTCGTAGGCGGCGACGGCGGGCTCGTCCCCGGCGGCCTCGATGAGGTCGAGGACGGCCGGGTTGTCGGGCTCGGCGACGACCAGATGGTGCAGGGCGGTGGCGCGGGCGGCCTCGCCGCGGGCGCCCGCGGCGGCCGCGAGGACGGCGGGGCGGTCCTCGGGGGCGGCGACGGCGGCGAGGCAGCGCGCGGCGGGCACGTGCAGCGGGGTGCCGCGGCGCAGGCCGTCGGCGGCCCAGTCGAAGACGGCCTGGACGCCCCAGCCGGGGCGGGGGCCGCTCGGGGTGAGCTGTCGCTGCCAGCGGTCGAAGGAGCCCTGCTGTCGGGCGGCGCGCAGGCGCTCGCCGTAGCGGGGCGACTGCTCCCACAGGGACCACGGCCGGGGCTCGTAGGCGTCGCGGATCGCGGCGGCCAGCCGCGCCTCGCCCTCCGCCGTGGCGGGGAAGCGGGCGAGGACGGGGGCTGCGAGGGAGCGCAGTCCCTCGTCGTCGTCGCGCAGCGCGAGCTCGTCGAGGGCCCAGGCCCAGTTGGCGCCGGAGGCGGCGTAGCGGCGCAGCAGCATGAGCGCGTCGTCACGGCCGTACGAGGCCAGGTGTCCCAGGACGGACAGGGCGAGACCCGTGCGGTGGTCCTCCTCGTCGACGAGGTCGTCGGCGCTGAAGAGGTGGCTCTCGATCTGGCCGAGGGGGCCGTCGAGGTCCAGGTAGAGACGGGCGTAGTACAGGGAGCGGTTCTCGACCTGCCAGTCCTGACGCGGGTCGCGGAGCACGCACTGGTCCAGGGCCTCCAGGGCCTGCGGCCGGGGGGCCGCGAGGGCGTGCAGCGTGCCGTCGCCGCGACCCCGCTGGAGGAGCCCGAGCAGGGTGCCGCTTGGCGCTATGACTGGTTCGAACATGGGAATGGCCTCATATCAAGCTGGGGACGCAACCGGGAATCGGAATTCACAGGGCCGCGTAACAGCATGTGAGGACGTTCGCCGTCGTGTTCCGCTCGATGTAGACCATTGCCTTCTCACTCTCGTCGGTGCTTCGCGGCCAGGGCGGCCGGTGTGGCGGGTGCGGGTGGGTGGACACCTGGTGTGTCCAGCCCGCTCCTGCCCGTCCGTCAAGTTCACGAATCGAATCCGACGCCATGATGACCCAGGCGGTTTGTGCGCCGCGACCACATTTAAGGCCGCCGTGACCAAGCCGTGAGCTCACGGGCCGGTCTTGGCCCGGTGTGGCCCGGGTCTGAAGCGGATTACTCGGCTCCGAAGAGTTCCAGCAGGTCGGCCTTGGCGAACATGCGGGCGGTGTCCACGGCGGAGGGGGTGCCGGCCGTCGGGTCGGCGCCGCCGGCGAGCAGGGCGCGGATGACCCCCTCCTGCCCCTTGAAGACGGCGCCGGCGAGCGGGGTCTGGCCCCGGTCGTTGGCGCGGTCGGCCTCGGCTCCGCGGGCGAGCAGGGCCGTGACGGTGGCCGCGTGGCCGTGGTAGGCGGCGAGCATGACGAGGGTGTCGCCGCGGTCGTTGGTGAGGTTCGCGGGGACGCCGGCGTCGAGGTAGGCGGTCAGCGTCTCGGTCTCGCCCTGTCGGGCGAGGTCGAAGATCTTGGTCGCCAGTTCGATGACGTCCTCGTCGGGGGCGTCGGGCGCTCCGGTGGCGTCCTGGTGCTCGGTCATCGGGCGTACCGCCTTTCACTCGCTGCGTGCCGGCAAGAGTTTCCCCAGGCCACGAGGGCGCGGGGGCGTACGGCGTCACGTCCGTACGGGTGAATCGCCAGGGTAGCGCCCGGTCGGCGGCGTGACGGGGGTGACCCGGAGCAAGGATGCCGGGCGCGGCCGGCGCGCCGGTCGGGCCCACACCCGGGGCGTCGGGCGCGCCAGTGGAACTGGGCCGGTCAAGTGAAAAACTTCGGGATTCACCCGTATGCACCTTTTATCGCATTGATACTTCCTGTGAGCCTGGAAGTACTGATGGTGACCGTCCCCACCCACCAGGAGCCACTACTCACCAGGAGAACGTCCCATGGTCCTGTCCATCTCAGGTGTCGTCCTGCTCGGCATCATCTGCTTCCTGTTCTTCAAGAAGGACGGGATGAAGCTGACGCACGCCTTCGTGTGCGCGTTGTTCGGCTTCTTCCTCGCCGGTTCCGCCATCGCCCCGAGCATCACCGCGAGTACGGCGAGCCTCGCGAGCCTCCTCGGCGGGATCAAGCTCTAGCGGCCCGGCCGCCCGTCCGGGCACCCGAGCCCGTCCGGGCATCCGACCCCACCGTCCGCACCACCACAACTCCAGGAGACGACCGTGGCCCGGCGCCCCCTCCCCCGCATCCTCAGCAGCGGCACCGCGTCGCTCACCCGGGGCCGCGACCTCGCTCGCACGGCCGCCGACAACGCCACGGACGTCCTCCATCCGCTGCTGGTCATCGGACGCGGACTGCGCGTCCTGGCCGGCACGGGGCGGCGCAGATGGGCACAGACGCCCAAGGACAAGCGCGGCCCCGCGCTCTTCCTCGGCGCCGCCTGCGCCCTGGCCGTCGGGCTCGTGCCCTACGGCCCCCTGATCGCCCTGATCACCCTCATGGCGGCGGCGGCCTGGCACGGCCGCGACCGCACCCCGGTGAAGACCGGGCCGGGCGACGCCGAGACCGAGCGGCTCGGGTCCCTCTACGAGGCGCTCGTGCCGTACTTCTCCATCCCCGAGGACCCGAACCCGCTCTTCGCGCACGGCGGGGACTGGGAACAGGCCTTCGGCGACTACGCCTTCGACGAGGCGGGCCGCGTCACCCGGCTGCGCATCCGCTACCCGGCGTACTTCACCGACGGCGAGGCGGGCTCGCGGGCCCGCATCGAGGCCCTGCTGCACGCCAAGTCGGGGCGCGGCCGCGAGTACCTCTTCGAGTGGGACGAGGAGGGCAACCAGCTCGACCTGCGCGTCCTCGCGGCGCTGCCCACCGGGGTCGGCGCGCAGCCGTTCGTCACCTCGCCGGGCGAGAGCGTCCTCGGGTTCACCGACGCCACGGGCGTGCGGCGGACCCTGCCGGTCGCGGAGGGGGACGAGCGGCGCGACATGCCGCCGGTGATCTGGCGCACCGGGCCCCGTTCCACCGAACCGCACCTGCTGGCCGTGGGGCAGCCCGGCGGCGGCACCTCCACCCTGCTGCGCTCCCTCGCCCTCCAGGCGCTCGGGCAGGGCGGCGACGTGTTGATCGTCGAGGGCGGGTCGAGCGGCGAGTACGCCTGCCTGACCGGCCGCGCCGGGGTGCTCGCCGTCGAGTGCGGGACCGTCGGCGCGCAGGCGACGCTGGAGTGGGCGGCGCGCGAGACCGAACGGCGGCTGATCGCCACCCACCGGGCGCGCGAGGCCGGCCGGCCCGCCCCGGAGGACACCAGGCGCCCGCTGTGGCTGCTGCTGGACCGGGCCGGGGTCCTCGCGCACCTGGCGGCGTCGGAGGGCCGGCCCGACCCGCTGGAGCGCCTCCAGGTGCCGTTGCGGCACGGCCGGGCGGCGTCGGTCACGGTGGTGGTGGCCGAGCAGTTCGACCACCTGGAGCTGCTGCACGACGCCGTCTGGCAGCACACGCGCGCCCGCGTCGTGCTCGGGCAGGCCTCCGCCGGGCAGATCACCGACGTGCTGGGGCTGCCCCCGCACACCACCCCGCCCGTGCAGCCGGCACCGGGGCGCGGCTACGCCCGGCTCGGCACCGGCCCCGTCCACCGGCTCCAGGTGCCGGCGACCCCGGACCCGTACGACGACGGCGCCCACCCGGACCACCGCCAGGCGGTGCTGGACCTGCTGCCCGAACGGCAGGCCCCCACCCCGGACGACGACGCGGGCCGTGCGGTCCCGGACCGGCCCTACCAGGTGCTCCGGGCCCGGCACGTGGCCGCGCCCGCCGGCCGGGTCCCCGAGCCGGACACCGCGCAGACGCCGGAGGTCGCGGCGGAGGCCCCGTAGGTCGTCGACCTACGCCACGAAGGTGCGGGGCGGCTCCGCCCCGCCGCCGCCCGCGCCGGTGGACACCAGCCGGGCCGCCGCCGCCAGTCGGGCCGCGGCCTCCTCGGCCACCGGCCCGCCGACGGTGAACGGCAGCCGCACGTACCCCTCGAAGGCGCCGTCCACCCCGAACCGGGGCCCCGAGGGGACGCGGACGCCGACCCGCTCCCCCACCTCGGCGAGCCGGGACCCGGACAGTCCGCCCGCCCGGGCCCACAGGGTGAGCCCGCCGAGCGGGACCTCGAACCCCCAGTCCGGCAGCTCCCGGCGCACCGCCGCGACCAGGGCGTCGCGGTTCTCCCGGGCCTGCTCGCGGCGGATCCCGACGGCCTCCTGCCAGCCCCCGCTGCGCATCAGCCAGTTCACCGCGAGCTGTTCGAGGACGGGGGTGCCGAGGTCGGCGTAGGCGCGGGCGGCGACGAGGCTGCGGATGACGTCGGGGGCGGCGCGGACCCAGCCGATCCGCATGCCGGCCCAGAAGGCCTTGCTGGCGGAGCCGACGGTGATCACGGTGGAACCGGCCGGGTCGAAGGAGCAGACGGGGCGGGGCATGACGAGGTCGGGATCGAGCTGGAGCTCGGCCATGGTCTCGTCGGCGATCAGCACGGTGCCGGCGGAGCGGGCGGCCTCGACCATGGCCCGGCGCTGGTCCTCGGAGGCGAGGGCGCCGGTGGGGTTGTGGAAGTCGGCGACGACGTAGGCCAGGCGGGGCGCGGCGTCGCGCAGGACCTGGCGCCACACGTCCATGTCCCAGCCCTCCAGGCCCTCCCCCATGGCCACGGGGACGAGGCGGACCCCGGCGGCGCGCATCAGCTGGAGGATGTTGGCGTAGGAGGGGGATTCGACGGCGATCCGCTCGCCCCGGCCGGCGAAGAGGCTGCAGATGGCGTCTATGGCGCCCATGGCACCGGTGGTGACCATGATCTGTTCGGGCATGGTCGGGATGCCGCGCTCGGTGTAGCGGTCGGCGAGCATGCGGCGCAGTGCGGGCAGGCCGGCCGGGTAGTCGCCGTGGGTGTGCGCGTAGGGCGGCAGTTCCTCCAGGGCGCCCTGGACGGCCTTGGTGAGCCAGGGTTCGGGGGCCGGGAGGGCGGCGCAGCCGAGGTCGATCATCGAGCCGAGGGATTCCGGCGGCAGGGGTTCCAGCCCGCGGGCCGGGAGCGGGTTGCCGGCCGGTACGGAGGTCCAGCTGCCGGCGCCCCGGCGCGATTCGAGGAAGCCCTCGCCGCGCAGGGCCTCGTAGGCGGCGGCGACGGTGGTGCGGCTGAGGGAGAGCGCCACGGCGAGTTCGCGTTCGGCGGGCAGGCGGGCGGCGACGGGGACGCGGCCTTCGAGGACGAGCAGGCGGATGCCGTCGGCGAGGGTGCGGTAGGCGGGGGGCTTGCGGGTGCCGGGCGCTCCGGGCCGTTCCTGCTGCGAGGTGATCAGGCGGGCGAGCTGCGCGGCACCCACCGCCGAGGTCCACTGAGCCATGACGTCCGGTCCACCTTCGTCGGATTGGCCTCGGCCGGGGACTCCGGGCCGGTATTGGATTGGCTTCGCGGGCCCAGGGTGTCACGGTGGGGTCCACGGGGCCAGGGCGGGGGTGTCGGGGCGCAGGAGGCGCGGGCGCGGCGCGACCGGCGGGACGCGGCACGGCCGGCGGGACGCGCGGTACGACCGGCGGGGTCGCGGGCACCCCCGGACCCACAGGCGGCTCGGGGCCCACAAGCCACTCGTGGGCTCGGGGGCTCGGGCCGCCCGAAGCCCCCACGTGCCGCCGGCGGCCGCCCGGGCACACGCGTTCACCCGGCGGTCATGTGGGCGCTCACGTCCCACCCGGTCCAGGGGGCATACTGCCGCCGTGACACACGTACGCCTTCGCCACCCGTATCTGGACCACCCGGCCCCGATCCCCTTCGCCCACCGGGGCGGGGCCGCGGACGGGCTGGAGAACACCTCCGCCGCCTTCCGCCGGGCGGCCGACGCCGGGTACCGCTACTTCGAGACCGACGTGCACGCGACGGCCGACGGGAAGCTGGTCGCCTTCCACGACGCGACCCTGGACCGGGTGACGGACGGGGCGGGCCGGATCCGCGAGCTGCCCTGGAGCCGGGTGCGCGAGGTGCGGGTGGGCGGGACGGAGCCGCTGCCGCTCTTCGAGGAGCTGCTGGAGGAGTTCCCCGAGGCCCGCTGGAACGTCGACGTCAAGGACGAGTCGGCCCTGTACCCGCTGGTGAACCTGATCGCGCGGGCCGGGGTCTGGGACCGGGTCTGCGTGGGCTCCTTCTCGGAGGGCCGGGTGGCGCGGGCGCAGCGGATCGCCGGACCGCGCCTGGCGACCTCGTACGGGGTGCGCGGGGTGGTCGGGCTGCGGCTGCGTTCGTACGCGATCCCGGCGGCGCTGCGCGTCGGCGCGGTGGCGGCGCAGGTGCCGGAGACGCAGGCGGGGATCCGGGTGGTCGACCGGCGCTTCGTACGCACCGCGCACGAGCGGGGACTCCAGGTGCACGTCTGGACCGTGAACGAACCGGAACGCATGGAATCGCTGCTCGACCTGGGGGTCGATGGCATCATGACCGACCGGATCGACATCCTGCGCTCGGTCCTGGACCGGCGCGGCGCCTGGGCCTGACGGCCCGCGGGCGGCCGTGCCCGGTGCCGGGGCCGGGGCGGTTACGGGGACCAGCGAGGGGGCGCTCGTGAGTGAGCGGACGGAAACAGAGGCGGAATCCGGGGCGGGGGACGGCGCGGCCGCCGCCGCGCGCCGGCGCGAACAGCACGGCTGGTACTTCTACGACTTCGCGTGCTCGGTGTACTCGACGAGCGTGCTGACGGTGTTCCTCGGCCCGTACCTGACGGCGATCGCCAAGGCCGCCGCCGACGCCGAGGGCTACGTCCACCCGCTGGGCATCCCGGTGCGGGCCGGGTCCTTCTTCGCCTACTCGGTGTCGGTCTCGGTGATCGTGGCCGTACTGATCATGCCGCTGGCCGGGGCGGCGGCCGACCGGACGGGACGCAAGAAGCCGCTGCTGGCGGTCGCGGCCTACACCGGCGCGGCGGCGACGGCCGGCATGTTCTTCCTGGACGGCGACCGTTACCTGCTGGGCGGGCTGCTGCTGATCGTGGCGAACGCCTCGCTCGCGGTCTCGATGGTGCTCTACAACGCCTACCTGCCGCAGATCTCCACGCCCGACGAGCGGGACACGGTCTCCTCACGGGGGTGGGCCTTCGGCTACACCTCCGGCGCCCTGGTGCTGGTGCTGAACCTGGTGCTCTTCCAGGGCCACGAGTCGTTCGGCCTCTCGGAGGGGACGGCGGTGCGGATCTGCCTGGCCTCGGCCGGACTGTGGTGGGGCGCGTTCACCCTCGTCCCGCTGCGCCGCCTGCGCGACCGGGCGGTGGTGCGGGGGGAGGCGAACGGGGCTCCGCCCGTCAGCGGCTGGCGGCAGCTGATCGCGACGCTGAAGGACATGCGGCGCTATCCGCTCACCCTGTCGTTCCTGCTGGCGTACCTGATCTACAACGACGGCGTCCAGACCGTGATCTCGCAGGCCTCGGTCTACGGCTCCGAGGAGCTGGAGCTGGAGCAGTCCACCCTGATCGTGGCGGTGCTGCTGGTGCAGGTCCTCGCGGTCGCGGGGGCCCTGACGATGGGCCGTCTGGCCCGCTCGTACGGGGCGAAGCGCACGATCCTCGGATCCCTCGCCGCGTGGACGCTGACGCTGGGCGCGGGCTACTTCCTGCCGGCCCGGACCCCGATGTGGTTCTTCGCGCTGGCGGCGATGATCGGGCTCGTCCTGGGCGGCAGCCAGGCGCTGTCGCGGTCCCTGTTCTCGCACCTGGTGCCGGCGGGCAAGGAGGCCGAGTACTTCTCCGCGTACGAGATGAGCGACCGGGGATTGAGCTGGGTGGGGCCGCTGGTGTTCGGCCTGACCTACCAGATGACGGGCAGCTACCGGGACGCGATCATCTCGCTGGTGGTCTTCTTCGCACTGGGTTTCGTGCTCCTCGCCCGGGTGCCGGTGCGGCGCGCGGTGGAGGCGGCGGGCAATCCTGTTCCCGAGCGCGTCTGAACGGCGCGCCCGAGGCAGGTCCGGCCGGCCCGTCCGAACCGGACCCGCGAACGAATTCCGAACGAATTTCGACGTTGAAGCGAAGGGCCGGTAGTGTACGCCTTTGGCCTGCCAGGCGGACCGTTACTGCGCGGTGAAGATGCATGGACGTTGGGTGACATCTGCTGCCAGATGTGACAAAACGGGCACTGGTGGGTACAACAAGGGGCGGTACGACGGGCGACGCATGACCCGGAGCGGGAATCTATACCGCCGACCGGACGTTGACCGGATGACGACGACAGCGACACCTGTCCTGTGGGCGACAAGCCCGGGAGGCACGATTCATGAGTGAGCGAGCTCTCCGCGGTACGCGGCTCGTGGTTACCAGCTACGAGACGGACCGCGGCATCGATCTGGCCCCGCGCCAGGCGGTGGAGTACGCATGCCAGAACGGACATCGATTTGAGATGCCGTTCTCGGTTGAGGCAGAGATTCCGCCGGAGTGGGAGTGCAAGGCGTGCGGCGCCATGGCACTCCTGGTGGACGGGGACGGGCCCGAAGAGAAGAAGGGCAAGCCCGCGCGAACGCACTGGGACATGCTCATGGAGCGGCGTACCCGCGAGGAGCTGGAGGAGGTGCTGGCCGAGAGGCTGGCCGTCCTGCGTTCCGGCGCCATGAACATCGCCGTGCATCCGCGCGACAGCCGCAAGTCCGCCTAGCGAGCGGACGCGAGAAAAGCCGAGGGGCCCCGCCACAGTGATGTGGCGGGGCCCCTCGGCTTCTTCGCGTGGCCACGGGGACGTACGCGGGGCGCCCCGAAGGAGCGGCCCCGCGCGTCCGTCCTAGGGGGTCAGCGGCGGGCGGTGGCCGATGTCCGGGTCCGAGGGGCCGGCGGGACGGTCCTCCCTGATCACCTCGCCCGGAACCACCTTGCCGTCGGGGAAGTGGATCCGCGCCTGCGTGTAGGCGTCACCGAGGCCACCGGGGGCGGAGGCCTTCATCCGGCGCTCCAGGACGCGCTCGGCACGGCGGCCCACGAAGGCCCGCACGGGCGGGAGCAGCAACAGGAGACCGGCCGCGTCGGAGATCAGCCCGGGCATGATCAGCAACAGGCCGGCCAGCATCGTCGTGGCGTTGCCCGAGCCCTTGGGGGTCTGCGGGGTGGGCGCCTGTCCGGCCATGGCCTGCGCCTGGGCCTGCTGGAAGCTCTCGGTCAGGTTCTTGAACGCGCGGCGGCCCGCCCGCTTGATCACCACGACGCCGAGCACCAGGCCGGCGGCGAGCAACGCCGCGACGGTGACCCCGCCCGCGGCGTCCGCGACGAGGCCGAGCAGCCAGATCTCCAGGATCAGCCAGGCGGCGACCGCCAGGGGGATGAAGGTACGGGCGGGCGAGCGCCGCCGGGGGGCCGTCGAAGGGGGAACGCCGGTCTGCATACCACCCAGTGTGCCCGGTTCGGCGTAAGAGCGACCTCAGCCGCAGGTACCGGCCGTCCCCTAGGGGCTGTCGTCGCACTCCTTTCGTCGCCGGCGGGGCGGGCGGGAGTTCGACGACAGGCCCTGGGGTGCCCCGGCGGTCAGGCCGGACGCTTGCCGGTGATCTTGGCCGTGCGCTCGCGCAGCCCCCACTGGGTGACCCGCCACAGGGCCTCGACCACGATGTCCTTGCTCATCTTGCTGTCGCCGAGCTCGCGCTCGACGAAGGTGATGGGCACCTCGACGACGCGGAAGCCCTTGCGGACCGCCCGGCGGGCCAGGTCGACCTGGAAGCAGTAGCCCGCCGAGGCGACCTCGTCCAGGCCCAGCCCTTCGAGGGTCTCGCGGCGGAAGGCGCGGTAGCCGCCGGTCACGTCGCGGATCGGGACGTCCAGCATCAGGCGGGAGTAGGTGGAGCCGCCGCGCGAGAGGAACTCCCGGCTCTTGGGCCAGTTGACGACCCGGCCGCCCGGCACCCAGCGGGAGCCCAGGACGAGGTCGGCGCCGCCGAGCGCGGTCAGCAGCCGGGGCAGCTCCTCCGGCTGGTGGGAGCCGTCGGCGTCCATCTCGACCAGGACGCCGTAGCCGTGCTCCAGACCCCAGGCGAAGCCCGCGAGGTAGGCGGCGCCGAGCCCTTCCTTGCCCTTGCGGTGCAGGACGTGGACGTGGTCGTCACCGGCGGCGAGTTCGTCCGCGAGCTTGCCGGTGCCGTCGGGGCTGTTGTCGTCGGCGACCAGGACGTGCGCCTCGGGCACGGCCGCCCGCACCCGGCCGACGATCAGGCCGATGTTCTCCGCCTCGTTGTACGTCGGAATGATCACCAGGGTGGTTCCGAGCGGTCCGCTGGTCCGCTGTCCGCCGTCGCTCACTGGGTGGTCCCCTCGCAGGTCTCTCGCCGGGCCCGCCTCGTACGTCCCGTCACAGCGGGACGATTTTAGAACAGCGATCGGGGCCGACGGTCCTTCGGGCCGGACCGGCCCCCGCCGGCTGCGGGCGACCGGCACCGTTGTCTACTGGACCGCGGGCCCCGATCCGTGGCCACCCTCCCCCGGGCTCACCCGGAACACGGGGTCTGCCATCCGGCGAAACCTTCCCTCGCCCCCGAGGCGCGGGCGCGGTGAGCGGATGGATCCGTCCGGTACGGACGTCCGTGGTGGACCGGGCCGAACCTATCCGGGTCGGGTCGCCCGCACCGAACGGACGGCCGGCGCGTCACCCCTGTGGCCGTACGAATACCTCCCGGCCGGCGACGACGGTCGCCAGGCACACCGGGAGCTCCCCGCCGGGGGTCAGGTCGGGCAGTCCCGGGGTACCGGAGCGGGGGTCGGTGGACCAGCGGGCCACCCGGTCGTCGGGGGCCTGGACGACCAGCTCCTCGGTCCGCCAGACCGCGTAGTCGGCGGGGGCGCCCGGGACGAGCACGCCCGCGTCGTCGCGGCCCAGCGCCCGCCAGCCCCCGCGCGTGTGGGCGGTGAAGGCGGCCCGTACGGAGATCCGGTGCTCGGGCGTCCGGTGGAAGGCGGCCGCCCGCACGGTGCCCCACGGGTCGAGGGGGGTGACGGGCGCGTCGGAGCCGAAGGCCAGCGGGACGCCGCCCTTCAGCAGGGCGGCGTACGGGTTCAGGGTGCGGGCGCGCTCCGCGCCCAGCCGGTCGGCGTACATGCCGTCGGGCCCGCCCCAGGCCGCGTCGAAGGCGGGCTGTACCGAGGCCGTCAGGCCCAGCTCCGCGAAGGCGGCGATGGTCGCCGGGGTCATCATCTCCGCGTGCTCGACGCGGTGGCGGGCGGCCCGGACCCGGGCGAGACCCACCCGGTCGGCCGCGGCGCGCACCCCCTCCACGACGGAGGCGATCGCCGCGTCGCCGATGGCGTGGAACCCGGCCTGGAGGCCCGCCTCGGTGCAGGCGGCGACGTGCTCGGCGACCGCGCCGGCGTCCAGGTAGGCGGTGCCGGTGTGGTCGGCGTCTGCGTACGGGCCGTGCAGGCAGGCGGTGTGGGAGCCGAGGGCGCCGTCCACGAACAGGTCGCCGGCGGCGCCGACCGCGCCGAGTTCCCGGGCCAGGGTCAGGTCCCGGTCGGCCCAGTAGCCGAAGACGCGGGGGCCGGGCCGGCCGGCGGCGAGCTCCAGCAGGCCGGCGAAGTCCTCGGCGGAGGAGATGTCCGGTCCGCCGCACTCGTGGACCGAGCCGATCCCGAGGGAGGCCGCCCGGTCCAGGGCGGCCGACTGGGCCTCGGCGCGCTGGGCGGGGGTGACCGCGCCGAGCGCGGCCCGGCGTACGGCGTGGTGGTCGTCGCGGGTCAGCGGCCGGTCGCCGGCGGGGCGCACCCCCGGGACGAGGTCGAGCAGGGCGGTGGTCACGACCGCCGAGTGGACGTCGATCCGGCTGAGGTAGAGGGGGCGGCCTCCGGTGGCCCGGTCGAGCTCCTCGCGGCGGGGCGCGCGCCGCTCGGGCCAGCGCGCCGCGTCCCAGCCGTGCCCGAGGAGCACCCGGTCACCGGGGCGGGCCTCGGCGTGGGCGCGTACGCGTTCCAGCGCCTCGGACAGGGAGCGGGCCCCGGTGAGGTCCAGGCCGGTGAGGGCGAGGCCGGTGGAGGTGGTGTGGACGTGGGCGTCGGTGAAGGCGGGCGTGACGAGCGCCCCTTCGAGGTCGACGACCTCGTCCACGCCCTGCGCGAAGGCGTCGGCGGCGCCCTCGGAACCCACCCAGGCGACGTGGCCGCGCTCGACGACCATCGCGGTGGCGAAGGGGTCGGCGGGGCTGTGCACCTCACCGCCGCGCAGGAGGACGGTACGGGTGGCGGGGGCGGGGGCTCCGGCGGCGTCGGCGGAGGTGGCGGTGCGGTCGGTCATGGGGACCAGTCTCGCCCCTGCGCCGGCGGCGGTTGTCCCGGGGGCGGCCCGGGCCGTCCGTGCCGGCCGCGCCGGGTGCCGCTCAGACGCGGGGCGGGCGGGCCTCGTAGGGGGTCGAGAGGACCACGGTCGTGCGGGTGGAGACGTGGGCCAGGGCGCGCAGGCGGCCGAGGAGGTCCTCCAGCTCCAGGGGGGTCGCGACGCGGACCTTCAGGATGTAGTTCTCGTCGCCGGCGACGCTGTGGCAGGCCTCGATCTCGGGTACGCCGGCCAACCGGTCGGCGATGTCGTCCGGGGCGCTGGGGTCGAAGGGTTTGACCGAGATGAAGGCGGTCAGGGGCAACCCGACGGCCTCGGGGTCGACCACGGCCGCGTAGCCGCGGATCACCCCGCGTTGCTCCAGTCGCCGTACTCTCTGGTGAACCGCCGACGTGGACAGTCCTGTGGCCTTGCCCAGGTCGGTGTAGCTCATCCGGCCGTCCCGCACCAGCAGATCCACGATCTGGCGGTCCAGCTCCTCCATTGCGCTCATAGCCGCTCAACCTATTGCCCAAGGCCGCTCCAGGCACAGCGGTGTCCACGCAGAAACGGCACCTGCGGCGGGCATGTGACGAAGGCCACAGAGATGTACGGGCGTATACCCCGCTCTTGTGGTTACTCGTGCCGCGCGACGGGAAGTGCTTGCTGTGGCCGTGGCCGAAGAACCTTGCCCGCCCGGCCCACCCAAGGGGGAGTACATCCATGCTGAACACCAAGCGCGCCGGTCGCACCGAACCGGAGCCCCTGGAACCTCTCGACGAGTACGCGGACGACGGGGAGTACCTCGATCAGGCCGACGGCTTCGAGGTACACCACGCGATCTGCCCCGACTGCGGACAGTCGATCGCCCTCGTCGCGGACGAGGAGCACCTGCCGCAGCACGCGCTCTGCCTGACCCCGTGGAACCCGTTCGGGCTCACGGTCTGCGCGGGCACGGGCCGGCCGGTTTCCGACGGTCTGCCGTCGGTGGGCGTGCTCGCGCCGGAGTCGCGGGAGCACGCCGTCGTGCACCTCACCCTGCCGCAGGGCCTGGACTGGCGGACGCAGCCCTTCTCGCACGTGGGCGGTCCGGGCTCGCGGCCCGTGCTGCCGGCGGCGGCCCCCGAGCCGCGGATGAGCCGGCACGCGCAGGCCGCCTGATCGGCCGCGGGCGGGCACCCGGCGGCGCGACCGGCCGGCGGGTCTACCAGTAGGTGCCCTGCACCATGCCGTCCAGGGCGGCGTGGTGCAGGATCAGGGCGTCCGGGTCGGCCGGCACCTCGACCTCCCCGAAGTACGCCTGCCGGTAGGCGATGCGCAGCATCACGATGCCGTGCCGCAGGGCGGCGTAGAGCGTGTGGAACTCCATGTCGCGCGGGGTGTGCCCGGTGAGTTCGGCGTAGCGGCGCTCGATGTCCTCGCGGCGCAGGAAGTCCGGCAGGCCCACCTGGCCGAAGCCGACGGTCAGGTCCTGGAAGAAGCGGTGGAGGTAGACCGTCCAGCCGAGGTCGACCTCCCGCGGTGCGCAGGCGGCCATCTCCCAGTCGAGGACCGCGACCGGGTCGAAGCCGTCGGGGCGGTAGACGACGTTGCCGATGCGGGCGTCGCCCCAGTTCAGGACGGGCTCGCCCTCGTCGACGGGCCAGAGTTCCTCCAGTCGGTCGAAGGCCCGCTCCAGGAGCGGTGAGCGGGCGAGTCCGTCGACGACCCAGGCGTAGTAGGCGCGCTGGGCCTCGACGTGCCGGCGCAGCGGGCTGCCGGGGCCGTCGGGGAGGAGGAAGCGGGCCTCCCGTGCGGGGAACTGGTCGTGGAGCCGGGCCAGGAGGGAGACGCTGGCCTCCTGGAGGTGCGCGCGTTCCGCGTCGCTCGCGGCGTGCAACCAGTTGCCCTCGTAGGTGTAGGGCATGACGTCGGGCGGTACGCGGCCCTCGGCGCGGGCCATCACGAAGAAGGGCGCCCCGAGCGGCGCCGGGTCCTCCTCCAGCCAGAGCACGCGCGGGACGGGCAGGTCGGTGTGTGCGGCGACCAGGCTCATCACGCGGTGCTGGCGGGCCATGTCGTAGCGGGGGAAGACGGTGTACGCGGCCGGGTCCGCGGCGAGGCGCAGGGCGCAGCCGCGGACGGGGGCGTCGGGGTGCTCGACGTCGAAGAGCAGCGTCTCGCTGGACATGCCGTTGGAGGCGGGCACGGCGGTGCCCACGACCTTCGCGCCGGGCAGTTCGGTGTCGAGCCAGGCGGCGAGGCGGCGGCCGAGCTCCTCGGGTTCGCGGGTGGAGGTGCGGGGACGTGGTGCCGTGGCCATGGTGGAGCCCCTTTCCTGTGGACCTGCGCGGGGTGGACCTGGGGTGGTGCGACGACGTACGCGGCGGCGGGACCTGGGGTCTGTCGTCGAACTCCTGTCGTCGCCGCGGGGCAGGCGGGAGTTCGACGACCGGCCCTAGGGGGCGACGGAGCCGTAGTCGGCGAATCCGCTGGGGTCGTGGCGGCCGAAGCTGCCGTGCTCGAAAATGCCGTGGCCGACGCGGCCGTCGAGGGTGAAGCGGGCGGCGTGGTCGGTGACGCCGAAGGCCGCCGCGGGGTGGGCGGCGGGGTCGGACAGGTCGTAGGAGCGGCGGTCGATCCAGCCGCGGCCCTGCCAGGTGCCGTGTTGCCAGTCGCCCGCGGGCGGATAGCCGGCGCCGATGGCGAGGGGGGAGGAGGCGAGGATCTCCACACCGAGTTCGAGGGGCTTGCGGGAGGGATCGGTGAGGTGGACCACTGCGCTCAGCGGGTGGCGGGTGCCGGGGCGGTATCGGATCTCGGTGTGCGGCCAGCCGAGTTGGACGTCGTGGCGGCCCGCACCCTCGGGGAAGACCTGGACGGCCTCGTTCAGGGTGCGGTGGCCGTCGGCGTCCTCCTGGGCGATGACCATCAGGAAGCGGTCCTCGAAGCGGACGGGTATCCAGAGCCAGTGGAAGCCCTCGGGGCGGTGTTCCTCGGCGGCCCGGCCGCCCTCCTCCCCCGGGAGCGGGCGCACGCCCCAGCTGCGGTCCCGGGTGCCGGTCCACTCCCCCGCGGTGAGGGCGAACGTCTGACCCCGGGCCCGGATCGTGCCGCTGACGTGGCCCGCCTGGACGAAGCGGCGGCCTTCCAGCATGAGGCGGTCGCCGCGGCGCTGGACGTGGTGGGGCTCCCAGACGGCGGGGAAGTCGGCGGTCCAGGTGATCTCGTACGCGAGTCCGTCGGGGTCGGCGGGGTCGGGCTCGCAGTGGAGGGTGATCCGCTTGAGGGGTTCGTCGACGGTGATGCGCAGCGGGCCGACGGACAGGTTCATCCGGTCGTCGGTGAGGGCGTCGGAGGCGCGGACGGCGAGGAGTTCGTCACCGAGGCGCAGGGTGGCGTAGGCGTCGATCACCCCGGCGTTGGGGTAGACGCCGAGGCCGAGGACGAGGAGGGCGCGGCCGGCGTGGTCGAAGACGTGGAAGATGCACCGGTCGTAGGCGTTGCGGTCCCCCGTGACCAGGTGCTTCATCGACAACGGGGCCTGGTGGACGGGGTATTCGTCGAGGGGTACGGGGCGGTCCGCGGGCATGGCAAACCTCCGGGTTGCGGGGTGGGCTGCGGCTCGGCGGATATGACGGTACGTCAGATCGGCGGCGCGGTGCCAGAGTCATGGCACACCTTGACAACCGGGCAGGGCGTGCCTGACACCCCGGCGCGGGGCCGGGGGCCGGGGCCGGGGCGCGCGGGGCCGGGGCCGACGGGCGAGGGCGCGGTCCGGGCGGCGGGAGGGGCGCCGGGCGGGCCGGTGGGCCGGTGGGGAAGGGTCGAACGGATGGGCGCGCGGGAGGAGCGGTTACCCGCGCGCCGGCTCCCGCGTTGGCCGTGCATGACCACGCTCGACACGTCCACGTTGAGGATGGGGCGCCGACGCCGCCCCGCACCGGCCGCGTACGAAGCACACGGGTACGGGGCTCCGAGGTCCGAAGAATCGGTTCCGCGACGGCTGCCCGATCCGCCGATCTACGGGGCCCTCCTGGACCGCTGGGCCGCCGACGGCCGGACCCTGCCGGGGCGGCGCGACCCCGAGTGGGTCCGGGTCGCCTCCTCCCCGATCTGGCCGACCGGCCCCCTCTTCGGCTCCACCGGCCCCTGAGCCGCGCGACCCGGGCGCGCCTCGGGGCGCATCGGCGCGACTCAGCACGCCTCGGGACGTCTCAGCGCGTCTCGGGACCGGCCAGGTGGCGGGCGATGACCATGCGCTGGATCTGGTTGGTGCCCTCCACGATCTGGAGCACCTTGGCCTCGCGCATCAGCCGCTCCACGGGGAAGTCCGCCGTGTAGCCGTAGCCGCCGAGGATCTGCACGGCGTCCGTGGTGACGGCCATCGCCGCGTCGGTACAGAACAGCTTGGCCATCGCGGCCTGCCGGGAGAACGGCTTGCCCGCGTCGCGCAGGCGCGCCGCGGCGAGGTACAGGGCGCGACCGGCCTCGATCTTGGTGGCCATGTCGGCGAGCATGAACCGCAGGCCCTGGAAGTCCGCGATCGGGTGCCCGAACTGCTTGCGGCCGAGGGCGTACTCGACGGCCTCGTCCAGGGCGGCCTGGGCGACGCCGATGGCGCAGGCCGCGATGCCGAGGCGGCCCGCGTCGAGGGCGGCGAGGGCGATGGTGAAACCCTGCCCCTCCTCGCCGATGCGCCGGGCGTCGGGGACGCGTACGCCGTCGAAGTGCAGCTGGGCCGTGGGCGAGCCCTTCATGCCCATCTTCTTCTCGGGGACGGCCGCGGTCAGGCCGGGGGCGTCGCCGGGGACGAGGAAGGCGGTGATGCCCTTGGCGCCGGGGGCGCCGGTGCGGGCGAGGACCGTGTAGAAGTCGGCGACGCCGCCGTGGGTGATCCAGGCCTTGGTCCCGGTGATCACCCAGTCGTCGCCGTCGCGCACCGCCTTGGTGGTGAGCGAGGCGGCGTCCGAACCGGCGGCCGGTTCGGACAGGCAGTAGGCGCCGAGGAGCCCGCCGCCGAGCATGTCGGGCAGGTGGGCGGAGCGCTGCTCCTTGGTGCCGTACCCGGCCAGGCCGTGGCAGGCCAGGGAGTGGACGCTGACGCCGAGGCCGACGGTCAGGCGGGCGGCCGCGAGCTCCTCCAGGACCTGGAGGTAGACCTCGTAGGGCTGGTCGCCGCCGCCGAACTCGCCGCCGTAGGGGAGGCCGAGCAGGCCGGCCTCGGAGAGCAGGGTGAAGACCTCGCGGGGGAAGCGGCCGGTCTCCTCCTCCTCGGCGGCCCGGGGGCGGATCTCCCGCTGGGCGATCTCGCGTACGAGCGCGAGGAGGTCCCGGGACTCCTCGGTGGGCAGCTGACGTTCCACCGGCTGCGGGGCGCGGTCTGTCATGGCGGCGCTCTCCTCCCTCGTCGGGCACGGCGGCGACGCGTGAGGTGTGGTACGCGCCGCCGGGTCTCGGTGCTCTCACAGCCGATGCTGCCCTCCCGGATCACGGAAGGGCTCGAACAGCGGCTGCGGCGGGTCGAGTATGCCCGATCAGGCGCTTTCCGTCACCGGTAGTCGAACCTGATGATCGTCCGGGACGATCGCGGACTCCTCGAGTGTGGGCGGAGCGGGACATTCCGCTACGAACTCCTCGATCACGCCCAGAGTGGCCCGCAGCTGCCGCACCAGAAGGGCCCCCACCTCGGCCCGTCCGGGACGGTCCGCCGCCTCCGCGGAGCCGATCCAGTCGAGGGTGACGCCCTCCACCGCGCAGAGCCAGCCGACCAGGGCGAGCCGGGCCAGCGCGGGGATCGCGCGGCGCCCGTAGGCCCCTTCGGCGATCGCGCCGACCAACTCCTCGCGCACCGCGTCGCGGATCGCGAGGACCTCGGCGTCGGATCCGACGCCGCCGGTGACGATGGTGCGGTAGGCGGCCTGGTGGTGCTCGGCGTAGTGGAGGTAGCCGTCGATCGTGCGGCGCACCCGCTCGACGTTCGGCAGGTCCGGCTCCCCGCCGGCGCGGGCGACCAGTTCGGCGACCGAGTCCTCGACGATGGCGAGGTAATAGCCGCGCTTGCTCTTGAAGTAGTAGTAGATGAGCCCCTTGGCCACCCCGGCGTGGGACGCGATGTCGTCCACGGAGAGGGCGTCGTACGAGGTGTCGGCGAACAACTTCCGGCCGATGGCTATGAGTTCGGCCCTGCGTACCTGCGAACGCCCGGTCGTTCCACGCTGTTGACTATTATTCAAATCCGGCCCTAGCCTCGAACTGCCACAGGATGCCCGCAGTATCGCAGACCTGTGTGCCGAGCTCGCTTCGCGCTACTCCTCCGCGCATCCCCCGCGCACCGGACGACGTACGGGAGGCACCACCATGGGCCAGGGCACCGGCAGGGACACCGGCGAGGGCCGGGGCACGAAGGACGGAAGGGCGGCCCCCGAGGGGCGGGTCCGCTGGAGGAGGGCGGCCGTCGCGGCGGTGCCCGCGGTCGCGGCGGTCGGCGTACTGGCCGTGGTCATGGCGCAGGGCGCGCTCGCCGCGTCCTTCGCCGTCTCGGGGACGAACTTCCAGGTCTCCTCCTCGAAACTGACCAGCAAGGGGCTCGCCTCCTACGTGCACACCGACCGCTCCGTCGACGGCAAGGGGCATCCCGTCGCCCTCCTCGGCATCGGCGAGGCCACGCTCAGCGACATCTGCCAGGCGGCGGAGGTGGACACCCCGCTGGGCAAGGTGGTGTTCAAGCTGACGGCGGGCGGACCGGCCGGCGCGGTGACCGCGAGCAACCTCGTCATCGACGGCGAGGACCTCGACGGCGACGCGACCTTCGGCACCGCGCAGATCGGCCGGGACGCCTCCACCCTCGACCAGGTCGACGGGATCAGGGGCGAACCGGGGAAGTTCGGTCTCCAGGCCGGGAACATCGAGGTCGTCGGCGTGAAATCGCACGCCTGGTCCGCGACCGGCGGGAACTTCCGCCTCAAGGGCATGCGGCTCAGCGTCGGCCTGGACGGGCGCACGTGCTTCTAGGACCGCCCGCGGGGCGGCCCCGGGGCGGACGCCGGGAACGACTGCGGAGGTGGCGGCGCACCCGGCCCTTCTGGGGCGGGCTGCTGCTCGTGCTGGGCGGGGCCGAGTTGCTGCTGGTCCCGCTCTCCCCGCTGACCGTGCTGGTCAGCCTCGGCCTGGGCGGGATCGCGGCCATCGGGATCGGCGCCGCGCTGATCGTGGCGGGGGCGTTCCTCTGGTTCCTGCCGCAGGCGCGGGCGTACGTGTCGGTGCACGCGATGCTGCTGTCGGTGCTGTCGTTCGTGGCGACCAACCTGGGCGGGTTCCTGGTGGGCGCGCTGCTCGGGATCGCGGGCGGCGCCCTGGCCTTCGGCTGGACCCCGCTGTCGGACGCGGAGGGTGCGGCGGAAGCGGAGGGTGCGGACACCGCCGGGGAAGGGGCGGACACCGCCGGGGAGGGGGCGGCGGAGACGGAGGCCGGGAAGGAGAGGGCGCGGGGCGAGCCGGCCGGTCGCGGGCCGCACGCCCTGGCCGTCGCACTGCCCGTGGTGCTGCTGGCGGCGCTGGTCGGCGGCGCGCCACCGGCCCGGGCCGACCCGGGTCCACCCGCGGGGGCGTCCGCGGCGTCCGCGTTCGCGCCGGGGTTCCCGGCCGCGCGCACTCCCCCGACGGTCACCACGTCGCTGTTCGCCCCGCAGGGCTTCACGCTCGCCGGAATCGGCCAGGTCCCGACCGTCGACGGGCCGCGCAGGGTGTTGGTGCTGAGGATGGCGGCGGCGTCCCTGCGGGACTACCGGCTGCGCACGCGTGACGGTGGACGGGAGTACGGGTTGAGCGCCCGCTCCCTCGACCTGCGCGGCGACGTGACCCTGTACCTGACCCGGTTCAGCGGGTGCATCGAGGGGCTGCTGTGCGTCACCTTCAGCCCGGACGGCCTGCCGGCTCCGCCGGTGATCCCGCCGTTCGTCTTCATGACGCGGGTCAGCGCCGAGCAGGCGCTCGTCACCTCGGACGTGATCGTCACCGACGGGCTGCGACTGGAGGCCTCGTGAGCCCGTCCGCGGTCGACCGCGTACGGCGGCGACCTGCGGGGACGGGGCGGGTCAGATCCAGCCGAGCCGTGTGACGAGCATCGCGAGGACGACCACGAGGGTCCAGCCGAGGACGTGCTCCAACCAGGAGGAACCCTCCTTGGGACCCCCGGTGCCGACGAGGCTGCGGGCGCGGGCGGTGAGGGCGGCGGTGTGTGTGGTCATGCCGTCCAATGTGCCGGCGTTCGTGGCTTTCGTGTAGAGACGACCGTCACGGGTGGCGAGCGTCACGTCCCCGGCGCCCGGACGCGCCGGGGCCCCTGCGCCTCCCGCGTCGGGGAGGCGTCGGGGCCCGTGGTGCCGGGCGCCCCCGCGCCCGGCGGTACGTCGTCGCCCGACCGGCGGACCGGTCAGGTGGCGCGGCGCTCGCGTCCGGCCATGGCCGCCATGGCCAGGCCGAGGCACAGGGCGACCGCGCCGGTGATGACGTTGCTGACGACACTGCGCGTGGTGTCCATCTCACCGGCGATGACCCAGGGGGCGACGATGGTCCACGCGCCGATCGCGACAGCCGTCCAGGCCATCGCGTGGGTGCGCTCGTACGCCGACCCCAGGCCGCCCATGCACAGGCAGAAGGCCAGGCCGGCGATGAGGTTGTTGACGGCCAGCGGACCCAGCACGCTGAAGCCCGCGATCCACGGCGAGACGGCCAGGTACAGGCCGGTGATCAGGCCCAACGCCTCCACCGTCTGCGCGGCGGGAGTGCTGGTCACGCGCTCGAACCGGGTGCGCATCTCGGCGAGGTCCGGGTGGTGTTCGATGCTCGGATGGGTGGTCATGGTGGGCTGCCTCCTGTGAGAAGCCTTACATGCCCTTTATGCCCATATTTCATCCTTCAATCCGTCCGGGGTCACGGCATTTTCCCGATCTCCCCGGGCCGGTCCGACCGTCCGATGGTGCGACGGTCCGTCCGTACGACGTTCCGCGGAATCGGCCGGCCGGGCGCAGTGTCCCGACCCCGGCGACCGGCACAGCCGCGCCTGCGGAACGGGCCGCGGGGGGTGTGGAACGGTGTCGAGCCGATCAGGCAGTGCACCGATCGGAAGGACCCCCATGTTCAGAACGGTCTTCGTCGCCGGAGCCGGCGCCGTACTCGCCGCGGCCACCCTCAGCCCGTCCGCCGGCGCCGCGCCCGGCTCCCCGTCGGCCGCGCCGCCGGAGAAGATCACCATCGACGTGGCCCAGGTCAACGGCTCGGGCTGCCGCCCGGGCAGCGCCTCGGTCGCCGTCTCCGAGGACAACACCGCCTTCACGGTGACCTACAGCGAGTACCTGGCGAAGGTCGGCAAGGACACCGCGGGAACGGACTTCCGCAAGAACTGTCAGCTCGGCCTGCGCATGAACGTCCCGCAGGGCTACACGTTCGCCGTCACCCAGGCCGACTACCGGGGCTTCGCCAGCCTGGAGAACGGCGCGAGCGCGGAGCACAAGGCCTCGTACTACTTCCAGGGCATGACGCAGACCTCGGCCCGCAGCCACACCCTGTACGGCCCGTACCAGAACAACTGGCTGGTCTCCGACAGCGTGCCGGTCGAGGCCCTCGTCTACCACCCGTGCGGGGCGAAGCGGAACCTCAACATCAACACGGAGCTGCGCGTCAACGGCGGTTCGTCGGACACCGCCAACACCACGAGCTTCGTGACGGTGGACTCCACCGACGGCAGCATCAGCACCCTCTACCACTTCTCGTGGAAGACCTGCGCGAAGCGCTGAGCTGCCGCGCCCGACCGGACACGGGGGTCGTACGGGGAGCGCCCCGTACGACCCCCGCCGTCCGTCACGGCCCGCAAGGCGTCACAGGACGCCGACCGCCCTCAGGGCGGCCGTCCGGGCCGCGTCCGGGCGGACCGGGACGTAGAGGTAGCAGACGCCGCCGCTGCCCGAGGCGGTCTTCCCGGCGGCGTTCAGGCGCTTGGTGCGCAGCCAGACGTTCTCCCACTGGCGGCGCGGGTAGACACGGCGGACCTTCGTGTTGTCGGCGGAGTTCGGGTCGTTGACGACCACGTCGCCGGCGGCGGTGAAGCCGATGACGGTCATCAGGTGGCCCGCCGTGCCGTAGCCGGCTCCGGGCAACTCCTCCTTCAGGAAGGACTGGGAGGTGATGACGGGGATTCCCGCGCGGACCAGGGTCTCCAGGTCGGCCAGGGAGGTCAGCCGGGTGACGACGCCCGCGAGACCGGGGTAGGTGGCGGCGTAGGCGGCGTTGAAGGGCCAGTTGCCGCAGCCCTTGTAGGCGGCGTCGTAGGTGGAGCGGGCGGCGTGGCAGACCTGCGGGTCGCTGTACCGGCGGTCCACCCAGGCGAGGGCGGCGGGGTCGGGCCGGGCGCCCCAGTACTCGACGACCATCTGCGAGGAGGTGGGGCTGCACCAGGCCTCTCCCCCGTTGTCGTACTGGGGGTAGCGGCCGGCGTGGACCTCCTGCGAGTAGCGCGGGACCTTCAGCTCGTGGGCGCGGCCGGAGGGCGTGGACGCCGTGACGGTGCGCCGGTCGGGGACGTGCGAGGCCATGGCTCCGGCGAGCCACACCGTGGGGCCCGCGGTGGCGCCCGGCCGGCGGTGGAGGGTCAGACGCAGTTGCCAGTCCCGCAGGCGCAGGCCCCCCGCGGCGGCCTGGGCGTCCAGGGAGAGGCTGTCGGTCCAGACGGCGCTGCGGCCGTCGCCCTGACCGTCGACCGAGGTGCGGCGGATGTCGGCGTCGCCGGAGGCCCAGCGGGCCATCACGTACCAGGGGGTGCGGGTGCCGTCGGTGTAGGTGCCGCGCAGCTCGACCTGGATCCAGGTGCCGGTGGGGGTGCGGGCGTTCCAGGAGGCGATGATCTCCGTGGCCGGGACGGTCGAGCGGTGCACCGGGGAGGTCCAGGCGGCGTACTCCCAGGTGGCGGAGCGGCCGGTGTGGGGGTCGGCGTAGACCGTGCGTCCCGCGGGAGTCGCGATCTCCAGTCCGGGACGGCCGCCTCCGATGGCGGTGGTGCCCCGGTGGGTGCCGGCCGTCCAGTGGTCGTACGCGTACCAGAACCGGTTGTCGACGGTGGGCGCGCCGGCTTCGGGCGCGGGCGCCGGGACGCGGCCGGGGGCGGCGGAGGCCCGGCCGCCGATGGGTACGGCGGAGGCCCCGGCGACCGCGAGGGCGATGGCCAGGAGGGCGCGGCGGGGTGTGGATGCGGTCATCGGCGTGGCCCCCAGGGGTCGGTTCGGTCGTGCGGGGTGGAGCGGTGGAGCGGGGTGGAGCGGTGGAGCGGGGTGGAGCGGTCGCGCGGCTTCCTTCCGGTTCGTGCCGTTCGCACCGTTCATGCGGTTCGTGCGGTGGAGCGGTTCGCCCACCTTTCCAGTTCCCCGCCCCGGGACGGCAAAGCGGAGGGGTCGTGTCGGGGGCTACCGCACGGGCGGACGTACGCTGACCGGGTGGAGCACCCTCGGTCACTTCAGTCCCTCGCGCGCGAGCTCGCCGCGCTGCCCCCCTCGCTCGGTCCCGTCCGGTTGATCGGGATCGACGGGCACGCCGGGTCGGGGAAGAGCACCTTCGCGGACCGGCTCGCCGGGGCGCTCGGCGGGGCTCCGGTGCTGCACCTGGACGACGTGGCCACTCACGAGGAGTTGTTCGGGTGGTGGGGGCGGCTGCGCGAGCAGGTGGTGGCGCCGCTGGCCGCCGGGCGGAGCGCGCGCTGGGCCCCGTACGACTGGGTGGAGCGCCGGTTCGGCCCGGAGCGGGTCCTGGAGCCCGCGCCCGTGCTGCTCGTCGAGGGGGTCGGCGCCGGGCGGCGGGAGCTGCGGCCGTACCTGGCGCGGCTGCTGTGGATGGAGACGGCCCGTACGACGTCCTGGGGGCGCGGGCGAAACCGGGACGGTCGCGAACTCTCCGACTTCTGGGACGGATGGGAGCGCGCGGAGCTCGCGCACTTCGCGGACGACCCTTCACGCCCCTTCGCGGACGCCTTGGTACACCAGAGCGGTACGGGATACGAGTGGACTTCCGGGGCCGCTGCGACCCCGGAAACCCGCCCTTCCGTCACCGAGGGTGACGGGTTGCCCCAGGCCTGAGCCGGGCGGTCCGGGCGGGCGCCGCCGCCCGCGCGGAGGCGCTTGACCGCGCCCCGGGAACCGCCGTACGTTCTGAACGCGGGGCCCGTACGGGCCACCGCGGACGCGAAGCCCCCGATTGTTCCCCCGTGATCGGGGGCTTCGTTCTGCCCTCACGCCCCGCGCGGCGGGCCCGGAACGGGTCGCGCCGACCCCCGCCCCTCACCCTGCGTTACGCTGCGCGGCGGGGCCCGCGCCCGAACCGCGTCCGTCGCACCCTGGGTAAGGTGCGTCCCCGCAGGTACGATGCAGCCCTGATTTCATCAGCGGTCGGGACAACTCACGTGCGCCGCGCGGAGGTTGCCGCGCACCTCGGGCAGGCTTGTGGGGGATGTGATGGACTTCGGCATGCCGGGCAGCGCCCACGCCCCGGCCGAACTCGCCTGGCTGCGCGGGGTCGACGCCTGCACGATGGGCGCCTACCCGCAGGCGGAGGAGGAGTTCCGCGCGGCCGTCAGGCTGGATCCGGCCATGGCCGACGCCTGGCTGGGCCTGCACGCGCTGCGCGTGGACACCACCAACGCGTTATTGCGCATGTACGCCCACCGGGACCGCTTCGGGGAGCAACGCGCCCGCCACCGGCGGACCCTGAACTCCTGGTACTGGCTGGGTTGGTGGGTGCAGCCGGTGCTGGAGAGCCGGCGCGACCTGCTGCTGGCCCACGCCTCGCACTGGCTCGACGGGCGGCACGTCCCCGAACTGGACCAGGCGCTCGCCGCGCTGCCGCCCGTGGACGCCGATCCGCAGGTCCGCTTCCTGCACGCCTGCCGGGCCTACCTGGTCAAGGACTGGGAACAGCTCGTACGCCACACCGAACCCCTCGTCGACGATCCCGTGCTCGGCATCGAGGCCGGGCTCTTCGGCGGGATGGCGCGGGTGCGCCTGGAGATGTTCGGGCAGGCGGAGCCGATGCTGTCGGCGGCGCTGATGCGCTGTCGCAGCGAGCAGCCCCAGCGCAAGGAGCTGCGGTACTGGCTGGCCCGGGCGCGCGAGGGCACCGGGCGCAGCGCCGCCGCGCTGCCGCTGTACCGGGCGGTGCACCGGGTGGACCCGGCGTTCATGGACACGGCGGCCCGGCTCACGGCCATCGAGGACAGCGACGACGGCGACGGGATGGCGGACCTGGCCGGTCACGCCGGACACGGCGGGCACCTCGTCGAGGGCTTCGCCGGGCACGGCCTGTCCCCGGTGGGCGGGGACTTCACCGCGGTGGCCGCCCTGGACGGCGGCGGGCCGATCCCGGACCTGGCGCCGGACGCGCAGGCGGAGGCCGATCCCCCGACCCCCGGCGAGCCGCCGGACCCCCGCTTCGGGCCGCCGACGGGCACGGGCCGGCCGGCGGGCGTACGGCACAAGGTGGCCGTGCCCCCGCAGGGCGCCCCGACCGGGCTGCCCCCCGGGCCCTCCGATCCGCTGGCGCTGGCCGAGGCACTGGCGGAGCTGGAGCGGATGGTGGGGCTGGAGCCGGTGAAGCGGCAGGTGAAGGCCCTCTCCGCGCAGCTGCACATGGCCCGGCTCCGCGCGGCGCAGGGGCTCCCGGTGCAGCCGCCGAAGCGGCACTTCGTCTTCTCGGGGCCCTCGGGCACCGGGAAGACCACGGTGGCGCGGATCCTGGGGCGGGTGTTCTACGCGTTGGGGCTGCTGGGCGGGGACCATCTGGTGGAGGCGCAACGGGCCGACCTGGTGGGCGAGTTCCTCGGGCAGACCGCGGTGAAGGCGAACGAGCTGATCGACTCCGCGATCGGCGGGGTGCTGTTCGTGGACGAGGCGTACAGCCTGTCCAACTCCGGCTACAGCAAGGGCGACGCGTACGGCGACGAGGCTCTCCAGGTGCTGCTCAAGCGCGCCGAGGACAACCGGGACCACCTGGTGGTGATCCTGGCGGGGTACCCGGCGGGCATGGACCGGCTGCTGGCGACCAATCCGGGGCTGTCCTCCCGATTCACGACGCGGGTGGACTTCCCGAGCTACCGGCCGGCGGAACTGACCGCGATCGGCGAGGTACTGGCCGACACGAACGGCGACCACTGGGACGAGGAGGCCCTCGAGGAGCTGCGCAGCATCAGCGGACACGTCGTCGAGCAGGGCTGGATCGACGAGCTGGGCAACGGCCGCTTCCTGCGGACCCTGTACGAGAAGAGCTGCGCCTACCGGGACCTGCGGCTGTCCGGCTTCGCCGGCGAGCCCTCCCGGGAGGACCTGGCGACGCTGCGGCTGGCCGACCTGATGCAGGCGTACGGAGAGGTGCTGTCCGGGCGGGGCCCGCAGGAACGCCAGGAGCCGCCGCTCCTGTGAGCGGGGGCGGCGGCTCCGTCGTCGGTCCGACCCGGTTCCACCGGCCGCGGCGGCAAGCCGCCGGCGGCGCGGGGGTCAGCGCGTGAGGACCTCCTCGGGGCTCCTCACGGGCCGTCTGGCCGGTACCCGGTGGGCGGGGTCGCGGACCTCGCCGACCAGCATCTCCAGGACGTCCTCCAGGGCGACCAGCCCCAGCACCCGCCCGGCCGGGTCGGCGACCTGGGCCAGGTGGGTGGCGTCGCGCCGCATGACGCTCAGCGCGTCGTCCAGCGGGAGCGTGGAGCACAGGGTGGTCATGCGGCGCCAGACCCGCTGCGGGACGGCCCGTTCGCGGTCGTCCAGGTCGAGGACGTCCTTGACGTGGAGGTAGCCCATGAAGGCGCCTCCGTCGGAGCGGACGGGGAAGCGCGAGTAGCCGGTGCGCACCGTCAGCTGCTCGATCTGGCGGGGGGTGACGGCGGGGCCGACGGTGACCAGTCGCCCCGGGGACAGCAGGACGTCGGTGACGGGGCGGCTGCCCAGTTCGAGGGCGTCCTCCAGGCGTTCCTGCTCCACCGGTTCGAGGAGTCCGGCCTGCCGGGAGTCCTCGACGAGCCGGCCGAGCTGGGCGCTGGTGTAGACGGCCTCGACCTCGTCCTTGGGCTCCACCTTGAACAGGCGCAGCACCAGGGCGGCGCAGGCGCCGAGCGCGGTCGTCACCGGCCCGCACACGCGGGCGAAGGCGACCAGTCCGGGGCTGAACCACAGGGCGGTCCGCTCGGGAGCGGCCATGGCGAGGTTCTTCGGGACCATCTCGCCGATGACCAGGTGCAGGAAGATCACCGCGGCGAGCGCGAGCGCGTAGCCGAGGGGGTGGATCAGGCCCTGCGGGACGTGGACGGCGTGGAAGACGGGCTCCAACAGCCGGGCCACGGTGGGCTCGGCGACCGCGCCCAGGGTGAGCGAGCAGACGGTGATGCCGAACTGGGCGGCGGCCATCATGCGGGGCAGGTTCTCCAGGCCGTACAGCACCTGGCGGGCCCGCTTGGACTCGGCGGCCAGCGGCTCGATCTGGCTGCGGCGTACGGAGACGAGGGCGAACTCGGCGCCGACGAAGAATCCGTTGGCCAGGACCAGGAGCAGGGCGAAGAGCAGTTGGAGGGCGTTCATCGGCCGGCGCCTTCCAGTTGGGCCGCGGCCGTCCGGTCCGTGGCCGCCGCCCGGTCCCTCGGGGCGCTCGGGTCGGCCTGCCGGCCGGGTCCGGTCGGTACGGGGAGGCCGGCGTCGACGCGGACGCCGGCGCGCGCGGCCCCGGCCGTCGCGGTCCCGGTCGCGGGGGTCCCCGCGGCGGGTACGGTCGTCAGCCGGACGAGCCGGACGCGTTCGGCGCGGTTGCGGCCGACGCGGCGGACGGAGACCCTCCAGCCGGGCAGTTCGGCCCGGTCGCCGGGGGCCGGGATGCGGCCCAGCAGGTCGGCGACGAGGCCCGCGACGGTCTCGTAGGGGCCCTCGGGCACCTCCAGGCCTATGCGCCGCAGGGTGTGCACGCGGCAGCTGCCGTCGGCCTCCCAGGAGGGGCGGCCGTCCTCGGCGGGCACGGCGGTCAGTTCGGGGCTGTCGTCCTCGGCGAGGTCGTGCTCGTCGCGGACCTCGCCAACGAGTTCCTCCACGATGTCCTCCAGGGTGACCACGCCGGCGGTGCCGCCGTACTCGTCGACCACCACCGCCATGGGCTGCTCGCTGCGCAACCGTTCCAGCAGCGGCTGCACCGGCAGGGAGCCGGGCACCAGCAGGGGGGCGACGCAGATCCGGCCGACGGTGGTGCGGGAGCGCTCGGGCTCGGGCACGGCGAGGGCGTCCTTGAGGTGGACGACGCCGGTGACCTCGTCGATGCGCTCGCGGTAGACCGGGAAGCGGGACAGGCCCGTGGCGCGGGTCAGGTTCAGCACGTCGGCCGCGGTGGCGGTGTGCTGGAGGGCGCTGACCTTCACCCGGGGGGTCATCACGTGCTGGGCGGTGAGTTCGCCGAGCGACAGGGTCCGTACGAAGAGGTCGGCGGTGTCCTGTTCGAGGGCTCCGGCCTGGGCCGAATGGCGGACCAGGGAGACCAGTTCGCCGGGGGTGCGGGCGGAGGCCATCTCCTCGGTGGGCTCGACGCCGAGCGCCCGTACGAGCCGGTTCGCGACGGAGTTGAGGCCGGCGATCACGGGCCGCAGGGCCCGCGAGAAGAGGGTCTGCGGGCCGGCGACGAAGCGGGCCACCTGGAGCGGCCGGGAGATCGCCCAGTTCTTCGGGACGAGCTCGCCGACGACCATCTGGACGGCGGAGGCGAGCAGCATGCCGATGACGACGGCCACGCCGGGGACGGCGCCCCGGGGCAGGCCGGTCGCGGTGAGCGGCCCGGACAGCAGGGCGGCGAGGGCCGGTTCGGCCAGCATGCCGACGACGAGTGAGGTGATGGTGATGCCGAGCTGGGTTCCGGACAGCTGGAACGACAGCTCGCGCAGGGCCTTGACGACCGTACGGGCGCGGCGGTCGCCTTCGGCGGCCGCGCGTTCGGCCTCGGGTCTCTCCACCGTGACGAGGCCGAACTCGGCCGCCACGAAGAAACCGTTGGCGAGGATCAGGGCGAAGGCCGCCAGGAGCAGGAGTAGCGGGATGGTCATGCCGCCGCCTCCGCGGGGAGGGCGGCGCGGGTACTACCGGACGATCCGTCCATTGCTGGAGGGAGTCACTCCTCTGGTCGCAGGTGCCCACGGGCCACGGGAACCCGGGGCGGGTGGGAGGGCGCGCTGTTGCGCCCCGCCACCAGGGTAGTCATTGAGGTCGCGGCCGCAATGGGACGCAGCCACGAGGTCGACGGCGCTCAGTCGTCGGCGCCGGTCCCCCGGGTCTCGGCCAGGGCGCGCAGGGCGCGGGCGTCGCCGATGGCCTGGGCCCGGGCCACGCCCGGCTGGATGCCGAGGACGGGCAGGCTGGTGCCGTCGCTGAGGTCGAGGAAGACCCAGGGGTCGCCGGGGCGGAGGTTGACGCGCAGGATCTGAGCCCACGCCAGACGACGGGTGGTGGTGAGGTTGACCACGGTGACCCCGGCCTCGTCCGCGACCACCTTGGGGCGGCTGAGCAGGACGAGGACGGAGCTCATCAGGGCGGCGGTGAAGACGAAGCTGATCCGCTCGCCGGTGCTGAGCCGCTCCAGCATCAGGGCGACGGCCGTGATGGTGGCGAACATGGCGAACCCGACGCTCAGCAGCACCGCCCGCGTGCGGGTCGGCCGGAAGGTGACCGGCAGGGCGGGGGGCGCGGGCTGTGCGACGGGCTGGCTCATGGTGCTGGTGATGCCTTCTGCGGGTGGGCTGGGCGTACGGGGCGGGGGCCGCGTACCGGTCAGAGGCGGCAGGCGTGGATCGAGGTGGTGAGGATCGCGCGCGCGCCGAGCTCGTACAGGTCGTCCATGATCCGCTGGGCGTCCTTGGCGGGGACCATGGCACGGACGGCGACCCAACCCTCGTTGTGGAGCGGGGAGACCGTCGGCGACTCCAGGCCCGGGGTGAGGGCGACCGCGCGCTCCAGGTGCTCGGCGCGGCAGTCGTAGTCCATCATCACGTAGCTCCGGGCGACCAGGACGCCCTGGAGGCGGCGCAGGAACTGCCCGACCTTGGGGTCGTCGGTGTCGGCGCCGACGCGGCGGATGACGGTGGCCTCGGACTTGAGGATGGGCTCGCCGATGACCTCCAGGCCGGCGTTGCGCAGGCTGGTGCCGGTCTCGACGACGTCGGCGATGATCTGCGCGACGCCGAGTTCGATGGCGGTCTCGACGGCGCCGTCCAGGTGGACGACGGAGGCGTCGACGCCGAGGTCGGCGAGGTGCTTGGCGACGATTCCCTCGTACGAGGTCGCGATCGTCATCCCGCCGAAGTCCTCGGGGCCCTTCGCGGTGCCGGGCTTGGTGGCGTAGCGGAAGGTGGACCGGCCGAAGTTCAGCGGCAGGATCTCCTCGGCGTTGGCCCCGGAGTCCAGCAGCAGGTCGCGGCCGGTGATGCCGATGTCGAGCTTGCCCGAGGCGACGTAGATCGCGATGTCCTTCGGGCGGAGGTAGAAGAACTCGACCTCGTTGTCCGGGTCGACGGTGACGAGTTCCTTGGATTCCTTGCGCTGGCGGTACCCGGCCTCATGGAGCATCGCCGACGCCGGTCCGGAGAGTGAACCCTTGTTGGGGACGGCGATGCGCAGCATGGATCTTCCTCGGGTGCGTAGGGAAAAGACGGGTGGACGGGCGGGGGGCCCGCGGTGGGTGCTCCGGCCTAGAGGTGCGCGTAGACGTCGTCGAGGGAGATCCCGCGCGCCACCATCATCACCTGGACGTGGTAGAGCAGCTGGGAGATCTCCTCGGCGGCGGCTTCCTTGCCCTCGTACTCGGCGGCCATCCAGACCTCGGCGGCCTCCTCGACGACCTTCTTGCCGATGGCATGGACGCCCTTGGAGACGAGCTCGGCGGTGCGGGACGTGCTGGGGTCGCCGTTGGCGGCCTTGAGCTGGAGCTCGGTGAAGAGTTCTTCGAAGCTCTTGGAGGGTTTGTTCGCCATGATGGTCCTCAGAATAAGGGGTCCCCCGTCGCCACTCAGCGCCAGGGTTCGCTGACGGTACGCAGGGTCATGGCGGTGGAGACGGCGGCGGTGACCGCTTCGTGCCCCTTGTCCTCGTTCGACCCCTCGAGGCCGGCGCGGTCCAGCGCCTGCTCGTCGTTGTCGCAGGTCAGTACTCCGAAGCCGACGGGGACTCCGGTGTCGATCGACACCTGTACCAGGCCCTGGGTGACGCCCTGGCAGACGTAGTCGAAGTGCGGGGTGCCGCCGCGGATGACCACTCCGAGGGCGACGATGGCATCGTAACCGCGACCGGCGAGTACCTTCGCCACCACCGGCAGCTCGAAGCTGCCCGGGACGCGCAGGACGGTGGGTTCGTCGATGCCCAGTTCGTGCAGGGCCCGCAGGGCGCCGTCGACCAGACCGTCCATGACCTTCTCGTGCCACTGGGCCGCGATGACGGCGACCCGGAGGTCGCCACAGTTCTTCACGCTCAGTTCGGGTGCGCCCTTGCCGCTCACAGCTCTGCTCCTCGGTGCGTTGCGTACTTCTCGTGGTTCGTTCGGGTGGTGCGGGTGTTACTGGTTGCCGCAGGCGGACGTGGGCACGGCCGCGTCCAGCCAGGGCAGCTCGTGGCCCATGCGGTCGCGCTTGGTGCGCAGGTACCGCAGGTTGTGCTCGCCGGCCTCGACGGGCATGGCCTCGCGTCCGGTGACGGCGATGCCGTGGCGGACGAGGGCCGCGGTCTTGTCGGGGTTGTTGGTCAGCAGGCGGACGCTGTGGACCCCGAGGTCGGTGAGGATCCGCGCGCCGGCGCCGTAGTCGCGGGCGTCGGCGGGCAGGCCCAGCTCCAGGTTGGCGTCGAGGGTGTCGCGACCGCGCTCCTGGAGTTCGTAGGCGCGCAGCTTGGACAGCAGGCCGATGCCGCGGCCCTCGTGGCCGCGCAGGTAGACGACCACGCCGCGGCCCTCGTCCTGGATGCGGGCCATGGAGGCCTGGAGCTGGGGGCCGCAGTCGCAGCGCTGGGACTGGAAGATGTCCCCGGTCAGGCACTCGGAGTGCATCCGGACCAGGACGTCCTCCCCGTCGCCGATCTCGCCGTGGACGAGGGCGACGTGTTCGACGCCGTCGACGGTGGAGCGGAAGCCGTACGCCGTGAACTCGCCGGCGGCGGTGGGCAGGGTGACCTCGGCCTCGCGGCGCACGGTCGGCTCGGCGGAGCGGCGGTAGGCGATCAGGTCCTCGATGGAGATGATCGTCAGGCCGTGCTTGCGGGCGAAGGGGATCAGCTCGGGCAGGCGCAGCATGACGCCGTCCTCGCCCGCGATCTCCACGATGGCGCCGGCGGGGCGCAGGCCCGCGAGGCGGGCGAGGTCGACGGCGGCCTCGGTGTGACCGTTGCGGACCAGGACGCCGCCGGGCTTGGCGCGCAGCGGGAAGACGTGGCCGGGGCGCACGAAGTCGGAGGGCTCGCTGGCGGCCTGGGCCAGCAGGCGCAGGGTGGTGGCCCGGTCGGCGGCGGAGATGCCGGTGGTGACGCCGTGGGCGGCGCTCGCGTCCACGGAGACGGTGAAGGCGGTCTGCATCGACTCGGTGTTGTCGCCGACCATCTGGGGCAGTTCGAGCCGGTCCAGCTCGGGGCCCTCCATGGGGGCGCAGATCAGGCCGCGGCACTCGCTCATCATGAACGCGATGATCTCGGGCGTGGCCTTCTCGGCGGCGATCACGAGGTCTCCCTCGTTCTCGCGGTCCTCGTCGTCGACGACGACCACGGGGCGGCCGGCGGCGATGTCGCGGATGGCCTGCTCGACCGGGTCGAGGAGGAAGGCCTCGTGGAAATCGGTGTCGAGGACGTCGGGCACGGGCTTGAGGGTGGTCATGCCGTTGCTCCTTCGAGGGCCGGGGCGGGGGTGGTGCGCGAGCGCTGGTACCAGTCGTAGGCGCCCCACAGGACGAGGGCGAAGTAGACGACGTAGACGAGGCCGGAGAAGGCCAGGCCGCTCTGGAAGGCGAGGGGGACGCCGACGAGGTCGACGAGGAGCCAGGCGAACCAGAACTCGACGAGGCCGCGGGCCTGGGCCACCATCGCGACGATCGTGCCGACGAAGATGTAGGCGTCGGCCCAGGGGCTCCAGGAGAGCTGCGGGAAGAGGGTGAACAGCCCGCCGACGGCGAGGGTGCCGACCGCCGCTCCGGCGAGGAGCAGGCCGCGCTCCTTGTTGCTCGCGGTGCGGACGGCGATCGTGCCGTCCTGCGCCTTCTGCCGGCCGAGCTGCCAGGAGCGCCAGCCCCAGACGGCGACGGAGATGACGAGGAGCTGCTTGCCGACGCCGCCCGCGAGGTGGGCGGAGGCGTAGGCGGCGACGAGGATCACCCCGGACAGGAGCTGGGCGGGCCAGGTCCAGATGGAGCGGCGCCAGCCGAGGGCGAGGGCGGCGAGGCCCATCAGGTTCCCGATCATGTCGGACCAGATGACCTTCTGGCCGAGGACCGTGAAGGCCTCGGTGTTCAGCCAGGTCAGGGCGCTCACTGCGCTGCTCCTTCGGCGTGCGGCGGGGTGACGCCGGCGGCCAGGAGGCGTTCGACGTACTTGGCGAGGACGTCCACCTCCAGGTTGACCGGGTCACCGCTCGTCTTGAGGCCGAGGGTGGTCAGCGCCAGGGTGGTGGGGATCAGGCTCACGGAGAACCAGTCGGCGGCGGCCTCGACCACGGTGAGGCTGACGCCGTCCACAGTGATAGAGCCCTTCTCTACGACGTACCTTGCGAGGTTCTCCGGGAGGGCGATCCGGACGATCTCCCAGTGCTCGGAGGGGGTCCGGGAGAGGATCTCGCCGGTGCCGTCCACGTGTCCCTGGACGAGGTGGCCGCCGAGGCGCCCGCCGAGGGCCATGGGGCGTTCGAGGTTGACGCGGGAGCCCTGGACGAGGGCGCCGAGGCTGGAGCGGTTGAGGGTCTCCTGCATGACGTCGGCGGTGAACTCGCCGTCCGCGGTCTCCACCACGGTCAGGCAGACGCCGTTGACGGCGATCGAGTCGCCGTGCTTGGCGCCCTCGGTGACGACGGGGCCGCGCAGGCGGAAGCGGGAGGCTTCGGCGAGCTGCTCGACGGCGGTGACCTCGCCCAGCTCTTCGACGATTCCGGTGAACACTCAGTGCTCCTTGAGGACGGTGGGGCGGGCGGGGTCCGCGGCCGCGGTGGGCTCGGCGGGTGCTGCGGCTGCTTCGGGTACTGCGGTGATGCGGATGTCGGTGCCGACGGGCGCGCTGTCGGTGATCGTCAGGCGCAGCGCGTCGGTGATCGTGGTGATCCCGGCGTCGGCGAGGGCGGTGGGGCCCGCGCCGAGGAGGACGGGGGCGAGGTAGCCGACGACGCGGTCGACGGCGCCCGCGGCGACGAAGGCCCCGGCGAGGGTGGGGCCGCCTTCGAGGAGGACGGAGCGGATCCCGCGCCGGTGCAGTGCGGCCAGGAGGGCCTCGACGCTCAGCCCGCGGCCGGCGCGGGGCAGGCGCAGGAGGTCGACCCCGGGCAGGTGTCGGGTGTCGGCGTCCTCGGCGACGGCGATCAGGGTGGGCGCGGCGTCGTCGAGGACGCGGGCGCCCGGCTCGATCGTGGCGTGGGTGTCGAGGACCACGCGCAGCGGCTGGTCGACGCCGTCGACGCCGCGTACGGCGAGGTGCGGGTCGTCGGCGCGCAGGGTGCCGGAGCCGACGACGACGGCGTCGGCCTCGGCGCGCAGCCGGTGGACGTCGGCGCGGGAGGCGGCGGAGCTGATCCACCGGCTGGTGCCGTCGGCCGCGGCGATGCGGCCGTCGAGGGTCGCGGCGTACTTCCACAGGACGTACGGGCGGCCCTCGCGCACGGAGGTCAGCCAGGCGACGTTGCCCTCTTCGGCCTCCTCGCGCAGGAGGCCGGCCACGGCCTCGACCCCGGCGGCGCGCAGGGTGGCGCCACCCCCACTGGCCTGCGGGTTCGGGTCGGGGACGGCGTAGACGACCCGGCTGACGCCCGCCTCGATGAGAGCCTGGGCGCAGGGGCCGGTGCGGCCGGTGTGGTTGCAGGGTTCGAGGGTGACCCAGGCGGTGGCGCCGCGGGCGGCCCCGCCCGCCTCGCGCAGGGCGTGGACCTCGGCGTGGGGCCCGCCGGCCCGGTGGTGCCAGCCCTCGCCGACGACGTTGCCCGCGGGGTCGGTGATGACGCAGCCGACGACGGGGTTGGGGCTGGTGGATCCGAGGCCGCGTGCGGCGAGCTCGACGGCGCGGCGCATGGGGGCGCTCGGGTCGTGTGCTGTCTGCGCGGCGTGTGTCGCCACCGGGTCCTCCTGCCTCATCGGGCACGGACTCCGGGGCCTGTCGGGATACGACAGATGAAGCGGGTGAGCACACGCGGGGACGCCGAGGCCGGCGATACGGCCCGTTCGAGACGTCTCCCCGGGAGGAAAACGCCGACGGACCGCCGACGGCGGCGTACCGGTGACTTGCCCGCCGCGCACTGCCTCCCATCCGGACTTTAACCGTCGGTCCAGGAATTTCACCTGGTCAACCGGCCGCTGGCTGCGGACGGGTCGCGGACTATACCGCCGGTTCGGAATTACACCGACCCCGGAGTGCGCTGCTACTGGTACTAGAGCCAGTGTGCCACGGGCGATCGTCGGCCATGCGAGTGAATCGCTGTGGCCTGGGTCACAAGCGGCCGATTCTCGAGCGTCGCTGTCGCGCCGGCCGCGCGGGGGACGTTTCCCGCCGGCACTCACGAGCGAGCGTTGGTCCAGACCTATTGACGGGTTGGTCTAGTCCTCTTAACGTTCCCTTCATCTTCCCCGGGAGCCGACCCCGCCGACGTGCGCACGTCAGGGGTCAACCAGCGCCACGTTCAAGCCCGTTGCCGCAAGACGCCCGACCTCATCCCACGTCGTTCCGCCGCACCTCCGCAGTGGTTCCTGCTTCCGCGCTGCCGCTTCGCCCGCCGCCCGGCCGGCCTCGCCGCACGCCGTGTCCTGCCATCCTCCCCTCCCCAGGAGGCACCATGCTGTCCCCCACACGTACGAGAGCGATGCTCCTGGCATCCGGCGCCACGATCGCCGGCCTGCTGGTCGGCGGGCTCTCCGCGGGCGTCTCGCACGCCGCAGACAACGAGAGCTGTCGCCCCGACGGCCTGTACAAGACGGCCGGAGTGGACGTCCCGTACTGCTCCGTCTACGACTCCGAGGGTCGCGAGAAGATGGGCGCCGACCACCAGCGCCGCGTCATCGGCTACTTCACGGGCTGGCGCACCGGCAAGGACGGCACCCCCGCCTACCTCGCCAACAACATCCCGTGGTCCAAGGTCACCCACCTGAACTACGCCTTCGCGCACATCGGTTCCGACAACAAGATCTCCGTCGGCGCGGACAACGTGAACAACGCGGCCACCGGGATGACCTGGCCGGGCGTCGCGGGCGCCGAGATGGACCCGGCCCTTCCCTACAAGGGCCACTTCAACCTGCTGAACAAATTCAAGAAGCAGTACCCGAACGTCAAGACGCTCGTCTCGGTGGGCGGTTGGGCCGAGACCGGCGGCTACTTCGGCGACGACGGCAACCGCGTCGCGTCCGGCGGCTTCTACTCGATGGCCACCAACGCCGACGGCTCCGTCAACCAGGCCGGCATCGACACCTTCGCCGACTCCTCCGTCGAGTTCATCCGCAAGTACGGGTTCAACGGCGTCGACATCGACTACGAGTACGCGACCTCGATGAAGGACGCGGGCAACCCGCTGGACTGGCAGCTGTCCAACGCCCGCCGCGCGGGCCTGGTCAAGGGCTACGACGCCCTCATGAAGTCCCTGCGCGAGAAGCTCGACCGGGCCGGCGCCGCCGACGGCAAGCACTACCTGCTCACCGTCGCCGCGCCCTCCTCCGGCTACCTGCTGCGCGGCATGGAGACGTACCAGATGCAGAAGTACCTGGACTACGTCAACATCATGTCCTACGACCTGCACGGCGCCTGGAACGAGTACGTCGGCCCCAACGCCTCGCTCTTCGACGACGGCAAGGACGCCGAGCTGGCCGCCGCGAACGTCTACGGCAGCTCCCAGTACGGCAACATCGGTTACCTCAACACCGACTGGGCCTACCACTACTTCCGCGGCTCCATGCCGGCCGGCCGCATCAACATCGGCCTGCCGTACTACACCCGCGGCTTCAAGAACGTCCAGGGCGGCACCGACGGCCTGTGGGGCAAGGCGGCCGCGACCACCTGCCCGGCCGGCGCGGGTCTGACCAAGTGCGGCGACGGCGCCGTCGGCATCGACAACCTGTGGCACGACAAGGACACCAACGGTGTCGAGTCGCCCGCCGGCTCGAACCCGATGTGGCACGCCAAGAACCTGGAGAAGGGGATCGTCGGCGACTACGTCACCAAGTACGGCTTCCCCGCGAACACCACGCTCACCGGCACCTACGTCCGCAAGTACGACGCGAACCTGGTCGCCCCGTGGCTGTGGAACGCCCAGAAGAAGGTCTTCCTCTCCACCGAGGACGAGCAGTCCGTGGCGGCCAAGGCCGACTACGTGGTCGACCGCGGCATCGGCGGCACCATGGTCTGGGAGATGGCCGGCGACTACGCCTGGAACGCGACCAAGGGCCAGTACGAGGTCGGCGACACCCTGACCTCGGTGATGTACGAGAAGTTCAAGGCCGCCGCCCCGTACGGCGCGAAGAAGTCCAACACCGCGCTCCCGAACCAGGCCGTGGACATCAAGACGGAGTTCACCGAGTTCAAGCTCGGCGACTCCAACTACCCGATCACCCCGAAGATCAAGATCACCAACAACACGAAGACCGCGCTGCCCGGCGGCACCGAGTTCCAGTTCGACTACTCGACCTCCGCCCCGTCCAACGCCTCGGACCAGTCCGGCTTCGGCACCAAGGTCATCAAGAGCGACCACACGGGCGGCAATGTGGGCGGCCTGAAGGGCGACTTCCACCGGGTCTCCCTGAAGCTCCCGGCCTGGCAGTCGCTGGCCCCGGGCGCCTCGGTCGACCTGGCGTTCAACTACTACCTGCCGGTGTCCACGCCCTCCAACTGGACGGTGAACATCTCCGGCACCACCTACGCCCTCGCCGGCGACCTGGCGCGCGGCACGACGCTGGTGGAGCCGGGCGGCGGCAGCCAGCCCCCGACCACCCCGCCGACCACTCCTCCGACGACGCCTCCGGGCGGCACGTGCACCAACCCGGCGTACGTGGCGGGGAGCGTCTACAACAGCGGGAACGTGGTCTCGCACAAGGGCCACAACTGGAAGGCCCAGTGGTGGACGCAGAACCAGGAACCCGGCACCACCGGTGAGTGGGGCGTCTGGAAGGACCAGGGCGCCTGCTGACCCCCTCCCCTCCGGGTGGGGTGAGATGAGATGACGTGAGGACCCGGTGGCCCGGCGGCCACCGGGTCCTCGCACGTCCGGGGCCGGTTCCGCACACGTGCGGGGCCGGTTTGCCGCACGTCCGGGGCCGGTTTCCCGCACGTCCGGGGTGGATTTCCCGCACGTCCGGGGTGGATTTCCCGCACGTCCGGCCGCGTCCCGCGCACGCTGTCACGTTCCGGGGCCCCGTCCTGTCCCCTGGTCGACAGCACTCCCCCGCGGAAGGACACCCACCATGAGCACCATCCTCGTCACCGGCGGCACGGGCACCCTCGGGGTCCCGCTCGTCGAGCGGCTGCGCGCGCTCGGCCACGAGGTCCGGGTCCTGAGCCGGCGCTCCCCCACCCACCCCGTCGACCTGCGGGAGGGCACGGGGCTGGACGCGGCGATGGCGGGGGCGGAGGTGGTGGTGCACTGCGCCAGTGCCCCGCGCGGCGGCGACGACGCGGCCGCCGGACACCTGATCCGCGCGGCCCGCCGCAGCGGGACCGTCACCAACGTCGTCTACGTCTCGATCGTCGGCGTGGACGTCGTCCCCCTCGGGTACTACCGCACGAAGCTGGCCGTGGAGCGGGCGCTGGAGGCCTCCGGGCTCGGGTTCACGATCCTGCGCACCACCCAGTTCCACGACCTGCTCGCCCGGGTGGTGGGCGCGGCGGCGAAGCTGCCGGTGGTGCCGCTGCCGTCGGGCGTGCGGGTGCAGCCGATCGCCGTGGAGGAGGTCGCCGACCGGCTCGCGGAGCTGGCGGTGCCGACCCCGGCGGGCCGGGTCCCGGACCTGGGCGGCCCCGAGGTCCGCACCCTGGCGCAGTGGGGCCGGACGTACCTCGCGGCGACCGGCGGCCGGCGCCGCGTCGTCCCGCTGCCGCTCGCCGGGAAGGCCTACGCGGGCTTCCGGCGCGGCGGGAACCTGGCGCCCGGGAGGGCGGTGGGCCGGATCACGTTCGAGGAGTTCCTGGCCCGCCGGGACCGTACGGAAGCCTGAGCCGCGCCCCGCGCGGGGTCAGCCGCCGAACAGGACCGACTGGGCGGCCTCGCGGGCGGCCAGTCGGGCGCCCTCCAGCACCGCCGGGCCGCCCAGCGCGGTGGCCCGGACCGCGGTCGGGACGGGGGTCAGCGCCGCCAGGCGGCGGGCCACCCGGTCCGCGAGCCCGGGGCCGCCCGCCCGGCCGAGTTCCCCGCCGAGGACCACGCAGCCCGGGTCCAGGACCGCGGCGACGGCGGCGGCCCCGAGGGCGAGGCGCTCGGCCAGCGCCTCCAGGAAGGCCTCCCCGGCGGCGCCGGCGACGGCCTCCTCGGCCGGTCCGCGGAATCCGTGCTCCGCCGCGAGGGCCGTCACGGCCTCGCGGCCCGCCAGGGCGTGGAAGCCGCCGCCGCAGTCGGTGGCCGAGGGCAGGCCGGGGGTGCCGGGCACCGGGAGGAAGCCGATCTCCCCCGCTCCGCCGGAGGCGCCCCGGCGCAGTCGGCCGTCCAGCACGACGGCGGCGCCCACCCCCGCTCCGAGCCACAGCAGGACGAAGGAGTCCAGGTCGCGCGCCGCGCCGGCGCGCTGTTCGGCGAGGGCCGCGAGGTTGGTCTCGTTCTCCACCAGCACCGCGGCGGGCAGCCGGCGCTGGAGGGCGGCGACGAGGTCCCGGTGCCAGGCCGGCAGCCCGCTGGTGTCGCGCAGTTCGCCGGTGGCCGGGGCGACGAGGCCGGGCGCGCCGATCACCACGGTGTGCAGGTCCCGCGCGCCCGCCTCGCGGGTGAGTTCCGCGAGGCGGTCGACGGCCTCGTCGACGGCGTCCACGGGCAGCGCGGCCCGCGCCAGGGGGGTGCCGAGCAGGTCCGTGACCACGGCCGTGGCGCTGTCGGTGCGCACGTCGAGGGCGGCGAGGTGCGCCCGGCGGGCGACGATCCCGTGGAGGCGGGCGTTGGGGCCGCGCCGCCGGTCCCCGGACTCGCCGACGACCTCGATCAGCCCGGCGGCGGTCAGCCGCTCGACGAGGTCCGCGACGGAGGGTCGGGAGAGCCCGGTGAGCTGCTTGAGCTGGGTCGCCGTCAGGGGTCCCCGGTCCTGGAGGAGTTCCAGGGCGAGCCGGTCGTTGATGGCCCGTGCCGTACTGGGCGAGGCCGGTGAGGGCGGGGCCGGGTACGGGGCGCCGCGGTGGGGGGCGGCGGGCGGGGCGGCGGGGGTCGGTGCCTGGGCGGGGGTCACGCCGCTCATCCTAGGCGGGCCGACCCCCTAACCATCAGGCAGGGTCCCTGATAGTTTGCCGCCATGACCGGGGAAACCGACTTCAGCCCGGCGCGCCTGCGCCATGCCCGCTTCGCGATCGCCGCCGTGTTCTGCACCCACGGCGCCGTCACCGGCTCGTTCGCCACCCGCATCCCCTGGATCCAGGACCACGCGCAGCTCGGCGCGGGCACCCTGGGCGTCGCCCTCGCCTTCCCCGCCCTCGGCGCCGCGCTCGCGATGCCGCTCGCCGGGCGGATCAACCACCGCTTCGGGGCCCGCAACGCCCTGCGCGGCCTGCTGGCGCTGTGGACCCTGTCCCTGATCCTGCCGAGCCTGGCCCCGAACCTGGTGACCCTGTGCGGCACGCTCTTCGTCTACGGGGCCACGGCCGGCATGTCGGACGTGGCGATGAACGCCCTCGGGGTGGAGACCGAGAACCGGCTGGGCCGCTCCATCATGTCCTCGCTGCACGGCATGTGGAGCGTCGGCGCGCTGCTCGGCTCGGCCGCGGGCACGCTCGCCGCCCACACCGGGACGGACGCCCGGCTGCACCACCTGATCGCCGCCCTGGCCCTCACGGTGGCCGGACTGATCGCCGCCCAGGGGGTGCTCGACCTGCGCGGGGACCCGGACGGCGAGGCTCCGCCGCGTTTCGCGCTGCCGCCCCGCTCGGCCGTGCTGATCGGCGGCATCGGCTTCTGCGCGGTCTTCGCGGAGGGGGCGAGCCTGGACTGGTCGGCCGTGTACCTGCGCGACGTACTGGACGCGGGCGCGGGCCCGGCCGCCGCCTCCACCACCGCGTTCGCCCTGACCATGGCCGTGGCGCGACTGGTCGGGGACCGGGTCGTGGACCGGTTCGGGCCGGTGCGCACCGTCCGGGCGGGCGGCGTACTGGCCACCGCGGGCGGGGTGCTGGTGGTGACGGCCTCGCACCCGGCGGCGGCGATGGCCGGCTTCGGTCTGATCGGGCTGGGCATCGCGGTGGTGGTGCCGCTGGCCTTCGCGGCGGCGGGGCGCAGCGGGCCGGCTCCGGCGCAGGCGATCGCGGGGGTCGCGACGATCACCTACACCTCGGGGCTGATCGCCCCGTCGGCGATCGGCGCGGTCGCGGACGCCACGTCGCTGGTGGTGTCGTTCGGTTTGGTGACGGCGCTGTCCTGTGCGCTGGTCGTGGGCGCGGCCGTGCTGCGGCCGAGGACGGGTGCGGGGCCGACCGGTGCCGCCAACCAGGACGAACCTGCCCCTATACGGCCGTAATATGACCGCTGGCTCCGTGCGGCACCTCCGTGCGTGGCCAGGATGCTTGACGGGTCGTTCGAACGGAAGTGGTGGAACATGGGCTTCGGCGTTGGCTGGACCCTGCACGGAGACGGGCGGACCCCCGCTCCCGGCGCGGTGGTGCGGCCCGAGGAGCGGCTCTCGTGGCCGCGCACCGCCGGGCTCGGCGCACAGCACGTGGTCGCGATGTTCGGCGCGAGCTTCGTGGCTCCGGTCCTCATGGGCCTGGATCCGAACCTGGCGATCATGATGTCGGGCGTCGCGACCGCGATCTTCCTGCTGGCCACGCGCGGCCGGGTCCCCTCCTACCTGGGGTGCTCGCTGTCCTTCGTGGGCGTGGCCGCGGCGATCCGGGCCGGCGGCGGCGACAGCGCCGTGGTCACGGGCGCGGTGTTCGTCGTCGGCGCGGCGCTGTTCCTGGCGGGCCTGGCCGTCCGGCGGTTCGGCGCGCGGATCATCCACGCGGCGATGCCGCCGGTGGTCACCGGCGCCGTGGTGATGCTGATCGGCTTCAACCTGGCCCCGGTGACGGCGTCCACGTACTGGCCCCAGGACCAGTGGACCGCGCTGCTGACGATGGCGTTCACCGGGCTCGCGGTGGTGTGCCTGCGGGGCTTCTGGTCACGGATCGCGATCTTCCTGGGGCTGGTCTTCGGCTACGCGATCTCCTGGATCCTCGACCTGGTCTTCGGGAAGATCCACTCCCCCGTCGGCGGTCCCGAGGCGGTCGACCACTGGCGGTTGGACCTGTCGGGCGTCGGCAAGGCCGAATGGATCGGGCTGCCGTCCTTCCACGCCCCCGCCTTCGAGTGGTCGGCGATCCTGATCGCGCTCCCCGTGGTGATCGCGCTGATCGCCGAGAACGCGGGACACATCAAGGCCGTGGGCGAGATGACCGGGGACCCGCTCGACGACAAGCTCGGCACGGCCATCGCCGCCGACGGCGCCGCGTCGATGCTGTCCACGGCCGTGGGCGGCCCGCCGAACACCACGTACTCGGAGAACATCGGCGTCATGGCCGCCACCCGGGTCTACTCCACCGCCGCCTACTGGGCCGCCGCCGGCTTCGCCCTCCTCTTCGGGCTGTGCCCGAAGTTCGGCGCGGTCGTCGCCGCCATCCCGGGCGGGGTGCTCGGCGGCATCACCGTGATCCTCTACGGCATGATCGGCCTGCTCGGCGCCCAGATCTGGCTGAACGCCCGGGTGGACCTGCGCAACCCGCTCAACCTGGTACCGGCCGCGGCGGGCATCATCATCGGCGTCGGCGGCGTGAAGCTGCGGTTCACCGACAGCTTCGAGCTGGGCGGCATCGCGCTCGGCACCATCGTGGTGATCACCGGCTACCACGCGCTGCGCCACTTCGCCCCGGCCCACCTCAAGCAGCAGGAACCGCTGCTCGACTCGGGCACGTCCGCCTACGACGACTCCGGGGACAAGCGGGGTTGACGGGCCTTCACCCGAACCGGGGAAGCGTACGGCCAAGTTCCCCGGTATCGGGGGGCGGACTGCGACGCTGCCTCCCATGGAAGCGGTGCTCGCGCGGATGCGCGCCCTCGATGAGCGGCTCCCCGCGCAGGACGGCGTCGCCGTCTTCAACCGGGTCTACCTGACCGTGACGGAGACCCTGCACCGCCGGATCGCGTACGGGGAGTTCCCGGCGCCCCGGCGGGCGGAGACCCTCAGCGTGCGCTTCGCCCAGCGGTACCTGACGGCCGTCGAGGCGGACCGGGCCCCGGCCTGCTGGCGGCCGCTGCTCCAGTACCGCCGCCACCCGGGGGTCCGGCCGCTCCAGCACGCGCTGGCCGGGATCAACGCGCACATCGGCCACGACCTGGCGGTCGCGGTGGTGTCCACCTGCCGGGCGCTGGAATGCGAACCCGCGGCCCTCGAAGCCGACTTCGACCGGGTCGGCGACACCCTCGTGGCCCTGGAGGAGCACATCCGGGAGGACCTGATGCCGGGTCCCGACCTCCTGGAGATCGCCGACCCGCTGACCCACCTGATCGGTTCGTGGAGCCTGGAGCGCGCCCGCGCGGGCGCGTGGGCGGCGGCCCGGCTGATGTGGACCCTGCGCCGTTCCCCCGAACTGGCGGAGGAGTTCCGCGCGTCCCTCGACTCCGGTGTCGGCCTGGTGGGCCGCTGCCTGCTGACGCCGGTCCGCGTGGTGCGGCAGCGGGCGTGAGGACGAGGACACGGGGGCGCCGGTACGAGGGCGCGGACATGAGTACGGGCCGCCGCCGCGCTCGTGCGCGGGGGCGGCCCGTGTCAGGGGGACCCTGGGGACCCTGAGGATTCCGGGATCCGAGATCCGTAGATCCGGGGATCCGGGGGGATCCGGGGGGATCCGGGGATCCGGGGGGATCCGGGGATCCGGGGGGATCCGGGGATCCGGGGGGATCCGTAGATCCGGCGATCAGTCCTCGGGGAGCTCGACCGGGGCGATCTCGTCGTAGACGTCACCCGGGCCGGGGTTGGCGGCGTCCGTGGAACCGCCGAGGTGGTGCATGACGCCCCAGACGGCGTTCAGGGCGGTCTGGACCGCGCCCTCGGCCCAGCCGGCCGTCCAGGAGATGTCGTCGCCGGCGAGGAAGATGCCCCGCTTGTCCTCGGGGAGGCGGTCCTGCATGAAGTGGGTGAACAGGCGGCGCTGGTAGCGGTAGTGACCCGGCAGGTTGGCCTTGAACGCGCCCATGAAGTAGGGCTCGTCCTCCCAGGACACGGTGACCGGGTTGCCGATGATGTGACGGCGGATGTCGACCTTGGGGTAGATCTCGCCGAGGGACTTCAGCATGACCTCCATCCGCTCGTTCGCGGACAGCGGCAGCCACTTGAGGCTGTCGTCGCACCAGGTGTACGAGAGGCAGATGACGGCCGGCTTGTCGGGGCCGTTGTCCAGCAGGTAGGTGCCGCGGGTCATGCGGTCGGTCAGCGTCATCGACATGACGTCGCGGCCGGTCTCCTCGTCCTTGTCCAGCCAGAACGGCCGGTCGACGGGGACGAACAGCTTGGACGACTCCATGTAGTGGGTGCGCTCGATCGCCGTCCAGTGGTCGATCGGGAACAGCGTGTCGTCGCACTCGATCTTCGACAGGAGCATCCAGGACTGGGCCGTGAAGATCGCGGCGCGGTACGTGCGGATGTCGCCGGAGGCGTCGGTGACCGTGATGCGGTTGCCGGCGGTGCGGTGCAGGCGGGTGACCGCCGGGCGCGGGGCGCCCTCGTGCAGGGAGGACAGGGAGGTGCCCTGGGCCCAGTGCAGGATCTTCTCGGGCTCGCGCTCCCACAGGCGCAGCGGCAGCTGCTGGGAGCCGCCGACGATGCCGCGGTGGTGGTCGTCCGCCTCGGTGTAGACGACGCGCAGGATCTCCAGGATGGAGTTCGGGAAGTCGGTGTCCCAGCCGCCGGTGCCGAAGCCGACCTGGCCGAAGATCTCGCGCTTGCGGAAGGACTTGAAGGCCTCGGACTTGCACAGGAAGCCGTAGAAGGTCTCGTCGTCGAGCTTCTCGACGAGCTTGGCCCAGATCTCGCGGATGCGCGGGACGTCCCGCTCGCGCATCGCGGTGTTCATGTCGGAGAAGTCGGCGCCCTCGTCGAGGCAGGCGTTCCACGCGGCCGACACGTCGCGGTAGATCTGCGGCAGGTCGGCGATGGTCTCGGCGTAGTGCGACTCGCCCTTGAGGTCGACGACCGTCGAGGGGGTGGACTCGGCGAGCGGGTTCGGGAAGGGCTCCGTGACCAGGCCGACGAGGTCGATGTAGTGCTGGAGGGCGGTGGAGGACGGCGGGAAGCGCATGGCGCCCATCTCCGCGGTCAGGCCCTCGGTCTCGGCGCCCTCGAAGCCGACGGTGCGCAGCCGGCCGCCGATCTGGTCGGCCTCGTAGACGACGGGCTTGAGGCCCATCTTCATCAGCTCGTACGCGGAGATGATGCCGGACAGGCCACCGCCGATGACGGCGACCTCCGTGCCGTGCTCGGTCGCCGGTATCTGACCCAGACCCGCCGGGTGGGCGAGGAAGTCGTCGTAGGCGTACGGGAAGTCCGGCCCGAACATGGTGATCGGGGGCTGACCGTCGCTGTGCGGGACGGCGGTGGTGGGCACCGTGGACGTCATGGGGGTACGTCTCCTTGCGGCAGAGCAGGCAGGGCGGGGGGGGAAGGGGCGGCGTCGGACTCAGACGAGCGAGGCGTAGAGCCCCGGGCGGCGGTCGCGCAGGTAGGGGTTGTTCTCGCGCGAGGCCGCGAGGAGCTCGGGGTCGACCTCGCCGAAGACCGTCTCCTCGCCGCGACCGGCGCGGGTGCGGGTGACGCCGTCGGGGCTCGCGAGGCAGCTGAGGCCGACGAACTCGAACTCGCCCTCGGGGCCGGTCCGGTTGACGTACGCGATGTACATCTGGTTCTCGAAGGCCCGGACGGGGACCAGCTGCTCGGCGACGAACTGGAACGGGTGCATCTGCGCGGTCGGGACCAGGAGGAGGTCGGTCCCGGCGAGCGCGTGCGCCCGTACGTTCTCGGGGAACTCCACGTCGTAGCAGATCATGATGCCGACGCGGAGGCCGTGCAGGTCCGCCTGGACGACGGGGGTGTCGCCGGGGGTGAAGGCGTCCTGCTCGAAGCAGCCGAAGAGGTGGGTCTTGCGGTAGTTGGCGAGCGCGGTCCCGTCGGGGCCGATGAGCTGCGCCGAGTTGTAGACCGCCTCGCCCGACCGCTCGGGGTAGCCGTACAGGACGGCGATGTCGTGGCGGCGCGCGATCTCCCCGATGGCGACGGCGGACGGGCCGTCGGCCGGTTCGGCGATGCCGGGGACGTCCTGGAGGTCCAGCGCGTAGCCGGTCAGGAACATCTCCGAGGTCACGAGGAGCCCGGCCCCGCCCTGTGCGGCGCGCGCCGCGGCCTCGTCGAGCCGCTTCAGGTTCTCGGCGGTGTCGCCGAGCCGTCCGGAGCTCTGGAGGAGGGCGGTGCGCAGCGGGGGCATGGGCGAACCTCTGTGACTGGTGGGGTGGGGGTCGTAAAACGGTACGTTCGCGCGTTCGACCGCGACAAGCCGTCACCGTTGCGCTGGACGCATCGATTCGTTGCGCGTTCGGGGGGCTCGGCGGCGATTCGTTGCGTGGGGCCGTTCCGGCCGGTGGGGCGGGTTCCCGGGCGTGTCGTACGGCCCTGCGGAGGACCCTGCGCGCGGCCCTTCCCGCCGCCTCCCCGCGCCCCGTCCCGGCGCCCTCCCGGGGCGGCCCCGGCGGCACGGAAAAGGGCCTGCTCCGGGGTGGTCCCGGAGCATAACCTGCGGGTGGCGGGCCCCCTCGGCCGCGGCCACGGCCGCCGCCGCCCGGGAGCCGGCTCCCCCACCCTACGGAAGGATCCGCGCAGCCATGTCACCCGAGTCACGCCAGGACGGCGCCGTGCTGGACAACCCGGTGTGGGCGGCCCTCAGCGGCCCGCACCGCGCCTTCGCCCAGTCCGTCGGGCGCGCCGCCCGCTACCTGCCGGACGCCAACCCGTTCGCCGCCGTCGCCGATCCGCGGGACCCCCGCGCCTGGGCGGACCTGGCCGAGCTGACGGGTCCCGGTCGGGAGGTGTGGCTGACGGGCCTGCCGACGCCGCCGCCCGGCTGGCGGACGCTGCGCACCATCCCCGGCGTACAGCTGGACGGACGGGCGGTCCGGGCCGAGGCGGACCCCGAGGCGGTCCGGCTCGGGGCGGCCGACGTGCCGGAGATGCTGGAGCTGGTGGCGCTGACCGAGCCGGGCCCGTTCCTGCCCCGGACCGTCGAGCTGGGCACGTACCTGGGGATACGCCACGAGGGGCGGCTCGTGGCCATGGCCGGGGAGCGGATGCGGCCCACCGGCTGGACGGAGATCAGCGCGGTGTGCACGCATCCGGACCACCGGGGGCGGGGTCTGGCGCAGCGGCTGGTCCGCGCGGTGGCGGCCGGGGTGCGCGAGCGCGGGGACCTCCCCTTCCTGCACGCGGCGGCCGACAACACGAACGCCGTCCGGCTCTACGGGGCGATGGGCTTCGTCCTGCGCCGCGAACCGGTCTTCATCGGCCTGCTCACCCCGGGGGAACCGGAGGACGGGGAGGCCGTGCGGAGGAACCCCGCGGGGGCCCGCACGAGGCCGTAACACGGTTTAACACGCGGTTCATTGAGTGCGGCCGGGGATGGCCGTAGCGTCGTCGGCACGGGAGCGCGGGCGAGGCGCTCGGGTGTCCGTAGCGGTGAACACGTGGCAGATCAGCGGCCACCTCCGGCCCGCCCCGCTCCCGTACTCTCCCGGCTTCCCGGGCTCTCCCGGTTTCCCGGGTTTCGTCGCCGGCCTCGCGGTCACACGCGGGGTGAGGGACGCAATCCACGGAAGGGAACCGCCATGACCGACGTCTCGCGCCTGCCCGGCGCCGCCCTCCACCACTGGCAGTGGCAGTCCTCGGCGGCCTGCCGGGGCCTGGGGCCCGGCCGCTTCTTCCACCCCGCCGGCGAGCGGGGCGACGACCGCGAGGACCGGGACCGGGCCGCGAAGCGGGTCTGCGGGGGTTGCCCGGTCCGGGAGGCCTGCCTGCGGCACGCCCTGCGCACCCGCGAGCCCTTCGGCGTGTGGGGCGGGCTGACCGAGGAGGAACGCCGCCCCCTGCTGCACGGCGCCGCCGCCCGGCCCGTGTCGGCGTAGGGCCGCGCGCACCGGGCGCGGCCACACGCACCGCGCGGCCGGGATCCGGGGTACGGGAACGCCCCCGGTGCGGCCTCGCGGGGCCGCGCCGGGGGCGTTCTCGTGGTGCGGGCCGGACGGCCTACGCAGGGGCGCCCGAGGTGAAGCGGCGCAGGAGCGGGGAGAGGACCAGGACCGACTTGGTGCGCTCCACGAAGGGCTCGCCCGCGATCCGTTCCAGGACCCGCTCGAAGTGGCGCATGTCGGAGGCGAAGACCTGGACGAGGGCGTCCGCGTCGCCGGTGACGGTCGACGCGGACACCACCTCGGGGTAGCGCTCCAGTCCTCGGCGGATGTCGTCCGGCGAGGTGTTGTGGCGACAGTAGATCTCGATGAAGCCCTCGGTCTCCCAGCCCATCGCGGCGGGGTCGACGCGGACCGTGAAGCCGGTGATGGCTCCTTCGGCCCGCAGCCGGTCGACGCGCCGTTTGACGGCGGGGGCGGAGAGTCCGACCTCGGAGCCGATGTCCGCGTAGGAGCGGCGGGCGTCCTCGGCGAGGGCGTGCACGATGCGTTCGTCGAGATCGTTCAGTCGCACTGCGGGTGGATCACTTCTCTGCTGTGGCCAATGCTGAGCGGCGGATGCCGTACAGGAAGTAGACCACGAGGCCGACGGCCATCCAGACACCGAACGCGACCCAGGTGGCCACGGGCAGGCTGTACATCATGTAGCCGCAGGCGATGAAGCCGAGGATCGGGGTGACGGGGAAGAGCGCCACCTTGAAGGTGCGGGGCATGTCGGGCTTGGTGCGGCGCAGGATGACGACGGCGATGTTGACCAGGGCGAAGGCGAAGAGCGTGCCGATGCTGGTGGCGTTGGCCAGCTCACCCAGGGGGATGAAGGCCGCGAGGGCGCCGCAGAAGATCGAGACGATCAGCACGTTGGCGCGGGGGGCGCCGGTCTTCTCGTCGACCTTGGCGAAGACCTTGGGAACGAGGCCGTCGCGCGACATCGCGAAGAGGATGCGGGTCTGGCCGTAGAGGACGGCGAAGACGACGGAGGCGATGGCGACGACGGCGCCGGCGGCGAGGACGACGCCCCAGACGCTGGTGCCGGTGACGTCGGTCATGATCTGGGCGAGCGCGGCCTCGGTGCCCTCGAAGTCCTGCCACGGCATGGCGCCGACGGCGACGAAGGCGACGAGAACGTACAGGACGGTGACGATGCCCAGCGAGAGCATGATCGCGCGGGGCAGGTCCTTCTTCGGGTTCTTGGCTTCCTCACCGGCGGTGGAGGCGGCGTCGAAGCCGATGTAGGAGAAGAAGAGCGTGGAGGCGGCGGCGCTGATGCCGGTGATGCCGAGCGGGGCCAGCGGGGCGTAGTTGCCGGCCTTGATGCCGAGGACGCCGATGCCGATGAAGAGCACCAGGGTGACGATCTTGACGACGACCATGATCGTGTTGATGCGGGCGCTCTCCTTGGCGCCGCGCATCAGGAAGACCATGGCGAGCAGGACGACGACCAGGGAGGGGAGGTTGATCCAACCGCCGTCGCCCAGCGGGGCGGCGGAGAGCTTCTCGGGGAGCGTGATGCCTATGGTGCCTTCGAGCAGCTCGTTGAGGTACTGGCCCCAACCGACGGCCACGGCCGAGACGGAGACGGCGTACTCCAGGACCAGGCACCAGCCGCAGATCCAGGCGATGAACTCGCCCATGGTCGCGTACGAGTACGAGTACGAGGAGCCGGAGACCGGCACGGAGCCGGCCAGCTCGGCGTAGGACAGGGCCGAGAACAGGGCGGTGAGGCCCGCGATGACGAACGAGATCGTCACGGCCGGACCGGCCTTGGGAGCCGCCTCGCCGAGGACGACGAAGATGCCGGTGCCCAGGGTGGCGCCGATGCTGATCATCGTCAGCTGCCACATGGTGAGCGAGCGGCGCAGCGAGCCGCCCTCGCCCTGGCCGCCCTCGGAGACCAGTCGCTCGACCGACTTGCGGCGCAGCAGCGGGTTGACGGGCTTGCGGGGCTCGGACGTGAGCGGTGGCGCCTGGCCGTGATCGAGCACGAGGGACTCCTTTGACACTGCGGATGGGGACGTTCAGGCGTCGACCGCAGCGGTCCGGAGCAGTTGACAGACAGGGCCGGGCCCTGTCTGGGCATGGGGGGACCGCCGAGCAGGCGGTCCGCGCCACTCCACGTACAGCGAGTGAGCCTACGAGCTGAGTGATACCGCCCGTAATGCACCATCCTTGCACATTGTCGAACAATCATTGCGCGGATCCGCCCGCGATGGTCGTTTGTTGCGCACAGACGATCGATCACTGCGCAACCCCTCCGCGAACCCCTCCCGGAGGTTCCACTTGACGCGTCGTCAGATCCCGTGGCCGGTGCGGCGGTGGAAGTGACCCCTCCACGGGTACGGGTCACCCGTGCGGCCCCTGCGGAAGTGACGGGTTCCACACCCGCCGGCGGACCCCGGGGCCGCCGACCCACCGGCACCACCCGTACCTGTACCCGTACCCGAGCAACGGAGGCGAAGAGTGAGCGGACCCGGCCCCCGGGCGCACTGGCTGGACCCCGAACCGTTCCTGCGCGGGGTCGCCTGGCTGGACAAGGGCCGCCCCGTGCGCGCCGACCCGGCCGACACGATGCGGCTGCCCTGGGACACCGGCGAACGGGCCACGCTCCCCATAGGGGTCCGCCTGGAGTTCACCACCGACACCGCGCACGCCGTGGAGATCCACTACCGGGCCGCCGTTCCGGGCCCCACCGACGCGCTGCGCGACCTCGCGCACGGCTTCGCCCTGTGGAACCGGCACGGGCTGATCACCGAGGTGTTCACCGAGCCGGCCGGCGAGTCCGTCGTACGCCTGGACCTGCCCGCCCGCCACGGCCCCTTCGTCCTGCACCCGCCGGAGGGCCAGTCCCCGGTGATCCTGGGCCTGCGCGGGATCGGCGGCGACCTCGCGCCCGCGCCCACCGCCCCCCGCTGGGTGGTGCACGGCGACTCCATCACGGAGGGCTGGTGGTCCACCCGCCCCGCCCACGGCTGGCCCGCCGTCGCGGGCCGGGCCCTCGGCTGGGACACGGTCAACATCGGCTACGCCGGAGCCGCGCGCGGGGAACTGGCCACCGCCGAGCAACTGGCCGCCCTCCCCGCCGACGTCCTCACCCTCGCCTTCGGCACCAACTGCTGGAGCCGCGTCCCCTTCTCGGCGGCCCTCCTCTACGAGACCACCCGCGTCTTCCTCGACCTGATCCGCCAGGGCCACCCGAGCACCCCGCTGCTGCTCGTCTCCCCCGTGCTGCGCCCCGACGCCGAACGCACCCCGAACCGGCTGGGCGCCACCCTGGGGGCCCTGCGCGACGCCATGGAACGGGCCACCCGGGACCGGATCGCCGCCGGTGACGGCCGGCTCGCCCTGCTGCCCGGCCGCGACGTGCTGGGCCCCGAGCACCTCGCGGACGGACTCCACCCCAACGACGCCGGACACCGCACGCTCGGCCTCGCTGTGGTCACGGCCGTCAGGAGGGCCGGGTTCGACGCCGGCTGAGTGAAACAGGTCATACCGGCCGCGTTGAACAGGACGCTCCCGCCGGCGCGTGTCCTGCACACGTCGCCGGGCTCCCGGCGGCGCGAACAGGCGCACACCACACGGGAGAGATCATCATGGGCATCAAGCGCGGAACGTCCCTGGCCGCCGTCGCCGTCGCCGTCGTCCTCACGGCGACGGCCTGCGGAGGCACCGACAAGGCGGCGGACGCGGTCAAGCCCGCCGGAGCCGCCGCCGAGGCACCCGCCGCGGACCCCTACGCCCAGGACGCCGGGGCCCCGGCCGGCGCCGACGCGCCGGCGGGCGCCAAGCCCGCCGGTCAGCTGGTCGCCTCCACCACCGACCGGCTCGGCCCGGTCCTCACCGACAGCGCCGGCTTCACCCTGTACCGCTTCGACAAGGACACCGCGAAGCCCCCGACCTCCAACTGCGACGGCGACTGCGCGAAGGCCTGGCCCGTGGTCCCCGCCGGCGACGTGACGGCCCCCGCCGGCACCGACCCCGCCCTGCTGGGCGAGGTGGTCCGCAAGGACGGCACCAAGCAGCTGACGGTCGCCGGCTGGCCCGCGTACCGCTTCGCGAAGGACGCCAAGGCGGGCGACCTGAACGGGCAGGGCGTCGGCGGCACCTGGTTCGCCCTCGCCCCCGACGGCAAGAAGGCCGCGGCCGGCGGGGCCGCCGGCGCGGCGCCGGAGGCCCCGGCCGCGGCCCCGGCCACGGGCAAGCTGTCCGTGGCCAAGGACCCGAAGCTGGGCGAGCACATCGTCGACGCGAACGGCATGACCGTCTACCGCTTCAAGCCGGACACCGCCTGGCCGATGGTGTCCAAGTGCGTCGGCGACTGCCTCGCCAAGTGGCCGGTGGTCCCGCCGACGGAGCGGGCGGCCGACAAGGGCATCGTCGAGAAGAACTACACGGTCCTGGACCGGCCGGACGGCAAGAAGCAGCAGTCGGTCAACTGCTGGCCCGTCTACACCTTCGCCGGTGACAAGAAGCCCGGCGACACCAACGGGCAGGGCGTCGGCGGCACCTGGTACGCCGTCTCCCCCGCCGGCGACATGATCACCAAGTAGCCCTCCCGGCGGCGCACCCGCCCCCTCCGGTCCGCGCGGCCCCCGCCCCCCTCCCCCCGGGCGGGGGCCGCGCACCCGTTGGCCCCCGGGTACCCCGTGCCTAGACTCGGCCCATGCTGCGCGTACTGGCCGTCGACGACGAGGAACCCCTGCTGGAGGAACTCCTCTACCTGCTGCGCTCCGACCCCCGGGTGAGCAGCGCGCAGGGCGCCGGCGACGCCACCGAGGCGCTGCGACGGATCACGCGGGCGCTGGAGGGCGGCCCGGACGGGCCCGACGGCATCGACGTGGTCTTCCTGGACATCCAGATGGCCGGGCTGACCGGCCTGGACATCGCCCGCCTGCTGTCCGGCTTCGCCCGGCCCCCGCTCATCGTGTTCGTCACCGCCCACGAGGGTTTCGCCGTCCAGGCGTTCGACCTCAAGGCGGTGGACTACGTCCTCAAGCCGGTCCGCCCCGAGCGGCTGGCCGAGGCCGTCCGGCGCGCCCGCGACCTGCTGGGCCGGCCCCCGCACGCGCCCGGGACGGCGGAGTCGGACCGGGCCGCGCCGGACACCGCGGCGCCGCGCGGGGGCGCCCCGGCGTTCGCCGCCGTCGCCGACCGCGCCCCGGAGCAGATCGCCGTCGAACTGGGCGGTGTCACCCGGTTCGTGGCCATCGCGGACATCGCCTACGTGGAGGCCCAGGGCGACTACGCCCGCCTGCACACCGACGAGGGCAGCCACCTGGTGCGCATCCCCCTGTCCACGCTGGAGGAACGCTGGTCCGCCCGCGGGTTCGTCCGCATCCACCGCCGGCACCTGGTGGCGCTCGGCCGGATCGACGAGCTGCGGGTGGACGCGGGCACGACCACCGTCCGCGTCGGGTCGGCCGAACTCCAGGTCAGCAGGCGGCACGCGCGCGAACTGCGCGACCTGTTGATGCGCCACGCGACCGGCTGACCGGGCCGACGCCCTTCCCGCGCCGCACCCAGGCCCCCGCGAGCACCCCCGCGCCGCACGACCCCGCCGCACGACCGTCCGGCGTACCGCGGAGCCGTTCGTCGCACCGCGACGGACGTACGGCGATCCACCGGGCCCGCCGACCGCAGCGGGCCCCGATCCTCGCACCCGGCCCCCGGGGCGCGCGTATCGTGGCCCCCACGGCCCGGAGGGAGCGAGATGTCCGAGATCCAGGCGCTGTTGGACGCGCTGGCCGGACTTCCCCGGACCCGGCCCGCCGGACCCGCCGAGGCGGAGCGGTTGCTCGCCCGGCTGCGCAGCGCCGCCGCCCACTGGTCCGATGTACTCCACGCGGCGCACCAGGGCGCCCGTGACCAGTTGCCGCCCCGCTCGGAGGCCGCGCTGCGGCTGGCGTTCCGGCACGCGGAGGACTCCTGGGTGGAGTTGGAGATCGCCCTGCGCGACTGCGCGGAGGACCGCGACCCGGCCCGGTGAGCGGAGCGAGCCTGTCGCCGCGCCGTCGCGCTGCGTAGACTCCGGCGGACCCCCTCCCCTGCCGAAGGACCCCGCGGTGAACCGGACGTACGCGCTGACCGCGGTCGCCGTCGTCGTCCTCGTCACCGTGCTCGTCGGCGCGCTCGGCCTGCGCATATCCCGGACCACGTCCGACTTCTACGTCGCCTCCCGCACGGTGGGCCCCCGCCTCAACGCGGCCGCCATCAGCGGCGAGTACCTCTCCGCCGCCTCCTTCCTCGGGGTGGCGGGGCTGGTGCTGCTCCAGGGCCCGGAGATGCTCTGGTACCCCGTCGGCTACACGGCCGGGTACCTGGTGCTGCTGGTGCTGGTCGCCGCCCCGCTGCGGCGTTCGGGGGCGTACACCCTGCCCGACTTCGCGGAGGCGCGGCTGCGGTCCCGGGCGGTCCGACGGATCGCGGTGCTGTTCGTCCTCGGGGTGGGCTGGCTGTACCTGCTGCCCCAGTTGCAGGGGGCCGGGCTCACCCTGGAGGTGCTGACCGGCGCTCCCCGGTGGGCGGGCGGCGTGGTCGTCGCCTGCGTGGTCGCCGCGGCCGTGGCGGCCGGCGGGATGCGCAGCATCACCTTCGTGCAGGCCTTCCAGTACTGGCTCAAGCTCACCGCCCTGCTGGTGCCCGCCTTCTTCCTGATCGCCGCCTGGGCCGGGGACGGAGCGCCGCGCGCCTCCTTCGACGCCCCGGCCGTCTTCCGCGAGCACACCGTGGTCACCCTGGGCGAGGACGTGCGCCTGTCGCTGCGCGACCCGCTGACCGTGACGGTGACCGGGTACCTCGACGGCCGGGAGGTGCGGGAGGCCCCCCTGACGCTGCCCGCCGGGCAGCACACCGTACGGGCCGGCACCCGGCTGGAGTTCGCCCCCGGCGGCGTGGTGCCCGCCGCCCGCGCCGGGGAGTCGGGGGACGTGCCGGGCTGGTCGCGGTCGCTGTCCGGGGAGCGGGGCGAGCACCGGCTCTACGCCACGTACGGGCTGATCCTGGCCACCTTCCTCGGCACGATGGGCCTGCCGCACGTCGCCGTGCGCTTCTACACCAGCCCCGACGGGCGGGCCGCGCGCCGCACCACCCTCGTGGTCCTCGGACTCCTGGGCGCCTTCTACCTGTTGCCGCAGGTCTACGGGGCCCTCGGACGGATCTACGCGCCGGAGCTGGCGCTCACCGGAGACGCCGACGCGGCGGTGCTGCTGTTGCCCGAACGGATGCTGGGCGGAGTGCTCGGCGAGCTGCTGGGCGCCCTGCTGGCCGGGGGCGCCTTCGCCGCGTTCCTCTCGACGGCCTCGGGGCTGACCATGGCGGTGGCCGGGGTGCTCCACCAGGACGTGCTGCCCCGGCGCGGGCTCGGCAGCTTCCGGCTCGCGGTGGTGGTCGCGCTGGCGGTGCCGCTGGCGGGCGGCGTGGTGGCCCGTGACGTGCCGGTCGCCGACGCGGTGGGTCTGGCGTTCGCGGTGTCGGCGTCCTCCTTCTGCCCGCTGCTGGTGCTCGGCATCTGGTGGTCGCGCCTGACCCCGCCGGGCGCGGTGGCCGGTCTGCTGACCGGCGGCGGGGCGGCGCTGGGCGCCGTGGTGGTGACCCGGTGGGGCCTGGCGCCCGGGGGCTGGACGCACGCCCTGCTGGCGTGGCCGGCGGTGTGGTCCGTGCCGCTCGGGTTCCTGACGATGGTGCTGGTGTCCCTGGCGACCCGGTCGCGGATCCCGGCCGGGACGGCCGGCGCGCTGGCCCGGCTGCACCTGCCCGAGGACGTGGTGGCCGACCGGCGCCCGGGGCGGGTGCGGTGAGCGGGGCACTGCCGGCGGCGCTGGCGGTGCTGGTCGCGGCCCTGCTGTTCGCCGCGGGGTGGGTGGCGGGGCGGCGCCGGTCGTGGCCGGGCGGGCGCGCGGCGGGGGCGGACCTGGGCACGCCGGTCGAGCGGGCGACCTTCCACACGCTGCACACCGCCTCGCTGGCCGCTCCCCCGCTGCGGGCCGGGCTCACCGAGGACGCGGCGCGCAAGGCCGCCCGGCGCCTGCGCTCGCTGCTGGGGACCGAGGCACTGTGCCTGACGGACCGGGACACGGTGCTCGCCTGGGACGGTCCGGGCGCCGACCACCACCAGCGGCGGGCGATGGCCCGGGTGCGGACCATGCTGGAGTCGGGGCGCGGCCAGAGCGTGCGGACGGAGTGCCGCCGTCCCGACTGCCCGCTCCGGTGGGCCGTGTTCGCGCCGCTGACCGGCGAGGACGGGGTGCTGGGGGCGCTGGTGGCGTACGGCTCTCGGGAGTCGGCGGTCCTGGTGCGGGCGGCGACGGAGGTCGCGCGGTGGGTCTCCGTACAGCTGGAGCTGTCGGAACTGGACCGGGCCCGGACGCGACTGATGGAAGCGGAGATCAAGGCGCTGCGGGCGCAGATCTCCCCGCACTTCATCTTCAACTCCCTCGCCGCCATCGCCTCGTTCGTGCGGACGGATCCCGAGCGGGCGCGGGACCTGCTGTTGGAGTTCGCGGACTTCACGCGCTACTCCTTCCGGCGGCACGGGGAGTTCACGACGCTCGCCGAGGAGCTGCGCTCGATCGAGCAGTACCTGGCGCTGGCCGGGGCCCGGTTCGGGGACCGGTTGAAGGTGACCCTCCAGGTCGCGCCGGAGGTGCTGCCGGTCGCGGTGCCGTTCCTGTGCCTGCAACCGCTGGTGGAGAACGCGGTGAAGCACGGGCTGGAGGACTCCACGCGGGAGTGCCGGATCACCATCGCGGCCCGGGACGCCGGCGCGGAGGCGGTGCTCAGCATCGATGACAACGGCGTCGGGATGGACCCGGCGCTGCTGCGGCGGATCCTGGCCGGGGAGGTCGGCGGTTCCTCCTCCGGGATCGGGCTGACGAACGTGGACGAGCGGATGCGGCAGGTCTACGGGGACGACTACGGGCTCGTCGTCGAGACGGGTGTCGGCGCCGGCATGAAGGTCACCGTACGGATCCCCAAGTACCGCGCGGGTGTGCACAGTTCCGAGCCGGGCCGGGGCCGGACCCGGGTGGAGCGGCCCGCGCCCCGACGCCCCGTCGACGGCGCGCCCTGACCCGAGCGGCCGCGCGCGCACCGGCCCGGAAACCGCGGGGCGGGTCCGGGAGACGCCCGTGGCCCCGGAACCGCCCCGCGGGGGGAGGGTCCGGGGCCACGGGTGGCGTGCCGTGCGGGGTACTAGCTCCAGCTGGCGTGCAGCGGCTTGCCCTCGGCGTAGCCCGCGGCGGACTGGATGCCGACGACCGCGCGCTCCTCGAACTCGGCGAGGGAGCCGGCGCCCGCGTAGGTGCAGGAGGACCGCACGCCCGCGATGATCGAGTCGATCAGGTCCTCGACGCCCGGGCGGGCCGGGTCGAGGAACATGCGCGAGGTGGAGATGCCCTCCTCGAACAGCGCCTTGCGGGCGCGGTCGTAGGCGGACTCCTCGGAGGTGCGGTTGCGGACCGCGCGCGCGGAGGCCATGCCGAAGGACTCCTTGTACAGGCGGCCGTCGGCCGCCTGCTGGAGGTCGCCCGGGGACTCGTAGGTGCCGGCGAACCAGGAGCCGATCATGACGTTGGAGGCGCCGGCGGCCAGCGCCATCGCCACGTCACGGGGGTGGCGGACGCCGCCGTCGGCCCACACGTGCTTGCCGTACTTCTTGGCCTCGGCCGCGCACTCCAGGACCGCGGAGAACTGCGGGCGGCCCACGCCGGTCATCATGCGGGTGGTGCACATGGCGCCGGGGCCCACACCGACCTTGATGATGTCGGCGCCGGCGTCGATGAGGTCCTTGACGCCCTCGGCGGCGACGATGTTGCCGGCGACGATCGGGACCTTCGGGTCCAGCGCGCGGACGGCCTTGATCGCGTTGATCATCGACTCCTGGTGGCCGTGGGCCGTGTCGATGACGAGGGTGTCGACGCCCGCGTCGAGCAGCTGCTTGGCCTTCTGCACGAAGTCGCCGTTGATGCCGACGGCGGCGGCGATGCGCAGCTTGCCCTCGGCGTCGGTGGCGGGGGTGTAGAGGGTCGCGCGCAGGGCGCCCTTGCGGGTCAGGATGCCGACGAGGCGGCCGTCCTTGTCGACGGCGGGGGCCAGCTTGCGGTGGCCCGCGTCGAGCTGGTTGAACGCGTCGCGGGGGTCGATGTCGGCGTCGATGAGCAGCAGCTCCTTCGACATGACCTCGGAGAGCTGGGTGAAGCGGTCCACGCCGGTCAGGTCGTGGTCGGTGACCACGCCGATCGGACGGTTGTCCGCGTCCACGACCACACCGGCGCCGTGGGCCCGCTTGGGCAGCAGGGACAGCGCGTCGGCGACGGTCTGGGTGGGCGCCAGCGTGATCGGGGTGTCGAGCACGTGGTGGCGGGTCTTGACCCAGGAGATGACGTCGGTGACGACCTCGATCGGAATGTCCTGGGGGATGACGACGATGCCGCCGCGGCGGGCGACCGTCTCGGCCATCCGGCGGCCGGCGATGGCCGTCATGTTCGCCACGACGAGCGGAATGGTGGTGCCGGTTCCGTCGGGCGAGGAGAGGTCGACGCCCTGGCGGGAACCGACCGCGGAGCGGCTCGGCACCATGAACACATCGTCGTACGTCAGGTCGTACGGCGGCTTCAGGTCATTGAGGAAACGCACGTGCTGAACATCCCAGTCGATCGAAGGATCCTGCTACGGCCTCGACAGGTAGGACAGCCGAGGAAACGCACGTACTTCATTCTCCCATGCCCCGGGGTTCACGCCGCCCGGGCCGATCGTCCAGGACATTCCGGGCCCGCTGGTCGTTTCCTACGGGACCTTGGTCCCGGCCCCCGCACGGCGGGGGGCGCCGAACCGGCCGAGACTAGGGTGGGGGGCCATGGGAGTGAACCCCGCGCACCTGGAGGCGTCATGTCGGCAGCGCTCGTACGGGAGCAGACCCCCGTCGCCCTCGCGGGCGGCGGGGTGGAACTGCGGATGGAGGAGATCGGCGGTGACCTGACGGCGGCGTTCGTGCACCTGCCCGAGGGCACGGACCTCACCGCGGCGGTCAAGGGGCAGCCGGACGACATGTGCCAGTGCCCGCACTGGGGCTACCTCGTGTCCGGGCGGTTGATGATGCGGACCAAGGACGGCGACGAGGTGTACGAGGCGGGCCAGGCCTTCTACTGGTCGCCCGGCCACGTCCCGGTGGCCCTGACCGACGTCGACTACGTGGACTTCTCCCCCACCCGCGCCTTCCGCGAGGTCATCGACCACGTGAAGGCGAACATGGGCTGAAGGCGGGCCGGCGGGTCCGGCGGGTCCGGCCCTCAGGGCCGTTCGGGGGCGGCGAGGAGCACCGTCAGCGCGGGTTCGCCCTCGGCGTCGCGCCAGAAGTCGACGGCCTCCTCCAGGATCTCCCGCAGGACGTCCCAGTCGTGCGGCCGTTCGGCGGCGTAGGGCCGCCAGGCGGTGACGGCGAGCAGCCGGCCGGGGGCGGCCGGCAGCCAGGACAGGTCGCGCGCGGCGTCGGCGAGGGCGTCCCAGTTCCCGCCGAACCAGTCGGGCGCCTCCAGGGCCCGCCCGCAGCGCCGCAGCACCGCGTCCTTGCTCCGTACGCCGTCCAGGTCCAGCCGGAGCACGGTCCAGCCGGCTTCCCGGGCGGCCGTGAGGGCGGGGGCGAGCGGTCGCGGGTCCAGGCTCATCGGAGCACCGCCTTGAAGCTCTGGTAGTGGTCGTCCGTGTAGTAGAACTCGCCGCCGCGCCCGGTCACGATCCGGCGGGCGCCGCGGTCGCGGGACCCCGGGGTGCGCACGGTGAACTCGTGGTAGTAGCCGCGCTCCCGCTTGGGCAGGGCCCGCTCGAAGTTCCCGAAGACGGTCCCGTCCTGCCGGTACGCGTAGGGGCCGCCCTTGTCGATCAGGGCGAGCACCTCGCGCGCCTGCGGCGGCAACGCGTCGGCCCGCACGGTGGCCATGCCCTTGGCCCACGCGGGTGGGGAGGTCCCGCCCGAGGGCCGTGCGGGGGGCGCGTCGGAGTCGCCCCCGGAGGCACGGGCGGAGGCGCTCGTGGCGGGACGGTCGGGGGCGGAGGTGCCGGCGCAGGCGACGGCGCCCGTCAGGACGACGAGGCAGAGGAACAGGGCCCTCAGGGCACGCCACGGCGACCGGGGCACGTTCCGAAGGATCATGCCCCGATCGTGCCAAAGATCCGATTCGCTCGCGAATCGCCCGTTGGCGCGGGTTCGCCCGACGGTGTGCCCGCCGGCTCGCCCGGTGGCGTCAGAGGACGGACATCTTGGAGTAGGGGCTCAGGATTCGTTTCTGGACCGATCCGAAGTCCACGAGGACGGCGATCCCCTCCTCGACACCGACGACACGGCCGAGGCCGTGCTCGTCGTGACTCACCCGGTCGCCGACGTCGAAGTGCCGCAGGGGCGCTTCCACGGGGGCCTTGAACGGGCTGGACGGCAAATGACGGCGAGGTACTGCTGACTTGGTCATCGGGTTCAGTATGCGCCCCCCGGGGCCCCCGGCGGCCCGCTGTTCGGGTTTCGATCGGGACACCTTCCGCACCACCCGCCGCGCGGGCGGCGCGATCAGTCGTCCGGGTCGGCCCGATCCAGCGCCGGCCGCAGCCCCGGAGCGGACTCCGTCAGCAGGTAGTCCGCGACCGCCGTGTCGGTGACGAGGCTGGTCACGAGCCCGGAGCGGAGCACCGCGCCGATGGCGGCGGCCTTGCGCAGACCGCCCGCGATCGCCACGACCTCGGGGATCCGGCGCAGCCGGTCGGCCTCCACCGTGATGCACCGCTCACCGAGGTCCCTGCCGACCCGACGCCCCTCGGCGTCGAACAGATGGGCGGACATCTCGGCCGCGACGCCGAGGGAGGCGTAGTGGGCCCGCTCCTCGTCGGTCAGCATGTCGTGGACGGTCGAGATGCCCGGCTCCCAGGAGCCGATCGACACGGCGGCGACGGTGACCTTGTCGAAGTACTCGAAGGCCCGGGCGATGCCCGTCTGGTTGCGCAGCGCCGCGGCCGTCGCCGGGTCGGGCAGCAGCATCGGCGCGTAGATCGGGTGCGCGTCCCCGCCGGAGACCTGCGCGGCCCTGCGGACGGCCTCCACGGAGCCGCGCTCGGCGGTCCCCGCGTCGTACACGCCGGTCAGCTGGACGACCGTGCAGGGGGGCAGCCGGTGCAGCGAGGCGGCCATGTGGATGGTCGAGCGGCCCCACGCCAGGCCGAGCACGTCGCCCTCGTTGACGAGCTCGCCCAGCAGGTCGGCCGCGACCGCGCCGAGGTTCTCCGGATCGGGCGCGTCCTCGGTGGTGTCGGCCGGGGACTCGACCACGACGGCGTGCCGCAGCCCGTACCGGGCCCGGAGCGCGTCGGAGCGCTCCGCGTCCAGTTCGGCCGGCACGCGGATCTCGATGCGTACGAGGTCGCGTTCGAGGGCGGTCTCCAGGACCCGGGCCACCTTGAAGCGGCTGACGCCGAACTCCTCGGCGATCTGGATCTTGGACTTGCCCTCCAGGTAGAAGCGGCGGGCCATGGCCGCCGCCTGCACCAGCTCCGCGGGTCCCATCCGCAGGGCTGACCGTCCCGCCGACATAGCAGACACCGCGTTCTCCTCACTGCTGTTCACACTGTCGTGTTCACACTCTCGACTCGCCGTTCATCCTGTCAGATCCGACGGCCGTTGATCAGCCCGGACGGCTTCCGTTCACCGAGCCGTTCACCAACGCTTGTCTCAGTGGTCACAGGCCCAGGGCGCGGCGGCGATCGCCGCGCCCGCCTGATCGCGCAGCGTGCGCACCGCGGCGGCCGGGTCGACCGCCCCGTATACGGCGCTGCCCGCCACGAACACGTCCGCTCCGGCCTCCGCGACCCGCTCGATCGTCGAGGCCGAGACCCCGCCGTCGACCTGGAGCCAGAGGTCCAGCCCGTGCTTGGCGATCAGCTCCCGGGTGCGGCGGACCTTGGGCAGCATGATGTCGAGGAAGGACTGGCCGCCGAAGCCCGGCTCGACCGTCATGATCAGCACCATGTCGAGCTCGGGGAGGAGGTCCTCGTACTGCTCGATCGGCGTGCCCGGCTTGAGCGCCATGGCCGCCCGGGCCCCCTTGGCCCGGATCTCGCGCGCCAGGCGCACCGGCGCGGCGGCGGCCTCGGCGTGGAAGGTGACCGAACCGGCACCCGCCTCGACGTACTGCGGCGCCCACCGGTCGGGGTCCTCGATCATCAGGTGGAGGTCCAGCGGGATGTCCGTGGCGCGGCTCAGGGACTCCACGATCGGCATGCCGAGGGTGAGGTTCGGGACGAAATGGTTGTCCATGACGTCGACGTGCAGCCAGTCGGCCCCCTCGACGGCCTTGGCCTCCTCGGCGAGGCGGGCGAAGTCGGCGGACAGGATGCTGGGATTGATCTGAACGGCCATGCCCCAAGCCTGCCATGCCGTCGACCGGTTCCGGCCACGACCCCGGAACCCGGCCCGGGACCCTCGCGGCGCTCCGGAACATCGGCGATATAGGTCGCACCCGCATCATTCGGGCCGAGGCGATCAGCCGACGGACAGAACGGGGTGACCAGGCCGTGTACCGGAACGACCGGAACGACCGGATCCAGCAGGACGGGCAGCAGGACGGGCGGCAGCGTGCGCTCACGGCGGGACAGCTGGCCGTCTGGTACGGCCAGCGGCTGGACCCCGAGGGCTCCGCCTACCAGACGGGCGAGTACCTGGAGATCACGGGCGACCTGGACCTCGACCTGTTCGCCCGCGCGCTGCGCCGGGCCGTGGGCGAGTCCGAGTGCATGCACCTGGTCTTCCACGGGGACCCGGACGGCCCGGTGACCCAGAGCGTCGAGGTCACCGAGGACTGGCCGCTGCACCGGGTGGACGTGAGCGGGGAGGCGGACCCGCGCGCCGCCGCCCTGCGGTGGATGCGCGAGGACCTGGCCGGGCCCGGCGGCCTGGCCCGCCCCCTGTTCACCGAGGCGCTGTTCACCGAGGCCGAGGACCGTCACCTGTGGTACCACCGCATCCACCACATCGCCGTGGACGGACTGGGCGGCTCGGTCATCGCCGACCGGGTGGCACGGGTCTACAACGCCCTGTCGGCGGGCGAGGACGTCGAGGAGGGCGCCCTGGCGCCGCACGATGTCCTGCTCGACGCCGACGCCGCCTACCGGGCCGGCGACGAGCGCCGGACCGACGCGGAGTACTGGCACGCGGTGCTCGCCGACCGCCCGGAGGCGCCCTCGCTGAGCGAGCGCCGCCCCGGGCGCAACCTCCGTCCGCCCCTGCGCCGGCTCGAAACCGTCGGGGCGGGGGAGGTCACGGCCCTGAAGGCGGCCGCGCGCGGCTTCCGCACCAGCCTGTCGGGCCTGGTCATCGCGGCCACGGCGACCTACGTGCACCGGATGACGGGCGCCGGGGACATCGTCCTCGGCATGCCGGCCCCGGGCCGTACGGGCGCCGCCGCGAAGGCGGTCCCGGGCATGACCTCCAACATCCTGCCGATCCGCCTCTCGCTCACCCCCACCACCACCCTCGACGAGCTGTTCCGGCAGGTCGCCACGGCCGTCCGGGGCGCCCTGCGCCACCAGCGCCACCGCTACGAGGACCTCGCGCGGGACCTGCGGACCGCCGAGACCGGGGCCCTGTTCGGGCCGGTGGTGAACGTGGTCTCGTACGACTACGGCACGGGCTTCGGCGACTGCGTGGTGATCCCCCACGGCGTGGCCACGGGACCGGTCGACGACCTGAGCGTCAACGTCTACGACCGCGCGCACGACGGCAGCGTGGAGATCGCCTTCGACGCCAACCCGGCCTCCTACACGCGGGAGGCCACGGCGACGCACGCCCGACGGTTCCTCTCGCTGCTGCACTGGTTCACCGGGGCCCGCCGCGAGGACCGGGTCCAGGACGCGGAGCTGCTCCTCCCGCCGGAGCGGGCGGCCCTGGACGCCGAGCTCGCGGCGGTGGCCCTGCGGCCCCGGGGCGCCACCCGCACCCTGGTGGAGCTGTTCGAGGCGCGGGTGGCCGCCGGTCCCGGGGCCGTCGCGGTGGTCTTCGGCGGGGAACGCCTGACCTACGCGGAGCTGAACGCCCGCGCCAACCGCCTCGCCCGCGCCCTCGTCGCACGCGGCGTCGGCCCCGAGGACCGCGTCGGCGTCGCGCTGGGCCGCTCCGCGGAACTGGTCGTGGCCCTGCTGGCCGTGGTGAAGGCGGGCGCCGCCTACGTCCCCCTGGACCCGGCGTATCCCGCCGACCGGCTCGGCTACCTCCTCGACGACGCCGCCCCCGCCGTCCTCCTCACCACCACCGCCCTCACCGACTCCGTCCCCGAACACGGCGTCCCCCGCCTCCTCCTCGACACCACCGCACTCACCGCGGAACTCGGCCGGCACTCCCCCCACGACCTCACCGACCCCGAACGCACCACCCCCCTCCACCCCGAACACCCCGCCTACGTCATCCACACCTCCGGCTCCACCGGACGCCCCAAGGGCACCGTGATCCCGCACGGCAACGTGGTGCGCCTCTTCGACGAGACCGACGAGTGGTTCCGCTTCGGCCCCCGGGACGTGTGGACCTGGTTCCACTCCTTCGCCTTCGACTTCTCCGTCTGGGAGTTGTGGGGCGCGCTGCTCCACGGTGGCCGGCTCGTCGTCGTCCCCTTCGAGGTGAGCCGTACGCCCGCGGAGTTCCTCGCGCTGCTGGTCCGCGAGGAGGTCACCGTGCTCAACCAGACCCCTTCCGCTTTCCTTCAGCTGATGCGGGCGGACGAGGAGGATCCGGAGCTGGGTCGGCGCCTCGCGCTGCGCACCGTCGTCTTCGGCGGGGAGGCCCTCGACCCGGCACGGCTGGCCCCCTGGTACGCCCGGCACGCGGACGACGCGCCGACGCTGGTCAACATGTACGGGATCACCGAGACGACCGTGCACGTCACCCACCGCCCGCTCACCGCGGCCGACGCCCGCGCGGCGACGGCCGGTTCCGGGGCGCACGGCCCCGCCGCCGGCGCGGGCGTCGGCGTCGGCGGCCCGATCGGCCGGGGCATACCCGACCTGGGCGTCCTCGTCCTCGACGGCGGCCTGCGGCCGGTGCCGAACGGGGTGACGGGCGAGCTGTACGTCACCGGCCCCGGCCTGGCCCGGGGCTACCTGAACCGCCCCGACCTGACGGCGGAGCGGTTCCTGCCCTCGCCCTTCGGGGCGCCGGGCGAACGCATGTACCGCACCGGCGACCTGGCCCGCCGGAGCGCCGACGGCGAGCTGGAGTTCCTGGGCCGCGCCGACGACCAGGTCAAGATCCGCGGGTTCCGCGTCGAACCCGGCGAGGTCGAGGCGGTCCTCGCCGGTCACCCGGAGGTGGCCGAGGCCGCCGTGCTCGTCCGCGAGGACCGCCCCGGCGACCCCCGGCTCGTGGCCTACGTGGTCCCCGACGGCCGGAGCGGGACGCCCGGGGCCGACCGCGCCCCGACCCTGCGGGCGTTCCTCCTGGAGTTCCTGCCCGACCACATGGTCCCCTCGGCGTACGTCGAGCTGGACGCCCTGCCGCTGACCGTCAACGGGAAGCTGGACCGTCGCGCCCTGCCGGCCCCGGACGCCGACCGGGTCGAGGCGGGCGGTCGCGGCCCGCGCGACGCCCGGGAGGAGGCCCTGTGCGCCGCCTTCGCCGAGGTGCTGGGCGTGCAGCGGGTCGGCATCGACGACTCCTTCTTCGCGCTGGGCGGGCACTCGCTGTCGGCGGTCTCCCTGGTGGAGCGCCTGCGCGGGCGGGGCGTCACGATCGACGTGCGGACGCTGTTCACCGCGCCGACGCCGGCGAGCCTCGCCGCCGCGGCCGGTCGCGCCGCCGTCACCGTCCCGCCCAACGGCATCCCGGCCGGGGGCACGGACGCGATCACCCCCGAGATGGTGCCCCTGGTGGACCTGGACGCCGAGCGGCTCGCGCGGGTGGCGGCCTCGGTCCCCGGCGGCGCGCGCAACGTGGCGGACGTGTACCCGCTCGCGCCGCTCCAGGAGGGGATCCTCTTCCACCACCTGCTGGGCGCCGAGGGGGCCGGCGGCGCCCACGGGGACCCGTACGTCATCTCGGCGGTCTTCGGCATCCGCTCGCGCGCCGGGCTGGACGGCTTCGTGACGGCGCTGCGCGAGGTGGTGCGGCGCCACGACGTCTTCCGGACGGCCGTGGTGTGGGAGGGTCTGCCGGAGCCGGTCCAGGTGGTGCTGCGGGAGGCGCCGCTGCGCGTCACGGAGGTGCCGCTGTCCGGTACGGGCGAGGCGGCCGTCGAGGAGCTGCGGACCCGCTGGAACGGGCCCATGGACCTCGGGCGCGCCCCGCTGCTCGACCTGCACGTCGCCCGGGACGAGGGCGCGGACCGTTGGCTGGTGCTGTACCGCTTCCACCACCTGATCGGCGACCACACCTCCCTCGACGTGGTGGCCCACGAGGTCGGGCTCCTGCGCTCCGGACGCGGGGCGGAACTCGCCGCGCCGCTGCCCTTCCGGGACTTCGTGGCCCAGGCCCGGCTGCGGGTCTCCCGCGACGAGCACGAGGCCCACTTCCGGGCGCTGCTCGGGGACGTCACCGAGCCGACCGCACCGTACGGGGTGCTGGACGTCCAGGGCGACGGCAGCGCGGTGGCCGAGGTGTCCGTCCCCGTGGATCCCGAACTGGGCGCGCGGGTGCGGGAGGTGGCGCGCGGACTGGGCGTGAGCCCGGCCACGGTGTTCCACGTCGCGTGGGCGCGGGTCGTCGCGGCGCTGTCGGGCCGCGACGACGTGGTGTTCGGCACCGTGGTGTTCGGCCGGCTCCAGGCCGGGGCGGGCGCGGACCGGGTGCCGGGGCTGTTCATCAACACCCTGCCGGTACGGGCGGCCGTCGCCGGGGTGTCGGTGGCGCGGGCCGCGCACGCGATGCGCCGCGCGCTGGCCGACGTACTGGTCCACGAGCACGCGCCGCTGACGCTGGCCCAGCGGGCCGGTGGCGTCGACCGGCGGTCGCCGCTGTTCACGACCCTGTTCAACTACCGCTACAGCACCGCCTCGACCGGCACGGAGCCGGCCGCCCCGGCCATCGAGGGCGTCGAGTGGCTGTACGCGGCGGAACGCACCAACTACCCCCTCACGGCGGCGGTGGACGACCTCGGTTCGGCCTTCCACCTGATGGTGCAGGCGACCCCGCCGATCGACCCGGCGGTGGTCTGCGGCCATCTGCACTCCACCCTGGAGCGGCTCGTCGAGGCGCTCGCGTCGGCTCCCGACTCACCGCTCGGGGAGGTGGACGTGGTGTCGCCGGGCGAGCTCGCGGCCCTCACGGCCGGCGGGGGCGCGGACGGCTTCGTACCGGACCCCCGCACCCTCGTGGAGCTGTTCGAGGCGCGGGTGGCCGCCGGTCCCGGGGCCGTCGCGGTGGTCTTCGGCGGGGAACGCCTGACCTACGCAGAGCTGAACGCCCGCGCCAACCGCCTCGCCCGCGCCCTCGTCGCACGCGGCGTCGGCCCCGAGGACCGCGTCGGGATCGCCCTCCCCCGGGGCCCCCGACAGGTCGTCGCCCTGCTCGCCACCCTCAAGGCCGGCGCCGCCTACGTCCCCCTGGACCCGGCGTATCCCGCCGACCGGCTCGGCTATCTCCTCGACGACGCCGCCCCCGCCGTCCTCCTCACCACCACCGCCCTCACCGACTCCGTCCCCGAACACGGCGTCCCCCGCCTCCTCCTCGACACCACCGCACTCACCGCGGAACTCGGCCGGCACTCCCCCCACGACCTCACCGACCCCGAACGCACCACCCCCCTCCACCCCGAACACCCCGCCTACGTCATCCACACCTCCGGCTCCACCGGACGCCCCAAGGGGGTGATCGTCCAGCACCGCAGCCTCGTGAACACGGTCCACGCGGCCATCGGGGCCAACCGGATCACGCCGGACGGGCGGGTGCTCCAGTTCGCCTCCCCGAGCTTCGACGTCGCCGCCATGGAGGTGTGGATGACGCTGCTGGCCGGGGCCCGACTGGTCCTGGCCCCGGCCGCCGACCTGCTGCCGGGCGAGGGTCTGGTGACCCTGCTGAAGCGGTACGCGATCACCCACGCGGGCATTCCGCCCGTGGTCCTCGCGGCCCTGCCGGCCGACGCCCTGCCCGCCGGCATGACCCTGGTCGTGGGCGGCGAGTCCTGCACCCCCGCGCTGGTGGAGCAGTGGTCGGCGGGCCGCCGCATGATCAACCAGTACGGTCCGACCGAGACCACCATCTGCGCCACCATGAGCGCCCCCCTGTCCGGGGCTGTCTCGCCCCCGATCGGCCGCCCCATCCCCGGCACGCGGGTGTTCGTCCTGGACGCCGCCCTGCGGCCGGTGCCGAACGGGGTGACGGGCGAGCTGTACATCGCCGGCGTGGGGCTGGCCCGGGGCTACCTGAACCGCCCGGACCTGACGGCGGAGCGGTTCCTGCCCTGCCCGTTCGGGGCGCCGGGCGAGCGCATGTACCGCAGCGGCGACCTGGGACGGTGGAACGCCGAGGGCGAGCTGGAGTTCCTGGGCCGCGCCGACAACCAGGTCAAGATCCGCGGGTTCCGCGTCGAACTCGGCGAGATCGACGCCGTCCTGGCCGGCCACCCGGGCGTGGACCGGGCGGCCACGGTGGTCCGCGAGGACCGCCCCGGCGACCGCCGGCTCGTCGCCTACGTCGTCCGCGCCGAGGGCCCGACCCCCTACCGGGACCCGGGCCCCGACACGGACCCGGGCCCCGACACGGACGCCGCCTCGCTGCGCCGCTTCCTGGAGGGCGTCCTGCCGGCCCACATGGTCCCGTCGGCCTTCGTCCTCCTCGACGAGCTGCCGGTGACCGTCAACGGAAAGCTCGACCACAAGGCCCTCCCCGCCCCCGACCACACCCCGGCCGCCACGGGCCGCGCACCCGTCACGGAGCTGGAGAGCCGGCTGTGCGCGGTCTTCGCCGAGGTGCTCGCGGTGTCCGGGGTCGCGGCGGACGAGGACTTCTTCGCGCTGGGCGGGCATTCCCTGCTGGTGGTCCGGCTGCTGGCGAGGGTCGCCTCGGAGCTGGACGTCCGCGTCGGGGTCCGCGAGTTCCTCGCGGCGCCCACGGCGGGCGACCTCGCCGCCCTGGTGGAGGCCCTCCGGGCGGGCCGCACGACGGGCCCGGTCGCGGTGGCCACGGACGCGGACGCCCGGCTCGACCCCGCGATGCGCTTCCCCGCTCCCCTCGGGGCCGCCGGGCGGGACCCGCGTCGGATCCTGCTCACCGGGGCCACCGGCTTCGTCGGCGTCTTCCTGCTGCGGGAGTTGCTGGCGCGGACGGCGGACGGCGGCGCCGAGCTGCTCTGCCTGGTCCGGGGGCGGTCCCTGGAGCGGGCCCGCGCCCGGCTGAACGAGGTCGCGCTCTCCTACGGGCTGGGCCCGCTCGCGGACGACCCGCGCGTCGAGGTGCTCCCCGGCGACCTCGCCCTGCCGGGGCTCGGCCTCGACGCGCTGTCGTGGCGGCGGCTGACGCACGGCGCGGGGGCGGTGGACTCGATCGTCCACTCCGGCGCCCACGTCCACCACCTCTCCCCGTACGAGCGGCTGAGGCCGGCGAACGTCGACGGGACGAGGGAACTGTTGCGGCTCGCCGCCGAGGGCCGCCCGACGCGCTTCCACCACCTGTCGACCCTGGGCCTCTTCCGCCCCGGCGCGGCGCCCCGGCTGATCACCGAGGAGTCCGACACGGCGGGCGAGGCGCACCCGTTGGCGGACGGCTACGCGGCCGGCAAGTGGGTGGCCGACCGGATGGTGGGCCACGCCGTCGCCCGGGGGGCCGACGCCCGCGTCTACCGGCTCGGCCGGGTCTGGGCCGACTCCCGGGAGGGGGCCGTCAACCCGGACGACCTGTACTGCCGGCTGCTGTCCACCTGCGCCGCGCTGGGCGCCTACCCGCGCGACGCGGTGGCGTGGGCGGACCTGGTGCCGGCGGACGTCGCGGCGCGCGCCCTGGCCGCCCTGGTCCTCGACCAGGAGCCGGACGCCGCCGGGACCGCCGCGGCCGGCGTCCGCCACCTCCACCACCCCCGCCCCGTCCACGCGGGGACCTTCCTCGGCGTGTACGACTCCCTCCACGGGACGCACACCCGGGAGGTCCCGCTCGGGGAGTGGCTGCGCCGGCTCAGGCAGGCCGCCGAGGCGGGTCGGGAGCTGCCCTTCCTGCCGTACCTGGACGCGTTCGAGGAGTACGCGCGCGCCCTCGCGACGGGGCCCGCGCCGGCCGTGGACACCTTCCGCAGCCGACGGACGGTCGAGCGGCTGGAGGCCCTCGGGGTGGACCTCCCGGACATCGACACGGCGATGATCACCGCCTTCTGGCGGCGGCTGTCCGGCCCGACCCCGTAGTACGGCGGAGGGCCGCCCCGGAACCCACCGGTGCGGCCCTCCGCGCGTACGCGCGCGCCTACGCCGTGCGGCGCAGCAGGGCGAGGTACATCGCGTCCGTGCCGTGCAGGTGCGGCCACAGCTGGACGTCGGGGCCCTCGCCCAGGGCCGGGACGCCCTCCATGTACGGGCGGGCGTCGATCAGCTCCGCCGAGACCGGGGCGAAGCCGGCGCCGCGGCCCTTGAGGACGTCGTCCACGACGACCCGGGTCTCCGCCAGGTGCGGGGAGCAGGTCGCGTAGCCGACGACGCCGCCCACGCGGACCGCGGAGAGGGCCTCGCGCAGCAGCGCGCGCTGGAGCGGGGCGAAGCCCTCCAGGTCCTCCGGGCGGCGCCGCCAGCGGGCCTCGGGACGGCGCCGCAGCGCGCCCAGGCCGGAGCAGGGCACGTCCATCAGGACCCGGTCGAAGGAGCCGGGCCGCCACGGCGGACGGGTGCCGTCGGCGGCGATGACCTGGTACGGGCCGGGGTTGCCGGCCAGCGAGCGCTCCACGAGCCGGGCGCGGTGCGGCTGCTTCTCGGAGGCCAGCAGGACGGCGCCGCGCCGCGCGGCGAGGGCGCCGAGCAGGGCCGCCTTGCCGCCCGGTCCGGCGCACCCGTCGAGCCAGCGCGCGTCGCGGCCCTCGACGGGGGCCGCCGCGAGGGCCATCGCCACGAGCTGGCTGCCCTCGTCCTGGACGCCGGCGCGCCCCTCGCGCACCGCTTCCAGCGCGCCCGGCTCACCGCCCTCCGCCATGCGCACGGCGTAGGGGGACCAGCGTCCGGGGAGCGCCGAGTCCTCGCCGAGGGCCTCGAACAGCTCCTCGGTGGTGGCCCGGCCCGGCCGGGCCACGAGGGTGACCTCGGGGCGCTCGTTGTCGGCCTCCAGGAGGTCCTCGATGCCGGCCCGGCCGCCGCCCAGGGAGTCCCACAGGGCGCTGACGACCCAGCGCGGGTGCGAGTGGTGGACGGCGAGGTGCTCCTCGGCGTCGTCCTCGTAGGGCGGGGCGACCCGCTCCAGCCAGGCGTCGAGGTCGTGCGCGGCGATCTTGCGCAGGACGGCGTTGACGAACTTGGCGCGACCGTCGCCGAGGACCACGCGGGCCAGCTCGACGCTGGCGGAGACGGCGGCGTGCGTGGGGATGCGGGTGCCCAGGAGCTGGTGGGCGCCCAGCGAGAGCACGTCGAGGACCGGCGGGTCCACCTCGCGCAGCGGCCGGTCGATGCAGGCCTTGATCACGGCGTCGTAGGTGCCCTGGCGGCGCAGGGTGCCGTAGACCAGCTCGGTGGCCAGGGCGGCGTCGCGCGCCTCGAAGCCCTCGTTCTGGCGGGCCTTCTTCAGCAGCGGGGGCAGGACGAGGTTGGCGTACGCGTCCCGCTCGTCCACCGCCCTCAGCGCCTCGAAGGCCAGCATCCGGACGGGGTCCTTCTGCGGCCGGCGGTAGGGCTTGGCCGGACGGTCGGACCGGTTGCCGGCCGGCTTGCCGCCGCCGGCGGGACGACGGCCGGGCTGACGACCCGGCTGACGGGGCTGTTCGCTCACGTGAAAGGTGCTCCGGAGGTACGAGGTGCGAGAAGGTGCGGGGTGGCCCGGGTACGACGGCCCGGGACGTCGCGCGCGACGCTCCCGTCCGTCACCGCGGCCGGTATCAGCCTACGTCGGCCCCGCCCAGGCGCTCGCCGGGAGCGATGCGCACCCCGCGGGCCCAGTCGGCGCCCTTCATCGGCTTCTTGCCCTGCGGCTGCACCCACAGCAGCTCGACGGCGTGGGAGCCGGTGCCGACGTACACGTTGTTCTTGGCGGGGGCGAGGACGCCCGGCGCCAGGTCCGTCCGGTCGGGGACGGGGGCGACGGAGATCAGCTTGAGGCGCTCGCCGCGGAAGACGGTCCACGCGCCGGGCGCCGGGGTGCAGCCGCGCACCACGCGGTCGGCGCGCAGCGCGGGCGCGTTCCAGTCCACGCGGGCGTCCTCGACGGTGATCTTCGGCGCGAGGGAGATCCCGTCCGCGGCCTGCTCGACGGCGCGCAGGGTGCCGTCCTCGATCCCGTCCATGGTCGCGGACAGCAGGCCGGCCCCGGCGAACGCCAGGCGCGTCAGCAGGTCCCCGCTGGTGTCGGTCGGGCGGACCTCCTCCGTCAGGATCCCGTAGACCGGACCGGTGTCGAGCCCCTCCTCGATGCGGAAGGTGGAGGCGCCGGTGACCTCGTCGCCCGCCATGATCGAGTGCTGGACGGGCGCCGCGCCGCGCCAGGCGGGCAGCAGCGAGAAGTGCAGGTTGACCCATCCGTGGCGGGGGATGTCCAGGGCGCTCTTGGGGATGAGCGCCCCGTAGGCGACGACGGGGCAGCAGTCCGGGTCGATCTCGCGCAGTCGGGCCTGGAAGGCCTCGTCGCGCGGGCGGACGGGCTTGAGGACCTCGATGCCGGCTTCCTCGGCCCGCTGGGCGACGGGGCTGGCGACGAGGCGTCGTCCGCGTCCGGCCGGCGCGTCCGGCCGGGTCACCACGGCGGCGATCTCGTGTCGCCCGGAAGCGATCAGGGCGTCCAGGGCGGGCACGGCGACCTCGGGGGTGCCTGCGAAGACCAGCTTCACCGGTTCCTACCTCGCTATCTCGGCTGTCGGCGACGCACCAGTCTATGGGGCGCCGCCGGCACCGCCCACCTGCGGTGTCGGGGGGCGTACGCACACCCGCGCGCCTCTCGCATATGCCGACACGCCCCCGATGCGTGACCTGGGCGCCCGCTGGCGCGTTGGTCAAGAGAGATTGACCGAAACGGGCCGCGCACGAGAACGGTGTCTGCGGCCCATCCGCTCTTCAGCACCGGTTCGAGAGGCTTCTTCATGGCCGACCACGCCACCCACGACGCACAGGCACGGGCCAGTCTGCACCTCCTGGTGCGGGACATCGAGCGGGTTCGCCGTCAGGTGGACGCGCTGCGGACGCTCACCGCCCAGCTCGGCAACGTGTACCGCCCCCGCCGCTCCGGGCCCTCCACGGGCTTCGTCGTCTACGGCAGGGCCCCCGCCCCCACCGTCCGCCTCGCCCAGGAGCTGCGCGACAGCGTCGAGACCCTCGTCACCGCCGCGGTGGACTTCGACCGCTCGCTCGGCTTCTCCTGGGACGCCGTCGGTTCCGCCCTCGGCGTCACCAAGCAGGCCGTCCACCGGCGCTACGGGGCCCGCCGCGCGCAGGCCGCCGAGGCCGCGGAGGCACCCGCCGAGGGCACCACGACCCGCACCATGGGCCCGCTCCCCACGATCCCCGCGGCCCGCTCGGTGCCGCCGCAGCCGGTCCGCGAGGAGTCCCAGGCCGGGGCCTCCGCGGTGGTCTCGGCCCGGCCGCCCGCCTTCCCCGGCCCCCGCAACGGCTGACCCGCCGCACGCCCGCCACCGCCGGGTCGCCGACCCCCGACGGTGGGGCACGGCCAGCCGTCCCCGCCCCCGGCGCAGCGCCCCTCGGGGCCGCTCCGCCGGGGGCGGGGTCGTCGTCAGCCGATGTCGGGCGGGTCGATCCGGATCCGGACCGCCTCCCCCGCCGGAACCCCCCGGGCCAGGCGGGCGGCCTGCGCGGACTTCAGGGCCGCGGCCAGCGCCGCCCCGCTGCCGGGCGGCACCCGTACCAGCACCCGTTCCCCCGGTGAGGGCTCCCCGCGCCGCGCGGGCAGCGGTACGGGACCCAGCACCTCCGCGTCGGCCGGCAGCGCGGTGGCGGCGAGGAAGGCCTCCAGGGCCTCGCCCCGCCCCGCGACGGCGGCCATCCGCGACACCGGCGGGAAGCCCAGCTGGGCCCGCTCGGCCAGTTCGCGCACGGCGTGCCCCACCGGGTCCCAGCGCACCAGGGCCTGCACGGGCCGCAGCGTCGGCTCGGCGACCACCACCACCCGGCCCTCGGGCCGCACCAGCGAGGCCGCCCCGATCCAGCGGCGCAGGGCCTCCTCCCCCGCCCGCAGGTCGGGCCGGGACAGCATGGCCCACCCGTCCAGCAGCAGCGCGGCGGCGTACCCGGCGCCCGCCGCGACGGGTTCGGCGCCGGGGGTGGACACCACCAGCGCGGGCCGGTCCGGCACCTCGTCGAGGACGTGGTCGCGCCCGGAGGTCCGTACGGCGACGGCCGGGAAGGCCCGGCCCAGTTCCTCGGCGGTGCGGCGCGCGCCCACCACCTGGGCCCGCAGCCGGAAGGAGCCGCACTCCCCGCAGTGCCAGGCGCTCTCGGCCCGCCCGCACCACCCGCAGTGCAGGTCCCGCTCGTCGGGCGCCTCCAGCGGGCCCGCGCACACGGTGCAGCGGGCGGGGGTGCGGCAGCGTTCGCAGGCCAACCGGGGCACGTACCCCCGCCGGGGCACCTGGACCAGCACGGGCCCGCTCGTCAGGCCCTCCCGGACGGTCTCCCAGGCCAGGGTGGGCAGGCGGGCGGCGCGGGCGGCGCCGTCGCGGGCCAGCAGCTCGTCGCCGACGGTCCTGATGCGCGGCGCGTGGGCCCGTACGGTCTCCCGGTCGGCGACCAGCGGGCGGGCCCAGCCCGATTCGACGAGCTGGGCGGCCTCCACGGTGCAGCCGGTGGCACCGACCAGGAAGCCGCAGCCCTCGCTGACCGCGCGCAGCTCCAGGACCTCGCGCACGTGCGGGAACGGCGCGTGGTCGTCGGCGTGACTGGAGTCCCCGTCGTCCCAGATCGCGACCAGTCCGAGGTCGCGCACGGGGGCGAACATCGCGGCCCGGGTGCCGACGACGGCCCGCACGGAGCCGCGGCTGACCGCGAGCCACTGCCCGTAGCGCTTCTCGGGCCCGGACTCGGCGGTCAGCAGGGCGTGCCGGCCGGCGCCCAGCAGGGCGGTGAGGGCCGCGTCGACGCGGGAGGCGGCGCGCCCGTCGGGCACCACGGCCAGGGCGCCGCGCCCGGAGGCGAGGGTGGCGGCCATGGTCCGGGCCAGTTCGTCGGCCCAGCCGGGGCCGGGCAGGGCGGTCCACACCGCGCGGGGGGCGCCGCCCGCGGCGAGGGAGCGCAGGAAGGCGGACCCGGCCCCGTAGCGGGTCCAGCCGCCGGGTTCGGGGGCTGCGGGCGGCGGCAGCGGCTCGGGCGAGGGCCTGGCCTCGGCGCGGGCGTTGCGCGGGGGCAGGGCGAGCTGGAGGACGTCGGCGAGGCTGCCCGCGTACCGGTCGGCGACGGCCTGCGCGAGGGCCAGCATCCGGGGGCCGAGGACCACCTCGGGCGAGACGACCTGGGCGAGCGCGGCCAGCGCTCCGTCGTAGTCGGACTCGGCCCGCCGTTCGACGATGAACCCGTCGATGAGCCCGCCGCCCTCGCGGCGGCCCCCGTGCACCCGGTGGGAGCCCGCGCCGAAGCGGACCCGGACGCGGACGCCGGGTCGTGCGGTCTCGGACAGCTCGGCGGGGACGGCGTAGTCGAACAGTCGGTCGAGGTGCAGCATCCCCTTGTTGACGAGGACCCGCGCGACCGGCAGTTCCTCGGCGAGGGCGGCGCCGCGCCAGGTGCGCGGTTTGGCCTTGGGCGCCTTGGCCTTCGCCTCGGCGACCATCTCCCGGATCAGTGCGAGCTGTTCCGGCGGGGAATCGTTCGCGCTGCTCACACCAGCATTCTTACCAAATGCCACCGACAGCGAACGGCCCCGGACCGTCGAGGTCCGGGGCCGTCCGTCAGGCGGTGTCGCGCTGGTCCTACAGACCGGCGGCGGCGCGCAGGGCGTCGACGCGGTCGGTGCGCTCCCAGGTGAAGTCCGGCAGCTCACGGCCGAAGTGGCCGTAGGCGGCGGTCTGGGCGTAGATCGGCCGGAGCAGGTCCAGGTCGCGGATGATCGCGGCCGGGCGCAGGTCGAAGACCTCGCCGATCGCGTCCTCGATCTTCTGGACGTCGACCTTGGCCGTGCCGAAGGTCTCGACGAAGAGACCGACGGGCTCGGCCTTGCCGATCGCGTACGCGACCTGGACCTCGCAGCGCGCGGCCAGGCCGGCGGCGACGACGTTCTTGGCGACCCAGCGCATGGCGTAGGCGGCGGAACGGTCGACCTTCGACGGGTCCTTGCCGGAGAAGGCGCCGCCACCGTGACGGGCCATGCCGCCGTAGGTGTCGATGATGATCTTGCGGCCGGTCAGGCCGGCGTCGCCCATCGGGCCGCCGATCTCGAAGCGACCGGTCGGGTTGACCAGGAGGCGGTAGCCCTCGGTGTCGAGCTTGATGCCGTCCTCGACGAGCTGCGCGAGCACGTGCTCGACGACGAACTCGCGGATGTCGGGCGCGAGCAGCGAGTCGAGGTCGATGTCGGCCGCGTGCTGCGAGGACACGACGACGGTGTCGAGGCGGACGGCCTTGTCGCCGTCGTACTCGATGGTGACCTGGGTCTTGCCGTCGGGGCGCAGGTACGGGATGGTGCCGTTCTTGCGGACCTCGGACAGCCGGCGGGAGAGCCGGTGCGCGATGTGGATCGGGAGCGGCATCAGCTCGGGCGTCTCGTCGCAGGCGTAGCCGAACATCAGGCCCTGGTCGCCGGCGCCCTGCTTGTCGAGCTCGTCCTCGTCGCCCTCGACGCGCTTCTCGTACGCCGTGTCGACGCCCTGCGCGATGTCGGGGGACTGCGCGCCGATGGACACCGACACGCCGCAGGAGGCGCCGTCGAAGCCCTTCTTCGAGGAGTCGTAGCCGATTTCGAGGATCTTGTCGCGGACGAGCTGGGCGATCGGCGCGTACGCCTTGGTCGTCACCTCGCCGGCGATGTGCACGAGGCCGGTGGTGATGAGAGTCTCCACGGCCACACGCGAGGTCGGGTCCTCGGTGAGGAGGGCGTCGAGGATCGTGTCGCTGATCTGGTCAGCGATCTTGTCGGGGTGACCCTCGGTCACGGACTCGGAGGTGAACAGGCGACGGGACACAACGCTCCCTGGGGTTGCAGCGGCTGCTGGCTGATCATTTGGCGGAACCACACCGGGGGCTGCGCCCGATCACGTTCCGGGTGGCAGTTTATCGGTCGCCACCGTGGCGCGGACCACCGATCTCGCTTAGTGGGAACGATGTGACCTGCGACACTCCATTCTGGCCCATGGACTTCGTGTCGAGAAGAGCGACGCTCAGCGACTTGCCGGGCCCTCGGGGCGGGAGAGGAGCGGGGCCACCCGGTCCCAGATCACATCGGCGAGGGCTTCCTTCGGGCCGTGAGGCACGGGGGTCTCGCTACCGTCGGATGCCAGGACGACGGCTTCGTTCTCCTCGGAACCGAAGGTCTTGCTGACGCCGACCTCGTTGACCACGAGAAGGTCGCACCCCTTGCGGCGGAGCTTCGCGCGGCCGTTGGCGAGGACGTCGTCGGTCTCGGCGGCGAATCCGACGACGACCTGGCCCGCACGGGGGCGCTCGGCGGAGATCTCCGCGAGGACGTCGGGATTGCGCACGAGGGCCACCGGCTCGGGCTCCTGCCCGTCCTTCTTCTTGATCTTGCCGTCGGCGTAGTGGGCGGGCCGGAAGTCCGCGACGGCCGCCGCCATGACCACGGCGTCGGCGTCGGCGGCGGCCTTCAGGACCGCCTCGCGCAGCTGGAGGGCCGTGCCGACGCGGACGACGTCCACGCCCGCCGGGTCCGGCAGGGCGGTGTTGGCCGCGACCAGGGTGACGCGGGCGCCGCGGGCGGCGGCGGTGCGGGCGAGGGCGTAGCCCTGCTTGCCGGAGGAGCGGTTGCCGAGGAAGCGGACCGGGTCGAGGGGCTCGCGCGTGCCCCCGGCGCTGACGACCACGTGGCGGCCGGCGAGGTCGGGGGCGGCCGCGCCGCGGGCCAGGACCCGGCGGCAGACCTCGTAGATCTCCTCGGGGTCGGGCAGTCGTCCCTTGCCGGTGTCCTTGCCGGTGAGGCGGCCCACGGCCGGCTCGATGACGACGGCCCCGCGTCCGCGCAGCGTGGCCACGTTGGCCCGGGTGGCGGGGTGCTCCCACATCTCGGTGTGCATGGCGGGCGCGAAGACCACCGGGCAGCGGGCGGTGAGCAGGGTGTTCGTGAGGAGGTCGTCGGCCAGGCCGTGAGCGGCCTTGGCCAGCATGTCGGCGGTGGCGGGGGCCACGACCACGAGGTCGGCCGACTGCCCGATGCGCACGTGGGGCACCTCGTGGACGCTCTCCCAGACCCCGGTGGAGGCGGGATTGCCGGAGAGGGCGGCCCAGGTCGCCTCGCCGACGAAGTTCAGGGACGCGGCGGTCGGCACGACCCGTACGTCGTGTCCGGACTCGGTCAGCCGGCGCAGCAGCTCGCAGGCCTTGTAGGCGGCGATCCCGCCGCTGACCCCCAGCACGACCTTCGGCTTCGCCACCACGCACTCCCATCCGCGGATCCCTCCCGTTCGGGATCCGCATACGACATCACCTATGACACACCACAGGCCCGGCAGATGTTCTGCCGGGCCTGTGGTGAAAGGAATTCCCGCGTGCTACTGGGCCGGGGCCTCGATGGCCTCGGAGGTCAGCAGACCCGCGTTGATCTCGCGCAGCGCGATCGAAAGCGGCTTCTCGTGGACGTGGGTGTCCACCAGCGGGCCGACGTACTCGAGCAGGCCCTCACCGAGCTGCGAGTAGTACGCGTTGATCTGACGCGCGCGCTTGGCCGCGTAGATCACGAGGCTGTACTTCGAGTCCGTGGCCTCGAGCAGCTCGTCGATCGGCGGGTTGATGATGCCCTCGGGCGCGGTGATGGAAGAGGACACGCTCTACCTTCCGAAGATGGGTGAAAGATCGGTCCGATCGGTTGTCGACCGATCAGGAACATCGACCAACGATCAGACAACGTCCATCAAGGCTAGCAGCTCACGCGCCACGTCCTCGACGGAGGTGTTGACCAGGGTGGTGTCGAACTCGGGCTCGGCAGCGAGTTCGATCTTGGCGGCTTCCAGCCGGCGCTCGATGACCTCGGCCGATTCCGTGCCGCGGCCGGTGAGGCGGCGGACGAGCTCGTCCCAGCTCGGCGGGGCCAGGAAGACCAGCTGTGCGTCGGGCGAGGACTCGCGGACGAGTCGGGCGCCCTGGAGGTCGATCTCCAGCAGCACCGGTTCGCCGTTCTCCAGGCGTTCCGATACCGCGCCGCGGGGTGTGCCGTAGCGGTTGCCCGCGAACTCGGCCCACTCCAGCAGCTCGCCGTTGGCGATCAGCTTGTCGAACTCGTCGTCGTTGACGAAGAAGTAGTGGATGCCGTGTCGCTCACCGGGCCGCGGCTTGCGGGTGGTGGCCGACACCGAGAGCCATACCTCGGGGTGGACCTTGCGCATATGCGCGACGACCGTGCTCTTGCCGACCCCCGAAGGGCCGGAGAGCACGGTCAGCCGCGGACGAACCTCTGCTGCCATAGAGCGATTATCCAGGTTCTCGGGACTGCCTGAGAACGCCGGGAGAACTTCGGGGGGCGCCTCAGGCGGCCTTGCCGCCGAACTCACGCTCCAGAGAGGCGATCTGGTTGGAGCCGAGACCTCGGACACGCCGGGACTCGGAGATGCCGAGGCGCTCCATGATCTGCTTGGCACGGACCTTGCCGACGCCGGGCAGGGACTCGAGCAGGGCGGAGACCTTCATCTTTCCGATGACGTCGTTCTCCTGACCCAGCTTGATGACGTCGTGGAGGGAGGCACCGGAGTGCTTGAGTCGATTCTTCACCTCGGCCCGCTCCCGGCGAGCCGCGGCGGCCTTTTCGAGCGCTGCTGCGCGCTGTTCAGGGGTAAGGGGCGGAAGAGCCACGCCTACGTCACCTCGGATGTCGAACTGTCGGATACGGACCGGCGCAGCACTCAGGGCACCACGCCAGGCGAGCTCCCGAACAGCGGTGGAACTCGTTCGCTGCTCGTTCACTCTGCTCGGAGACTAGCGGCCAAGGCCGCTCCAGTCAGCGAGAACGGACGAAAAGTCCTGGTCAGCCTCGACTGAACCGTACATCACAGACAAAACACCCCGGTTTTGTCCGGGTAATTACGTTCGAATTTCGTCAAGCCGTGCCGCGCGGGCTTCCGACGGCACCCGCGAACGGCCCGAAATCGCGCCCGTCGGAGCTCCGCACCCCCTCCGATCCGCACCCCGTCGTGCCGGCGGGGCCGCCGATCGGACGGACAGGAGCGTTCCTGTACCCGTCCCCGAGCCGCCCCCGAGGGCGGACCCGGCCGGCGACCCCGCCCGACGCGGTGACGTACGCGGTGCGTACGCGGTGTCCTAGGCGGAGACCGCCTCCCGGATCTCCTCGGCGAACCGCTTGGCGCTGTCGCGCAGGGCGGTCGCGTCGGGGCCCTGCGCGAGGACGCCCCGGGAGACGTTCGGGACGACGTTGGCGACGGCCGCGCCGAAGACCGCCGGAAGGTCGGCGGCGGTCGCGCCCTGGGCGCCGATGCCGGGGGCCAGCAACGGGCCGTTGATGTCCAGGTCGAAGGAGGACAGGTCCCCCAGCGTGGCGCCGACCACCGCGCCGAAGGAACCCATGGGCTCCGCGCCGGCGTTCTCGGCGGCCAGGTGCGCCAGCATCGTCGCGCCGATGGTGCGGCCGTCCTCGCGCAGGGCCCGCTGGACCTCCGAGCCCTCCGGGTTGGAGGTGAGGGCCAGGACGAACAGGCCCGCGCCCGATTCCCGCGCCAGGTCGACGGCCGGCTTCAGGGAGCCGTAGCCCAGGTACGGGGAGACCGTCAGCGCGTCCGAGAACAGCGGGGAGGACGGGTCCAGGAAGGCGGAGGCGTACGCGGCCATGGTGGAGCCGATGTCACCGCGCTTGGCGTCCATCAGCACGAGCGTGCCCGCCGCCCGCGCGTCCGCGACGGTCCGCTCCAGCACGGCCACGCCGCGCGAGCCGAAGCGCTCGAAGAAGGCCGCCTGCGGCTTGAAGACGGCCACCTGGTCGGCGAGGGCCTCCACCACCGTGCGGGAGAAGCGCTCCAGGCCCGTGATGTCGTCCTCCAGGCCCCAGGAGGCCAGCAGGGAGGCGTGCGGATCGATCCCGACGCACAGGGGGCCCCGCGCGTCCATCGCGGCGCGCAGACGGGCACCGAAGGGGGTCACAGGGGTCTTCGCGGTCACGGCGTGGCCTTTCGGGTCTCGGCGCCCACGGCCTCGGCCAGGGTCGCGTACGGGCTGTTGGCCAGGCGCGCGGCCAGGCCCTTGTGGATGGCGCGGGCGTAGAAGGGGCCCTCGTAGATGAAGGCGCTGTAGCCCTGGATCAGGGTGGCGCCCGCCAGGATGCGCTGCCAGGCGTCCTCGGCGTTCTCGATGCCGCCGACGCCCACCAGGACCATCCGGTCGCCCACGCGCGCGTACAGGCGGCGCAGGACCTCCAGGGAGCGTTCCTTGACCGGGGCGCCGGACAGTCCGCCGGTCTCCTTGATCAGCGACGGGGAGGACTTCAGCCCGAGGCCCTCGCGGGCGATGGTCGTGTTGGTGGCGATGATGCCGTCCAGGCCCAGCTCCAGGGCGAGGTCGGCGACCGCGTCCACGTCCTCGTCGGCGAGGTCCGGGGCGATCTTGACGAGCAGCGGGACGCGCCGGTCGGTCACCACCCGGTCGGCGGCCTCGCGGACGGCGGTCAGCAGCGGGCGCAGCGACTCGGTGGCCTGGAGGTTGCGCAGGCCGGGGGTGTTCGGGGAGGAGACGTTGACCACGAGGTAGTCGGCGTGGCGGGCGAGGCGCTCGGTGGAGAGCACGTAGTCGGCGGCGGCCTCCTCCTCCGGGACCACCTTCGTCTTGCCGATGTTGACGCCGACGACGGTCTTGAAGACCGGGTTGCGGGCGGCCAGGCGGGCGGCGACGGCGGCCGAGCCCTCGTTGTTGAAGCCCATGCGGTTGATCAGCGCGCGGTCCGGCACGAGGCGGAAGAGGCGCTTCTTGGGGTTGCCGGGCTGCGCCTGGCCGGTGACCGTGCCGATCTCGACGTGGTCGAAGCCGAGCATCGACATGCCGTCGATGGCGACGGCGTTCTTGTCGAAGCCGGCCGCGAGGCCGAAGGGGCCGTGCATGCGCAGGCCCAGCGCCTCGGTGCGCAGCTCCTCGTGGCGGGGGGCGAGGGTCGCGGCCGCGAAGGTGCGCAGGACGGGCGTGCGGGCGGCGAGGCGGATCCACCGGAAGGCCGTGTAGTGGGCCCGCTCGGGGTCCATCCGCTTGAAGACCAGGTTGAAGAAGAGCTTGTACATCGTCGTGATCCCTCTGCGCTGGTGGGGTCCGGGGGGCGGTCCGGGACGGGCCGGCTCACGAAGAGGGGGACAGCCGGCGCGCGGTTCGCGCGCCGGTGTCCCCCTTCCCGTGGACGGGCGGTCAGTCGCGGGCGGCCGTCAGGTGCTCCGCGTGCTCCTGGAGGGAGCGCACGCCGACGTCGCCGCGGTTGAGCGCGTCGATGCCCTGGACGGCGGCGGCGAGCGCCTGGACCGTGGTCAGGCACGGGACGCTGCGGGCCACGGCCGCCGTACGGATCTCGTAGCCGTCGAGGCGGCCACCGGTGCCGTACGGGGTGTTGACGATCAGGTCGACCTGGCCGTCGTGGATGAGCTGGACGATGGTCTTCTCGCCGTCGGGGCCCTCGCCCTCGCTGAGCTTGCGCACCACGGTGGCGTTGAGGCCGTTGCGGCGCAGCACCTCGGCGGTGCCGGAGGTGGCGAGCAGCTCGAAGCCGTGGGCGACGAGCTCGCGCGCCGGGAAGATCATCGAGCGCTTGTCGCGGTTGGCGACGGAGATGAAGGCGCGTCCCTTGGTGGGCAGCGGGCCGTAGGCGCCGGCCTGCGACTTGGCGTACGCCGTGCCGAAGACGGAGTCGATGCCCATGACCTCGCCGGTGGAGCGCATCTCCGGGCCGAGGACGGTGTCGACGCCGCGGCCGTGGATGTCGCGGAAGCGCGACCACGGCATGACGGCCTCCTTGACGGAGATCGGCGCGTCGAGCGGCAGGGTGCCGCCGTCGCCGGTCTTCGGGAGGAGGCCCTCCTCGCGCAGTTCGGCGATGGTGGCGCCGAGCGAGATGCGGGCGGCGGCCTTCGCGAGCGGGACCGCGGTCGCCTTCGAGGTGAAGGGGACGGTGCGGGAGGCGCGCGGGTTGGCCTCCAGGACGTAGAGGATGTCACCCGCCATCGCGAACTGGATGTTGATCAGGCCGCGGACGCCGACGCCGTCGGCGATGGCCTCGGTGGAGGCGCGCAGCCGCTTGATGTCGAAGCCGCCGAGGGTGATCGGGGGCAGGGCGCAGGCCGAGTCGCCGGAGTGGATGCCGGCTTCCTCGATGTGCTCCATGACGCCGCCGAGGTAGAGCTCGGTGCCGTCGTAGAGGGCGTCCACGTCGATCTCGATCGCGTCGTCGAGGAAGCGGTCGACCAGCACGGGGCGGGTCGGGGAGATCTCCGTCGACTCCGCGATGTACGACTCCAGGCGGGTCTCGTCGTAGACGATCTCCATGCCGCGGCCGCCGAGCACGTAGGACGGGCGCACCAGGACCGGGTAGCCGATCTCGTCGGCGATGGCCTTGGCGCCGGCGAAGGTGGTGGCGGTGCCGTGCTTGGGGGCGGGCAGGCCGGCTTCGGCGAGGACCCGGCCGAAGGCGCCGCGGTCCTCGGCGGCGTGGATGGCCTCGGGCGAGGTGCCGACGACCGGGACGCCGTTGTCCTTGAGGGCCTGGGCGAGACCGAGGGGGGTCTGGCCGCCGAGCTGGACGACGACGCCGGCGATGGGGCCGGCGAGGGACTCGGCGTGGACGATCTCCAGCACGTCTTCGAGCGTCAGCGGCTCGAAGTACAGGCGGTCGGAGGTGTCGTAGTCCGTCGAGACGGTCTCGGGGTTGCAGTTGACCATCACGGTCTCGTAGCCGGCGTCGCTGAGGGCGAAGGAGGCGTGGACGCAGGAGTAGTCGAACTCGATGCCCTGGCCGATGCGGTTCGGGCCGGAGCCCAGGATGATCACCGCGGGCTTGGTGCGGGGGGCGACCTCGGACTCCTCGTCGTAGGACGAGTAGAAGTACGGGGTCTTCGCGGCGAACTCGGCGGCGCAGGTGTCGACCGTCTTGTAGACCGGGCGGACGCCGAGCGCGTGGCGGACCTCGCGGACGACGTCCTCGCGCAGGCCGCGGATCTCGGCGATCTGGGCGTCGGAGAAGCCGTGGCGCTTGGCCTCGGCGAGCAGCTCGGGGTGGAGCTTCTCGGCGGCGGCCAGCTCGTCGGCGATCTCCTTGATCAGGAAGAGCTGGTCGACGAACCAGGGGTCGATCTTCGTGGACTCGAAGACCTCCTCCTGGGTGGCGCCGGCGCGGATGGCCTGCATCACGGTGTTGATGCGCCCGTCGGTGGGGCGGACCGCGGTGGCCAGCAGCTCCTCCTTGTCGCCGGGCTCGCCGACGAAGGTGAACTGGGAGCCCTTCTTCTCCAGGGAGCGCAGGGCCTTCTGGAGGGCCTCGGTGAAGTTGCGGCCGATGGCCATGGCCTCGCCCACCGACTTCATGGTGGTGGTGAGGGTGGCGTCGGCGGCCGGGAACTTCTCGAAGGCGAAGCGCGGGGCCTTGACGACGACGTAGTCGAGGGTCGGCTCGAAGGAGGCCGGCGTCTTCTCGGTGATGTCGTTCGGGACCTCGTCCAGCGTGTAGCCGATGGCCAGCTTCGCGGCGATCTTGGCGATCGGGAAGCCGGTGGCCTTCGAGGCGAGCGCCGAGGAGCGCGAGACGCGGGGGTTCATCTCGATGACGATGACGCGGCCGTCGACCGGGTCGATCGCGAACTGGATGTTGCAGCCGCCGGTGTCGACGCCGACCTCGCGGATGATCGCGATGCCGACGTCGCGCAGCCGCTGGTACTCGCGGTCGGTCAGCGTCATCGCCGGGGCGACGGTGATGGAGTCGCCGGTGTGGACGCCCATCGGGTCGAAGTTCTCGATGGAGCAGACGACGACCACGTTGTCCTTGGTGTCGCGCATCAGCTCCAGCTCGTACTCCTTCCAGCCGAGGATGGACTCCTCCAGGAGCACCTCGGTGGTCGGGGAGAGCGTGAGGCCCTGGCCGGCGATGCGGCGCAGCTCGTCCTCGTCGTGGGCGAAGCCGGAGCCGGCGCCGCCCATGGTGAAGGAGGGGCGCACGACGACGGGGTAGCCGCCGAGGGTGTCGACGCCCGCGAGGACGTCCTCCATCGAGTGGCAGATCACCGAGCGGGCGGACTCGCCGTAACCGATCTTGGCCTTGACGGCCTCGACGACGCCCTTGAAGAGGTCGCGGTCCTCGCCCTTGTTGATGGCCTCGACGTTGGCGCCGATCAGCTCGACGCCGTACTTCTCCAGCACACCCTGCTCGTGCATGGAGATGGCGGTGTTCAGCGCGGTCTGGCCGCCGAGGGTCGGCAGGAGCGCGTCGGGGCGCTCCTTGGCGATGATCTTCTCGACGAACTCGGGGGTGATCGGCTCGACGTACGTGGCGTCGGCGATCTCCGGGTCGGTCATGATCGTCGCCGGGTTCGAGTTGACCAGGATGACCCGCAGGCCCTCGGCCTTCAGGACACGGCAGGCCTGGGTGCCGGAGTAGTCGAACTCCGCGGCCTGGCCGATGACGATCGGGCCGGAGCCGATGACCAGGACGGACTGGATATCGGTGCGCTTAGGCACGCTCGGCCTCCATCAGGGCGGTTTCCATCAAAGACGTGAAGCGGTCGAAGAGGTACGCGGCGTCGTGCGGGCCGGCGGCAGCCTCGGGGTGGTACTGGACGGAGAAGGCCGGCTGGTCGAGCAGCTGGAGGCCTTCCACCACGTTGTCGTTCAGGCAGACGTGGGAGACCTCGGCGCGGCCGAAGGGGGTCTCGGAGACCGTGTCTAGGGGCGCGTCGACGGCGAAGCCGTGGTTGTGCGCGGTGATCTCGACCTTGCCGGTGGTCCGGTCCTGGACGGGCTGGTTGATGCCGCGGTGGCCGTACTTCAGCTTGTAGGTGCCGAAGCCGAGCGCGCGGCCCAGGATCTGGTTGCCGAAGCAGATGCCGAAGAGCGGGGTCTTGCGGGCGAGGACGCCCTGCATGACGGAGACCGCGTGGTCGGCGGTGGCCGGGTCGCCCGGGCCGTTGGAGAAGAACACGCCGTCGGGCCGGACCGCGTAGACGTCCTCGACGGTCGCCGTGGCGGGCAGGACGTGCACCTCGATGCCGCGCTCGGCCATGCGGTGCGGGGTCATGCCCTTGATGCCGAGGTCCACGGCGGCGACGGTGAACTTCTTCTCGCCGATCGCGGGGACCACGTAGGCCTCCTTGGTGGCGACCTCGGCGGACAGGTCGGCGCCCTTCATCTGCGGGGCCTCCTGGACGCGGGCCAGCAGGGCGGCGTCGTCGGCCACGTGCTCGCCGGAGAAGATGCCGACGCGCATGGCGCCGCGCTCGCGCAGGTGGCGGGTCAGGGCCCGGGTGTCGACGCCGGAGATGCCGACGACGCCCTGCTTGACGAGCTCCTCGTCCAGCGACCGCCGCGAGCGCCAGTTCGAGGGGACGCGGGCGGGGTCGCGCACGACGTAGCCGGCGACCCAGATGCGCGAGGACTCGGGGTCCTCGTCGTTGACGCCGGTGTTGCCCACGTGCGGGGCGGTCATCACGACGACCTGTCGGTGGTACGACGGGTCGGTGAGGGTCTCCTGGTAGCCGGTCATGCCGGTGGAGAACACGGCCTCGCCGAAGGTCTCCCCCACAGCGCCGTAGGCGCGGCCGCGGAAGATCCGACCGTCCTCCAGGACGAGTACGGCGGGAGCTTTGGCTGCTCCCCTGGTGGAGGTCGTCATCGTTCGGCGCCTTCCGTCGTGATGGATGGGTTCATGTGGTTGATCGCTTCGACCCAGGCGGCGTGTTCGGCCGCCCGGTCGGAGCGGAATCCGGAGTCGATCAGCTTGTCGCCGTGCGCCCAGGTGACGACGAGCAGACCGCCCTCGGTGAGTACCTTGCCCGCGATTCCCTTGTCGAGGCGGGCGCCGCGCAGCTGCGCGGCCGGTACGAAGAAGTCGGTGGCACCCGGTCGGACCACGTCGAGGCCCGCGTCCGTGAGCGTGAGCTCGACCCGGCTGCGCACCCCCAGACCGTGGGCCACGATCCGGTCGAGCCACTGTCCGGCGGTGGTGGACCCGTGGTACCGGCCGGTGAGCGCCAGCCGGTGTTCGGGCAGTCCGTCGGGGGTGGCGGGCAGCTCCGGCAGGTCGTCCTGCAGGGCGCCGCGCCATTTCCAGCCCTGCCGCATCAGCCAGTAGACGAAGGCGATGAAGACGATCAGTCCGATCACCCAGGCGATGCGGGCACCGAAGTTCGTCACCTCCGCCGACTGTCGTTCGGCGGCCTCGACGGCCAGTTGGATTACTGCAGGTGTCACGCCAGATTCCCGTCCACGACCGTTGCCCGGCCCCGCAGGAAGGTGTGAGTGACGCGACCCGGCAGCTCGCGGCCCTCGTAGGGCGTGTTGCGGCTGCGGGAGGCGAAGTGCGCGGGGTCCACGACACCACGGTACGAGGTCTCGACCAAGGTCAGGTTCGCGGGTTCACCTGCCGAGACGGGCCGGCCGTGGTTCCCCAGGCCGCCGATGCGCGCCGGGGCGAAGGACATGCGCTCGGCGACGCCCGCCCAGTCGAGCAGTCCCGTCTCCACCATCGTCTGCTGGACGACGGACAGCGCGGTCTCCAGGCCGACCATGCCCATGGCCGCCGCGGCCCACTCGCAGTCCTTGTCCTCGTGCGGGTGCGGGGCGTGGTCGGTGGCGACGATGTCGATCGTGCCGTCGGCGAGCGCCTCGCGCAGGGCCATGACGTCGCGCTCGGTGCGCAGGGGCGGGTTCACCTTGTAGACCGCGTTGTACGAGCGGACCAGCTCGTCGGTGAGGAGCAGGTGGTGCGGGGTGACCTCGGCGGTGACGTCGATGCCGCGGGACTTGGCCCAGCGGACGATCTCGACGGAGCCGGCGGTGGAGAGGTGGCAGATGTGGACGCGGGAGCCGACGTGCTCGGCGAGGAGGACGTCACGGGCGATGATCGACTCCTCCGCGACGGCCGGCCAGCCGCCGAGGCCGAGCTCGGCGGAGACGACGCCCTCGTTCATCTGGGCGCCCTCGGTCAGGCGGGGCTCCTGGGCGTGCTGGGCGACGACGCCGCCGAAGGCCTTCACGTACTCCAGGGCGCGGCGCATGATCACGGCGTCGTCGACGCACTTGCCGTCGTCGGAGAAGACGGTGACGCGGGCGGCGGAGTCGTGCATGGCGCCCAGCTCGGAGAGCTGCTTGCCCTCCAGGCCGACGGTGACGGCGCCGATGGGCTGGACGTCGCAGTAGCCGGACTCCTTGCCCAGGCGCCAGACCTGCTCGACCACGCCGGCGGTGTCGGCGACCGGGAAGGTGTTCGCCATGGCGAAGACGGCGGTGTAGCCGCCGGAGGCGGCGGCGCGGGTGCCGGTGAGGACCGTCTCGCTGTCCTCCCGGCCGGGCTCGCGCAGGTGGGTGTGCAGGTCGACCAGGCCCGGCAGGAGGACCTTGCCCTCGGCCTCGATGACGGTCGCGCCCTCGGCGGACAGTCCGGTGCCGACCTCGGCGATGGTCTCGCCGTCGATCAGGACGTCCTGCGCCTCGCCACCGAGTACCTTCGCGCCACGGATCAGGATCTTGCTCATGGTTACTTGTTCTCCTCGGTGCGCGCGGCGGCGGGGGCGGGGGTGGTGGCGACGGCGGGCTCGGATCCGCCGAGCAGCAGGTACAGGACGGCCATCCGGGTGGAGACGCCGTTGGCGACCTGCTCGACGGCCGTGCAGCGGTCGGAGTCGGCGACCTCGGCGGTGATCTCCATGCCGCGGTTCATCGGGCCGGGGTGCATCACGATGGCGTGCTCGGGCATCTTGGCCATGCGCTCGCCGTTCAGCCCGTAGCGGCGGGAGTACTCGCGCTCGGTCGGGAAGAAGGCGGCGTTCATGCGTTCGCGCTGCACACGCAGCATCATGACCGCGTCGGACTTCGGCAGCACCTTGTCGAGGTCGTAGCTGACCTCGCAGGGCCAGGTCTCGACGCCGATGGGGACGAGGGTGGGCGGGGCCACCAGGGTGACCTCGGCGCCGAGGGTGTGCAGCAGGTGCACGTTGGAGCGGGCCACGCGGCTGTGCAGGACGTCGCCGACGATCGTGATCCGGCGGCCCGCGAGGTCCTTGCCGAGTCCGGCGTCGCGGCCCACCAGGCGGCGGCGCATGGTGAAGGCGTCGAGCAGGGCCTGCGTGGGGTGCTCGTGGGTGCCGTCGCCGGCGTTGACGACGGCGGAGTCGATCCAGCCGGAGGTCGCGAGCCGGTAGGGGGCGCCGGAGGCGTGGTGGCGGATGACCACCGCGTCCGCGCCCATGGCCTCCAGGGTCAGCGCCGTGTCCTTCAGGGATTCGCCCTTGGAAACGGAGGAGCCCTTGGCGGAGAAGTTGATGACGTCGGCGGACAGCCGCTTGGCGGCCGCCTCGAAGGAGATCCGGGTGCGGGTCGAGTCCTCGAAGAAGAGGTTGACGACCGTGAGGCCGCGCAGGGTGGGCAGCTTCTTGATCGGCCGGTCGGCGACCCGGGCCATCTCCTCGGCGGTGTCGAGGATCAGGACGGCGTCGTCGCGCGTGAGGTCGGCGGCCGAGATGAGGTGGCGCTTCATCTGGATGGCTCCGTAGGTCTGGAGGGCAGGCAGGCTGGGGGCGTGCTGGAGGTGCGGGCGGGCAGGCCTCGGCGCGGACCCCGCGGGTGCGGGATCCGGGTGCGGGAGGGTCTACTGGCCGCCGGCCCGGTCGGTCCGCTGGCCGAGCAGCACGGCGTCCCGGCCGTCCTCCTCCTGGAGCTGGACCTTGACGGTCTCGCGCAGCGACGTCGGGAGGTTCTTGCCCACGTAGTCGGCGCGGATCGGGAGCTCGCGGTGGCCCCGGTCGACGAGGACGGCGAGCTGGACGGCGCGGGGTCGGCCGATGGCGCCGAGCGCGTCGAGGGCGGCGCGGATGGTGCGGCCGGAGAAGAGCACGTCGTCGACGAGGACCACGAGACGGCCGTCGATGTCGTCGCCGGGGATCTCGGTGCGGCCGATGGCCCGCGCGGGCTTCAGGCGCAGGTCGTCGCGGTACATGGTGATGTCGAGGGAGCCGACGGGGATCTTCGCGCCGGTGATCTCTTCGAGCTTGGCCGCCAGCCGGCGGGCGAGGAAGACGCCGCGGGTGGGGATGCCGAGCAGCACCACGTCGTCGGCGCCCTTGGCGCGTTCGACGATCTCGTGGGCGATGCGGGTGAGGACCCGGGCGATGTCCTGCGCCTCCAACACGGGGCGCGCGGCGCCGCCGTCCTGGAACGCGGCGGCCTCGGGGGAAACCTGGCTGTCCATGAAAAGGACCTCCTTCTCCGCCTCACGGGACGGACCTTAAAGGACGTCTGATGTACGCCGACCACGTTACCAGGGCGGCCGGGCCGACCTCGCACGGGGGCCGGTCCGGGGCCCTCGAAGGGGGAGGTCGGTGACCATTCGGCTTGACGCATCCACGTAACGCTGCGTAACCTCACAGTGAGTTACCAGCCGCGCGGCGAAGCCGCATGTCGTAAGCGGCACAGCGTCCATGTCGTCACGGCGTCCATGTCGTCACAGCGTCACAGCGTCCGGGAGCGTTATGTCCAGCGAATACGCCAAACAGCTCGGGGCCAAGCTCCGCGCCATCCGCACCCAGCAGGGCCTCTCCCTCCACGGTGTCGAGGAGAAGTCCCAGGGCCGGTGGAAGGCCGTGGTGGTCGGGTCCTACGAGCGCGGGGACCGCGCCGTGACCGTCCAGCGCCTCGCCGAGCTGGCGGACTTCTACGGGGTTCCGGTCCAGGAACTGCTGCCGGGCACGACCCCCGGCGGAGCGGCCGAGCCGCCGCCGAAGCTGCGCCTCGACCTGGAGCGCCTCGCGGGCGTCCCCGCCGAGAAGGCCGGTCCGCTCCAGCGTTACGCCGCCACCATCCAGAGCCAGCGCGGCGACTACAACGGCAAGGTGCTGTCGATCCGCCAGGACGACCTGCGCACCCTCGCCGTCATCTACGACCAGTCCCCCTCGGTCCTGACCGAGCAGCTGATCAGCTGGGGCGTCCTGGACGCCGACGCGCGTCGCGCCGTGGCCCACGAGGACATCTAGTCCCCGGGGCCCCAGGGCCCGAGCAGAAACGTTACCGGCGGGTGCCGGTGCCCTCGTGGGCGCCGGCACCCGCCGTTCGCGTTCCCGGGGACCGCTCCCCCGTTCGCGGACACACGGAAGGGCCCGCAGCGCGATGCCGCGGGCCCTTCCGTACGGCGTTCGGCCTGCCGGCCGCGCCGGTCAGCTCTCGCTGCGGCGCAGGTTCGGCTTCAGGTCCTTGAAGCGACCCAGCAGCCCGTTCACGAACGACGGCGAGTCGTCCGTGGAGAACTCCTTGGCCAGCTGGACGGCCTCGTCGATCGCCACGGCGTCCGGGGTCTCGTCGACCCAGATCAGCTCGTAGGCGCCCAGCCGCAGGATGTTCCGGTCGACGACCGGCATGCGGTCGAGCTCCCAGTCCACGGCGTAGGTGACGATCAGGTCGTCGATGCGGTTCACCTTGTCGGCGTACCCCTCGACAAGATCCATCGTGAAGGCGCTGACCGGCGGCTGCCGGTCGTCGGACCGCGCGTGGCGGATCCAGTCCGCGAGGACCTCGCGCACGGGGACCCCGCGCTGGTCGGCCTCGAAGAGGATCTGGAAAGCGCGCTTGCGCGCGTTGCTCCGGGCAGCCACGGTTAGCTGTTCACCCGGCCGAGGTAGTCGCTGGTGCGGGTGTCGACCTTGATCTTCTCGCCGGTGGTGACGAAGAGCGGGACCTGGATCTCGTGACCGGTCTCCAGGCGGGCCGGCTTGGTGCCACCGGTGGAGCGGTCGCCCTGGACACCCGGGTCGGTGTGCTCGATGGTCAGCTCGACGGCGGCCGGGAGCTCGACGTAGAGCACCTCGCCCTCGTGCTGGGCCACGGAGGCGGTGAAGCCCTCGATGAGGAAGTTGGCGGCGTCGCCGACAGCCTTGCGGTCGACCATGAGCTGGTCGAAGGTGCTCATGTCCATGAAGACGAAGTAGTCGCCGTCCATGTACGAGAACTGCATGTCACGGCGGTCGATGGTGGCCGTCTCGACCTTCACACCGGCGTTGAAGGTCTTGTCGACGACCTTGCCCGACAGCACGTTCTTGAGCTTGGTACGCACGAAGGCCGGGCCCTTGCCGGGCTTGACGTGCTGGAACTCGACGACGGACCAGAGCTGGCCCCCGTCGAGCTTCAGCACCATGCCGTTCTTGAGGTCGTTCGTGGAAGCCACGGTTGCGGAATCTCCTGCACTGGAAGACCACGGGTGCGCGCCCACAGCCCGGCGAAGGGCTAGAGCGCGAGCAGCTCCTTGGTCGTAATGGTGAGTAGCTCGGGACCGCCGTCCGCCTCGGGGCGCACGACGAGCGTGTCATCGATCCGGACACCTCCCCGGCCCGGGAGGTGAACCCCCGGTTCGACGGTGACCGGCACGCAAGCGTCCAGTTTACCCATTGCCGTAGGTGCAAGCTGCGGGTCCTCGTCGATTTCGAGTCCGATCCCGTGTCCCATCCATCCGGCCAGCGCTTCCGCGTGCCCGGCGGAGTCCAGTACGGACCGCGCGGCACGGTCCACGTCGCGGTACGCGGCACCCGGCAGCAGGGCCTCGCGGCCCGCCCGCTGGGCGGCGAAGACGAGGTCGTACAGCTCGATCTGCCAGTCGGCGGGAGTGGTGCCGATCACGAAGGTGCGGCCGATCTCGCAGCGGTAGCCCCGGTAGTTGGCGCCCAGGCACACCGAGAGGAAGTCGCCCTCCTCCACCCGTCGGTCGGAGGGCCGGTGCCGGCCGCGGCCCGAATGCGGGCCGGTGCCCACGGAGGTGGGGAACGCCGGTCCGTCGGCGCCGTGGTCGACGAGGCGGCGTTCCAGCTCCAGGGCGAGGTGCCGCTCGGTGCGTCCGACCAGGATCGACTCCAGCAGCTCCCCGAGGGCCTGGTCGGCGATCTCGGCGGCGATCCGCAGGCAGGCGATCTCCTCCTCGTCCTTGACGAGGCGCTGCTGTTCGACGGCCGGCCCCAGGTCGATCAGGCGCAGCCGCGGCGCGACCGAGTGCAGGGCCCGGTGCCGGGCGACCGTGAGGTGGTGCTCCTCGACGGCGAGGGACTCCGCCCGGGCTGCCGCCGCGAGGTCGGCGGCGGCCACGGCCGGGTCGGCGCCCGGGCCGGGCAGCACCGACAGGCGCAGGTGCTCGTCGAGGCGCCCCTCGTCGGCTTCGCCGGACGGGGCGCAGGCGCTGAACAGCACGTCCTCCTGCGGCCCGACGAGCAGGACGGCGGACGGCGGGAACGCCCCGGCGAGGTAGCGGACGTTCGCCGGACGCGTGATCAGCGCCGCCGAACCGCCGGCGGCGGCGCAACGGTCGCGGAGCAGGCCCCTGCGGGTCGCGTACACGTCTGACATGTATTCGAGCCTACGAGCGCCCCGCGCATCCGGCCCGGCGAGCGCGTCCGGACGGGGCGGAGCGGGAACGGAGCGGGCGCGGGAACGGGGCGCCGCGCGCGGGTCCGGGCCGGGTCCGCGCCGGTGGTCCGGGCGCCCCGCCGGCGGACGGCACGCCGGCGCCGTACCGGCCCGTCCGGCCCCTTCAGCCGGCGGGGGCGGCCAGGACCCGGGCGAGGGCCTCGTCGAGGGCGCGGGCGGTCCCCTCCACGTCGAGGTGGGAGTTGTCGATGATCGGCAGGCCGGAGCCGTACCAGCCGGCCATCCGGCCGTGGATCCGGGCGACTTCCTCGTCGGACAGGCGCCGGTTGCCGGAGCGGGCCGCGTTGCGCTCCAGGACGATCTCCAGGCCGGGCAGCAGGACGACGGGGAGCAGTCCGGGGCCGACGTGCCGCTTCCAGCCCCCCAGGCCCACCACGGGGCGGTCGGGGAAGACCGCGTCGTCGAGGATGCAGGAGATGCCGTTGGCGAGGAAGTTGCGGGCGGCGAAGCCGCAGGTGCGGCGGGCGAGGCGGTACTGGGCCTCGGAGTGTTCGTTCCAACCGGTCTGCGGGTCGGCGAACCCGGACCGGACCCACTCGCGCACGTCGTCGAGGCTGATGTGCGCGGTGGCCACCGGTCGGCTCGCCGCCCAGTGGCGGGCCACGGTGGTCTTGCCGGCGCCCGCCGGGCCGATGAGGAGCACGGCCAGGGTGGCGCCACCGGTGGCCGGCGCGGGGGGCTGGTGCGGCGCGGGGACCGCGGGCGGCAGGGGGATGTGCCCCGTCGCCTCCGGGACCGGTGTCACCGGCCAGCCCTGCGCCGGGGGTATAGGCGGTTGCGGGGGCGCCGCCGGGTGGTGTCCCGGCGGGCCCCAACCCCCCACTCCGTGCTGCATCCGCGCCACTCCGTCTCGTTCAGGCGACTGATGCGAGAACGTTATCTCAGGAGCCGACCTCTTCCGCCAGCGCGCGCAGCGCCAGGCGGTAGGAGCCCAGTCCGAAGCCCGCCACGGTCCCGGTGGCCACGGCCGCGATGACCGAGGTGTGCCGGAACTCCTCGCGGGCGTACGGGTTCGAGATGTGCACCTCGATCAGCGGCGCGGTGCGCTGGGCCGCCGCGTCGCGCATGGCGTACGAGTAGTGCGTGAAGGCGCCCGGGTTGATGACGACCGGGATCCGGCCGTCGGCCGCCTCGTGCAGCCAGCGCACGATCTCGCCCTCGTCGTTGGTCTCGCGGACCTCCACGTCGAAGCCGAGCTCCGCGCCCAGGGCGCGGCAGCTCTCGACGAGTCCGGCGTACGAGGTGGCCCCGTAGACGTCGGGCTCGCGCGAGCCGAGCCGGCCCAGGTTGGGGCCGTTGAGGACGAGCACCCTGCGGCTCACGCCGACACCTCGCCGTAGGCGGCGACCAGGTGGGCCGGGTCGGGGCCCTCCAGGACGGTCGGCTTGCCCAGGCCGTCGAGGACGATGAAGCGCAGCAGGTTGCCGCGGGACTTCTTGTCGACCTGCATGGTCTGGAGCAGCTTGGGCCACTGGTCGCCGCGGTAGGTCAGCGGCAGGCCGACGGAGGCGAGGACCGCCCGGTGCCGGTCGGCCGTCTCGTCGTCGAGCCGGCCGGCGAGCCGACCCAGTTCGGCGGCGAAGACCATGCCCACGGAGACGGCGGCGCCGTGGCGCCACTTGTAGCGCTCGTTCTTCTCGATGGCGTGGGCGAGGGTGTGCCCGTAGTTCAGGAACTCCCGGATCCCGGATTCCTTCAGGTCGTTGGAGACCACGTCGGCCTTGACCCGGATGGAGCGCACGATCAGCTCGGCCGTGTGCGGGCCCTGCGCGGTGCGGGCCGCGGCCGGGTCCTCCTCGATCAGGTCGAGGATCACCGGGTCGGCGATGAAGCCGGCCTTGATGACCTCGGCGAGACCGCTGACGTAGTCGTTGACCGGCAGGGAGTCCAGCGCGGCGAGGTCGCACAGGACGCCGGCGGGCGGGTGGAAGGCGCCGACGAGGTTCTTGCCCTCGGCGGTGTTGATGCCGGTCTTGCCGCCGACGGCTGCGTCGACCATCGCGAGGACCGTGGTCGGGACCGCGATCCAGCGCACCCCGCGCAGCCAGGAGGCCGCGACGAAGCCGGCGAGGTCGGTGGTGGCGCCTCCGCCGACGCCGACGATCACGTCGGTGCGGGTGAAGTTGGACTGCCCGAGCGCCTTCCAGCAGTACGCCGCGACCTCGACGGTCTTGGCCTCCTCGGCGTTGGGCACCTGGATGGCGACGGCCTCGTAGCCCTGCGCCGCCAGGTCGTCCCGCAGCGCCTCACCGGTCGAGGCCAGGGCCTCGGGGTGGATGACGGCGACCCGCTGGGCCTTGGTGCCGATCAGGCCGCCCAGCTCGCCGAGCAGCTGCCGGCCGACCAGCACGTCGTACGGGTCGTGACCGGCGTTCCCGCCGACGTGGATCCGCGTCACCTGGTCTGTCATACGTCCTTCAACTCCAGTGCGTCGAGGACCGCCTGGGCGACCTCTTCGGGGGTGCGGTCGTCGGTGGCCACCACGACGCGCGCGACTTCGGTGTACAGGTGGCGCCGTGCCTCCATCAGCTCGCGCCACTGACGGCGCGGGTTGACCGCGAGCAGCGGGCGCGCGGCGCCGAGGCCGACGCGGCGCACGGCCTCCTCGACGTCCATCGACAGGTAGGCCACCGGACGCCCGGTGAGCAGGGCGCGGGTGCCCTCGTCGAGGACGGCGCCGCCGCCGAGGGCGAGGACTCCGGTGTGCCCGGAGACGGCGTCCGCGACGGCCCGCCGTTCCAGCTCACGGAAGTACGGCTCGCCCTCGTCGACGAAGATGTCGGAGATCTCGCGGCCCTGGGCCGCGACGATGTCCGCGTCGGTGTCCCGGTAGGCGACCCCGAGCCGTTCGGCGAGGAGGGCGCCCACCGTGGACTTGCCGGAGCCCATGGGCCCGACGAGCACGACCAGGGGACCGCCGGTCACCGGATCTGCAGGTTGTCGAGGTACGACCGGACGTTGCGACGGGTCTCGGGGACGGAGTCGCCGCCGAACTTCTCGACGAGCGCGTCCGCGAGGACGAGCGCGACCATGGCCTCGGCGACGATGCCCGCGGCGGGCACGGCGCACACGTCGGAACGCTGGTGGTGCGCGGCGGCGGCCTCGCCGGTCGCCACGTCCACGGTGGCGAGGGCCTTCGGGACGGTGGCGATGGGCTTCATGGCGGCGCGGACGCGCAGCAGCTCACCGGTGGTCAGACCGCCCTCGGTACCGCCGGAGCGGCCGGAGGTGCGCCGGATGCCCTCGGGGGTGGAGACGATCTCGTCGTGGGCCTGGGAGCCGGGCACGCGGGCCAGGTCGAAGCCGTCGCCGACCTCCACGCCCTTGATGGCCTGGATGCCCATGAGGGCCGCTGCGAGGCGGGCGTCGAGGCGGCGGTCCCAGTGGACGTGCGAGCCGAGGCCGACGGGCACGCCGTAGGCCAGGACCTCGACGACGCCGCCGAGGGTGTCGCCGTCCTTGTGGGCCTGGTCGATCTCGGCGACCATCGCCTTCGAGGCGTCGGCGTCCAGGCAGCGCACCGGGTCGGCGTCGAGCCGCTCGACGTCGGCGGGGGTCGGGTACACGCCGTGGGGGGCCTTGGCCGAGGCCAGCTCCACCACGTGGGAGACGATCTCGATGCCCGCGGCCTCCTTGATGAAGGACCGGGCGATGGCGCCGAGGGCGACGCGGGCGGCCGTCTCGCGGGCGCTGGCGCGCTCCAGGATCGGGCGGGCCTCGGAGAAGCCGTACTTCTGCATGCCCGCGAGGTCGGCGTGGCCGGGGCGCGGACGGGTCAGCGCCGCGTTGCGGCCGGTCTCCTTGAGCAGCGAGGGGTCCACCGGGTCGGCCGACATGACCGTCTCCCACTTGGGCCACTCGGTGTTGCCGATCATGACGGCGACCGGGGATCCCTGCGACAGCCCGTGGCGGACGCCGCCGAGGAAGGTGATCTCGTCCTGCTCGAACTTCATCCGGGCGCCGCGGCCGTAGCCGAGCCGACGCCGGGCGAGGTGGTCGGCCACCAGCTCGGTGGTGACCGGGACGCCGGCGGGAAGGCCCTCCAGCGTCGCAACCAGCGCCGGTCCGTGCGACTCTCCGGCGGTCAGCCAACGCAACCTGCTCAACGATGCTCCTCATGCTCGCGCCTGGCACTGCGACGGGCGCGACCGGGTGCGCTGCCCGGACCCGCCATGCCCTGATCCTCCCACGTCCGGGCGGGTGAACCGGCGCCCGGTCCAGCTATCGGACGCCGGATCCGTCAGGTACGGCGCGGGATCCGTCAGTGGCGGGCCGCGAGCGCCCGCTCACCGGCCGTCCGCATGGCGGCCAGCGGACCCGGGGCGCGGCCCGTCATCCGCTCGACCTGGAGCACCGCCTGGTGCACGAGGAGGTCGAGGCCGCCGACCAGGGCGCCGCCCCGACCGGACCAGGCCGCGGCGAGGGCGGTGGGCCAGGGGTCGTAGAGGACGTCGAAGAGGGTTCCGGGGGCCTCGGGCACGGCCGCCGCGAGCCCGTCGGTGGCACCGGCCGGGGTGGTGGCGATGACCAGCGGGGCCTCCAGGGCCGCGGCCGCCTCGCTCCAGTCGGCGGTGCGGACGGCGACGCCGAGCCGCTCGCCCCACCCGCGCATCTCGTCGGCCCGGGCCCGGGAGCGGACGTACGCGGTGACCTCGCCGGTGCAGATCCGCGCGAGGGCGGCCAGCGCCGAGGAGGCGGTGGCGCCCGCGCCGAGGACGGCCGCGGACGGCACCTTCTCCACGCCGCGCTCGTGCAGGGCGGCGACGATCCCGGGGATGTCGGTGTTGTCGCCGAGCCGCCGGCCGTCCTCGGTGAGGACGACCGTGTTGACGGCCTCGACGGAGGCGGCCGTGTCGCTGATCCCGTCCAGCAGCGGGATGATCGCCCGCTTGAGCGGCATCGTCAGCGACAGCCCCGCCCACTCGGGCCCCAGGTCGGCCACGAACCCGGGGAGCGCGGCCTCGTCGATCTCGAACCGGTCGTAGGACCATTCGAGGAGGCCGAGCTCCCGGTAGGCGGCGCGGTGCAGCACCGGCGAGAGGGAGTGCTCGATGGGCGAACCCAGCACCGCGGCCCGTATCCGTGACATGTCCTGCTACCCGCCGTTCTTCTGCTTCTGCCGCTCTTGGAACTCGTCCGCGAGCTTCTGGTGCTCCTCGTAGGTCTTGGTGAAGGTCGTCTTGTTGCCGTCGACCGACACGAAGAACATCCAGCCGCCGTGGTCGGGGTTGAGCGTAGCGGTCAGGGCGTCCGTCCCCGGGTTGCCGATCGGGCCCGGAGGCAGTCCCTTGACGAAGTGCGTGTTGTACGGGTTGTCGAACACCCGCGCTTCCTTCAGGGAGAAGTTGAGGTTGTTCGTGCCCTTGACGTAGTTGTACGTGGAGTCGAACTCCAGCTTCTGGTTCGTGACCGTGTTGGTCTTCTTGAGGCGGTTGTAGACCACCTCGGACATCTTCCGGAAGTCGTCGTGGTCCTTGCCCTCGGCGTTGACGAGGCTGGCCACGGTGACGACCTGGAGCGGGTTCTCCAGCCCCAGCTCCTTGGCCTTGGCCTCGATGCCGAGCTCGGCGTACTTGCCGCTCGCCCGCTGGACCATTTGCTTCAGCAGGGACTCGGGGGTGACGTCCTTGCCGAGGTCGTAGCGCGCGGGGAAGAGGAAGCCCTCCAACGGGTCCATGAGCTTCGGGTCGTTGCCCACCCAGGCCGGCAGGCCGAGGTTGCGGCCCTCGCGCAGGGCGATGTCGCGGGTGGTGCCGGCGGGCTTCTCCAGCTTCTTGTCGATCAGGTCGTAGATCTCGACGTTGCGCCTGCCCTCGGGAACGATCAGGACGTGCAGCTTGGAGGGGTCGAGCATGAGCGCGACCGCCGCGGCCGCCGACATGCGCTTGTGCAGCGGGTAGACGCCCGGCTGGATGGTCTTGCCCTTGCCCGTGGCGGTGGCGGCGTCCACGAAGGCCTGGGCGCTCGCGACGACGCCGGCCTCCTTGAGGATGCGGCCCATCTGGCCGAGTCCCGCGCCGGTGGGGATCTGCACGTCGACGGTCTCCTCCGAGCCGGAGCCCGCGAAGTCCTCGGCCGCGCCGAAGCGCGCCTTCAGGTAGCCGTAGCCGTAGTAGCCGCCACCGCCGACGACGCCGACGATGACCAGCGCGGCGATCAGACAGGCCGCGCCGCTGCGCTGTTTGCCCTTGCCACCCTTCGAACGGCCCGAGCGGCCTCCTCGGCCCCCGCGTCGACCGGAGCCGTCCTCGTCGCCGGAGCCGCCGCCGGCGGCCGCGAGAGCGGCCTCCTCGGCCTCGTCCGGGTCCAAGGACTCCGGTTCCGCTTCGGGTTCCGTTTCGGTTTCGAGGTGCCGCAGGCCGGGGGGCGTGGGAGGCGGGTAGGCGTCCTCGGTGGTGTACAGGTCGGGGGTGTCGGCGGGGTAGGCGCCGACCGCCTGCTGGGCGTACGGATCCGTGCCCGCGTACGGGTCGGTCTGCACGTCGGCCACCATGTACGGGCCCTGGCCCTGGCCCTGTCCCTGTCCATGGACGTGACCCTGACCCGTGTCCCAGCCCTGGCCGTCGTACACCGGCTGCTGGGGCTGGGGCTGGGCGTGCGTCTGCTGCGGGGCGTAGCCCTGCTGTTGTTCGACGTACTGCGGGTACTGCCCGGGGTACTGCGGGTGTTGCTGGTGCTGCTGCACGTACTGCTGCTGCGCGTACTGCTGTTCGGGGTACTGCTGTTCGGAGTACTGCTGGTACTGCGGCTCCTGCGGGTACTGCTGCTGCGGGTCAACGCCGTAGGGCACCTGGCCCTGCTGGGTCTGGGACGCGGTCCACCCCTGGTCCCCGTAGAGGGGATCAGCAGGGTGCCACGGTTCGGAGCCACCGCCCCGGCCATACTCAGTCATCGGTCCCCTAGAGCCGCGAGACGAAGGCCACGGCTTTTCGTCGGCCGCGACACCCGGTACCGCCTCTTTGGTGGTGGGCGACGGCTGTTCGAATGCCGTCTCATCGCGCGGAACGTTACCGTATCGCGATCAGACAACCACTTCGACGCACTCACCAGGCGGATTACCTGATACCCGTTCGGTCTCCAGAGCGTTCTGGAGGATGACCACAGCGGCCGCCTGGTCGATCACCGAACGCCCCTTCTTGGCGTTCTTGCCCGAGGCCCGCAGGCCCTGGGCCGCGGTGACCGTGGTCATCCGCTCGTCCACCAGGCGGACCGTCACCGGCTTGATGCCCTTGGCCAGTTCGTTCGCGAAGGCACGCACCTTGGCCGCGGCCGGCCCCTCCCGCCCGCTGAGCGAACGCGGGAGGCCGACCACGACTTCGAGGGGCTCGTACTCCTCGACGAGCTGCCGCAACCGCCGGTGGGCGAACGGGATGTCCCGGCCCGGGACGGTCTCGACCGGTGTGGCCAGCACCCCGTCGGGGTCGCAGGACGCGACCCCGATCCGGGCGTCGCCCACGTCGATGGCCAGTCGGCGGCCGCGGCGCAACGTCATCGTCAGACCGTCTCCACTACGAGGCGCTCGACGGCGCTGATGGCCTCCGGGACGGCGCCCGGGTTCTGGCCGCCGCCCTGGGCCACGTCGGGCTTGCCGCCACCGCCGCCGCCGAGGGTCTTGGCCGCGGTGCGGACCAGGTCACCGGCCTTGAGGCCGCGCTCGCGGGCCGCCTCGTTGGTGGCGATCACGGTCAGCGGGCGGTCGTTCGCCACGGTGAACAGCGCGACGACGGCCGGCCGGTCGCCCTGGATGCGGCCGCGGACGTCGAGGACCAGCTTGCGCAGGTCGTCGGCGCCGACGCCGTCCGCCACCCGGCCGACGACGAGGGCCACGCCGCGGATGTCCTGGGCACCGGCGGCGAGACCGGCGGCGGCCTGGAGCACCTTCTCCGCGCGGAACTTCTCGATCTCCTTCTCGGCGTCCTTCAGCTTGCCGAGCATGGAGGCGATCTTCTCCGGCAGCTCCTCCGGACGGCCCTTGACCAGCTCCTGGAGCTGGGCGACGACCGTGTGCTCCTTGGCGAGGAAGTTGTACGCGTCCACCCCCACCAGGGCCTCGACGCGGCGCACGCCGGAGCCGATGGAGGACTCGCCGAGCAGCTTCACCAGACCGAGCTGGGCGGTGTTGCCGACGTGCGTGCCGCCGCACAGCTCCTTGGAGAAGTCGCCGATGGTGACGACGCGGACCTGCTCGCCGTACTTCTCGCCGAACTCGGCGATGGCGCCCTGCTTCTTCGCCTCGTCGATGCTCATGATCTCGGCGGTCACTTCGAGCTCGCGCGAGAGCACGTCGTTGATCTTCTGCTCGACGTCGGTCAGGACCGAGCCGGGGACGGCGTTCGGGGAGCCGAAGTCGAAGCGGAAGCGGCCGGGGCTGTTCTCGGAGCCGGCCTGGGCGGCCGTCGGGCCGAGGGCGTCGCGCAGCGCCTGGTGCGTCAGGTGCGTGGCGGAGTGGGCGCGGGCGATGGCCCGGCGGCGGTTGACGTCGATGGCGGCGTACGCGGAGGCGCCCACCGTCACCTCGCCGACCTGGACGGATCCCTTGTGGACGGAGACGCCGGGCACCGGCTGCTGCACGTCGCGGATCTCGATGACGGCGCCGGTGTCGAGCCTGATGCGGCCCTGGTCGGCGAGCTGGCCGCCGCCCTCGGCGTAGAACGGGGTGCGGTCGAGGACGACCTCGACCTCGTCGCCCTCGGAGGCCGCCGGCGAGGAGAGGCCGTTGACCAGCAGGCCGACGATCGTGGACTCGCCCTGGGTGGTGGCGTAGCCGGTGAACTCGGTGGCGCCGGAGCCGTCGGCGATCTCGCGGTAGGCGGACATGTCCGCGTGACCGGTCTTCTTGGCCTTGGCGTCGGCCTTGGCGCGGTCGCGCTGCTCCTGCATCAGACGGCGGAAGCCCGGCTCGTCCACGGAGAGGCCCTGTTCGGCGGCCATCTCCAGGGTGAGGTCGATCGGGAAGCCCCAGGTGTCGTGGAGCAGGAACGCCTTGTCGCCGGAGAGGACCGTGCCGCCGGCGGCCTTGGTCTCGGTGACGGCGGTGTCGAGGATGTTCGTGCCGCCCTTGATGGCCTTGAGGAAGGCGGCCTCTTCGGCGAGCGCGACGGTCTCGATGCGCTTGCGGTCGGTGACCAGCTCCGGGTACTGCTGCCCCATCGTCTCGATCACGACGTCGACGAGGTCCTTGACCACCGGGCCGGTGGCGCCCATGAGGCGCATGTTGCGGATGGCGCGGCGCATGATGCGGCGCAGCACGTAGCCGCGGCCCTCGTTGCCGGGGGTCACGCCGTCGCCGATGAGCATCACGGAGGTGCGGACGTGGTCGGCGACCACGCGCAGCGAGACGTCCGTGTTCTGGGCGGCGCCGTAGCGCACGCCGGTCAGCTCGGTGGCCTTGTCCATGACCACGCGCAGGGTGTCGGTCTCGTACATGTTCCGCACGCCCTGCAGGATCATCGCGAGGCGTTCGAGGCCGAGGCCGGTGTCGATGTTCTTCGAGGGCAGGTCGCCGAGGATCGGGAAGTCTTCCTTCCCGTCGCCCGCGCCGCGCTCGTACTGCATGAAGACCAGGTTCCAGATCTCCACGTAGCGCTCGTCGTTGACGGCGGGGCCGCCCTCGACGCCGAACTCGGGGCCGCGGTCGTAGTTGATCTCGGAGCACGGACCGCAGGGGCCCGGGACGCCCATGGACCAGAAGTTGTCCTTCTTGCCCAGGCGCTGGATGCGCTCCTGCGGGACGCCGATCTTGTCGCGCCAGATGGCCTCGGCCTCGTCGTCGTCGAGGTAGACCGTGATCCAGAGCTTCTCCGGCTCCAGGCCGTAGCCGCCGTCCGCCACGGAGCCGGTGAGCAGCTCCCAGGCGTAGCGGATGGCGCCTTCCTTGAAGTAGTCGCCGAAGGAGAAGTTGCCGCACATCTGGAAGAACGTGCCGTGGCGGGTGGTCTTGCCGACCTCTTCGATGTCCGGCGTGCGGACGCACTTCTGCACGCTGGTGAGCGTGGACGCCGGCGGCTTGACCTCGCCCAGGAAGTAGGGCTTGAAGGGCACCATGCCGGCGGGCACCAGCAGCAGAGTCGGGTCGTCCGCGATGAGCGACGCCGAAGGGACAACGGTGTGACCGCGCTCCTCGAAGAAGCTCAGCCAGCGGCGGCGGATTTCAGCCGACTCCATCAGTGGTCCTCATTCCGGTTGTACGTGACCGCCGAGCGGTTCGGGCGGTGTGTCGTCTTGTCGTTCTGGTGGTACGCGATGGCCCGCAGGCGCCGCGGCCCGGGGAGGGCGGTGACGTTGTCGGGCCGATCGGGGTCCTGGGTGAGCCCCAGTGCGTCGTTCAGCTCGTCCTCGCGCTGCGTCATTCCCGCCTTGACGTCGAGGGCGAAGTCCTTGAGGCGGTGCCCCGCCTCCACGGCCTTGTCTGCGGCCTGGGCGGCGAGGCTCTCCGGCGTCAGCTTCTTCAGCTGCCGGTTGACCTTGGTGGTGGCCCACACGCCTGCGGCGGCGCCTGCGGTGAACCAGAAGGCTCGGCGGAACATCGGCGGTCTCAGCCCTTCTGCTTGCGGCGTCGCGGCGCCGGCACGGTACGGCCGACGATCACGGAGCGGCGCGGGGTCTTCGCGGGCGCCTGCTCGCCCCGGCCCAGCGCCTTGCGGACGCCGTAGCCGAAGGCCGCCACCTTGACCAGCGGGCCGCCGAAGGTGGAGGCCACGGTCGAGGAGAGGGCGGAGGCGTTGGAGGTGACTTCCTGGACGTCGCTCGCGATGGCGTCGACCCGGTCGAGCTGGGTGCGCGCGGAGCGGACGGTGGTGGAGGCGTCGGCGAGCAGGGGGACGGCCTGCTCGGTCACGTCGGCCACCAGCTTGGTGGTCGCCCTGAGCACCTGGGCGAGCCTCACCAGCACCACGGCGAGGAAGGAGACCAGGATGGCCCAGAAGACGGCCACGAGGATCCCGGCCACCTCTCCACCGGACACTTTGCACCGCTTCCTGAACTGGGGAACCCTACGAGAAAAAGTCTCCTCCGACCCTATCGCGCCGGAGATCCGCCGCAGTACCTGAATTCGGAGGTCGACGCCCACGCGGCCCGTGCCGCCGGACGCCCGCCTTGTACCGAGCGCGTCCGGGTCTGTACTCTCCGTGTCCCATGCGACACGGACCCCTCCCGAATGCGACCCGGGGCAATCTTCCCTCGGAACTGAGTTCCTTCGTCGGGCGGGGTGACGAACTGGCCGGGCTCGGGCGCCTGCTGGAGTCCTCGCGGCTGGTGACGGTGACCGGGACGGGCGGGGTGGGCAAGTCCCGGCTGGCGCTCGCGGCGGCCCGCGCGTGGGCCCGGGGGACGGAGGAACGCTCCTGCGACGGGGTCTGGACGGCCGACCTGTCCTCCGTGCGCGATCCGGCCCTGCTCGAGTTCACGCTGGCCGAGGCCCTCGGGCTCACCGACCACACCACGCGGCCGCCCCGCACGGTCCTCGCGGAGCACCTGGCCGACCGGCGGCTCCTGCTGCTCGTGGACGGCTTCGAGCAGCTGGTCGAGGAGAGCGCCGAGCTGCTGCGGGAGCTGCTCCGCCGCTCCCCCGGCCTGCGGGTGCTCGCGGCGGGCCGGCGGCCGCTGGGCCTGGACGGGGAGGCGGTGTTCCCGTTGGCCCCGCCGGCGCCGGAGCAGGCCCTGGAGCTGTTGGTCGCGCGGGCGACGGAGGCGGATCCCGCCTTCGCGGCGACGGCGACGGAGGCGGGCCGGGCGGCCCTGGTCGAGCTGTGCGCGCGCCTCGACGGGATCCCGTTGGCGCTGGAGCTGGCGGCGGGCCGGTTGCGCACGCTCTCCCCGGAGCAGGTGCTGGCCCGACTGGAGGACCGTTTCGCGCTGCTGACCGGCGGCGCGCGCGGGGCCCTGCCCCGGCACCGGGCGCTGCGGACCGCGATCGGCTGGAGCCACGAGCTGTGCACCCCGCGGGAGCGCCTGCTGTGGGCCCGGCTGTCGGTGTTCGCCGGGCGCTTCGACCTGGACGCCGCCGAGTACGTGTGCGCCGGCGAGGGCCTGCCGGTGGACGAGGTGCTCGACCTGGTCGGGGAGTTGCTGGCGCAGTCGGTGTTGTCCCGGGAGGAGACGCCGGCCGGGGTCCGCTACCGGATGCTGGAGACCGTACGGATGTACGGGGCGGGGTGGCTGGAGTCGACGGGTGACGCGACGCGGCTGCGGCGTCGCCACCGGGACTGGTACGTGGGCCTGGCGACCTGGTGCGAGCTGGACTGGTTCAGCCCGCGCCAGCGGGAGGTGGCGGCCCTGGTCGAAGGGGAGCTGGGCAACCTCCGACTGGCCCTGGAGTGCTGCCTGGACGATCCGCGGGAGGCGCACCTGGCGCAGTACCTGGCGGGCACCCTCTGGTTCTTCTGGGCCGGCTGCGGGCGGCTGACCGAGGGCCGGCACTGGCTGGAGCGGGCCAGGGAGGCGGGCCGGGCGGAGGAGGAGTACGAGGGGTCGCGGCTGAAGACGCTGTGGGTGCTCGGCTACGTGGCGGCGCTCCAGGGCGACGCGGTGGCCTCGATGGGCGCGCTGCACGAGTGCCGGGACGGCGCCGAGCGGACCGGGAACCGGGTGGCCTCCGCCTACGCCGTGCACCGGCTGGGCTGCCTGGCGCTGGTCTCGGACGACATGGCGCGGGCCGGGCGGCTGCTGGGGGCGGCGCTGGAGCTGTACCGGGAGGCCGGGGAGCTGAACAGCAACGTCCTGATGTGCCAGGTGGAGCTGGGGATGGCGCTGGCCTTCCAGGGGGACCTGGCGGGCGCGGTCTCGCTGAGCGAGGAGGTCCGCGAGATCTGCCAGGAGCGCGGGGAGCTCTGGACCAAGGCGTACGCGCTCTACGTCCTCGCGTACGCGGCCCTGGACTCCGGGGACACCGGGGCGGCGCGCCGGCTGCTGACCGAGTGCGTGGGCGTCAACCACGCCTTCCGCGATCTGGTGGGGCTGGTGCTGGCACTGGAGCTGTTGGCGCTGGTCACGGCGGTGGAGGGGCGGCCGGCCGAGGCGGCGGTGCTCCAGGGCGGGGCGGAGCGGATGTGGGACGGGGTGGGGCTGCGCCTCTTCGGCTCGGGGTACTTCAACGCCCCGCGGCTGATGTGCCGGGAGCGGGCGGGCGAGGTGTTGGGCGCGGAGCGGTACGAGGCCTGCGCGCGGCACGGACGGGGCCTGTCGGCGGAGGAGCTGGTCGAGCGGGCGCTGCGGGCCCCCGAGCCGGAGCCGGAACCGCGGCCCGAGCCCGCGCGGCCCGCGGGGCGGCTGCCGAGGCCCCGCGACGGGGAGGCGGCGGGCGCCGGCGCGGCGGCGGGCGCGGTGGAGCGTCCGGACAGCAGGAAGCCCGCCGGCTCCCCCAAGGGGGAACCGACGGGCTGACCAGCCTGTGAGGCTACGTCCGCCGAATCAGCGGGCGTAGTACTCGACGACGAGCTGCTCGTCGCAGATGACCGGGATTTCCTTGCGGTTCGGGTCACGGTCCAGGCGGAAGGCCAGGGCCTTCAGGTTGACCTGCAGGTAGCGCGGGGTCTCGCCCTCGCCTGCGTAGCCACCCTCACGGGCGACCTGGAACGGAACCTTCTCGCGGCTGCGCTCGCGAACGGTGATGACGTCGTCCGGGCGGACACGGAACGACGGCTTGTCGACCTTGGCGCCGTTGACCTCGATGTGGCCGTGGACGACCATCTGGCGGGCCTGGTAGATGGTCCGGGCGATGCCCGAACGCAGCACCAGGGCGTCGAGACGACGCTCGAGCTCGACGACCAGCGCCTCGCCCGTCTTGCCCTCGGCCTTCTTCGCGCGGTCGTACGCGCGGGCCATCTGACGCTCGGAGATGTCGTACTGCGCGCGCAGACGCTGCTTCTCCAGCAGACGGACCTTGTAGTCCGAGTTCTGCTTGCGGCCACGGCCGTGCTCGCCCGGCGGGTAGGGGCGGGCCTCGAAGTACTTGACGGCCTTCGGCGTCAGGGCGATGCCGAGAGCGCGAGACTTCTTGACCTTGGGTCGCTTCTGGTTCACGTGGAACCTACCTCCATGTAAGTTAGGTGAGGCTTACCTTAGCGAGGAGGACGTAATGTCTCGACCACATGGGATCCCCCTGCCCAGTGCGCAGCGCAGTTCGAATTCCAACGAAACGGAATCCGCTTGCGCCGACGATAAGCAAGGTCAGCCGCGTCCCAGGGAAGGCGTTCGGCAGCTCACCGGAGCCGAACGCGTACGAACCCTCGTAGAGTCCAACGCCTCAGTATCCCTCACGCTGCCGGGTGCTCTTGACCAGGCGGAGTTCGGGACGGGGATGCCGGTCGCACGGACCGTCACCCCGGACGGGGACGTGATCCTCCTCGTTTCCGGGGAATCCGCGGCTGCCAGGGCGGCCGCTCACGCCCAGGACGACGACCTCACGGCCGTGATCGAGATCACGGACGTGGCGCCGGTGTCCGTGCCCCATCGTATACGGGGTCGCGCCTGGCTGGCCGGGTGGCTGACGCCCGTACGCGGGGACGACCGCGCCCCCTGCGCCGCCCTCCTCGCCGAGCGCCAACCGGTGGGCGAGCTGCTCGGCATGTCCGAGTCCCTCGACGCCCCCCACACCGGCCGCCCCGCCTGGATGATGCTGCGCCTGGAGGTCGGCGAGATCTCCGTGGACGACCTGTGGGGCGCCGAGCGCGTGGACCCGGAGGAGCTGGCGGCCGTCGAACCCGACCCCGTCTCGGCCCACGAGGCGGAGCTGCTCCAGCACCTGCACTCCGCCCACGCCGAGCGGATCGCCGACCTGTGCGCGCTGCTGGGCGCCCGCGACACCGCCGGCATGACCGCCGTACCCCTCGCCCTGGACCGCCTCGGCCTGCGCGTGCGCTTCACCGGCGCACCCGGCGGCGCCTCCTTCGACGCCCGCTTCGACTTCCCGGAGCCCGTGAAGGACATCTGCGGACTGCGCCGGGCCATGCACACCCTCTTCGCGGCCGCCGCGCATCAGCCGTACGGCGCCACGGACGGGCACTAGGGAGGGCAGGTGGCCAGCAGTGCCCGGAGCGCCGACTGCTCCGGCGGGGTGACGGACAGCGCGTACTTCGCCTTGATGCCGACGTAGCGGCGCCCGTACTCGCACCGGTACGCCTGCCGGGGCGGCACCCACTTGTCCGCGGTCCTGCTGCCCTTGTCCTGGTTCGTCTGCTTGTCCACCGCGAGCAGGACGTCGAGGTCGTTCGCGTACTCCAGCCTGCGCCGCGGGGTCCAGGCGTACGCGCCGGCCCGCCAGGCCGCGCCGAGCGCCACCACGTGGTCCGTCTGGATCTGCGAGGCGCGCCGGTAGGAGTAGGGCAGCGCCTTGCCGGTGTACGGATCGTGCAGCACCCCGGAGAGCACCACGCACGGGTTGCGGTCGCCCTCGCGCAGCTCGGCCAGGTCCCGCCGCAGCACGTCGTCCCGGGTGTCGCAGCCGTTGCGGCCCCCGATCGCGTCGGTCTCGTCCGACCAGGTGCGGCCGAACTCCTCCCGCCGGTACGTCTGCCAGTTCCGGCCCCACTCCACCTTCAGCCCCGCCAGCAGCCGCCCCGCCGTCGCCGCGTCCGGCGGGAATCCCGCGCTCGCGAGCGGCACCCGCGCCACGAGTCCCGCGGCGCTGGCCCGCGCCCGCGCGACCTCGTCGTCGTGGTGGCATCCGGTGAGCGCCGCCACCACCGTCAGGGCCAGGAGCACGGCACGACGTCCCATGCCCGGAGCCTAGGTGCTCCCTCCCCGATCCCGCCCGACCCGCGCCGGTCAGGAACCCGAACCGCCCCGCAGGCGCTCGCGGACCTTGTCCACCACGTCCGCGTACCGCGCCTCGGCGCCGTAGCGGGTGGGTTCGTAATACCGCTTGCCGTGCAGCTCGTCGGGGGCGTACTGCTGCGCCGCGATGGCGCCCGGCACGTCGTGCGGGTAGACGTAGCCCACCGCGTGCCCCAGCTTGGCCGCGCCCTTGTAGTGCCCGTCGCGCAGATGCGTCGGCACGGGACCGGTGAGCCCGGCCCGTACGTCGGCCAGGGCCGCGCCGATCGCCGTCGTGGCGGTGTTCGACTTGGGGGCCAGCGCGAGCGCGATCGTGGCGTGCGACAGGGTCAGGGCGGCCTCGGGGAAGCCGATCATCGCCACCGCCTGGGCCGCCGCCACCGCGAGCGGCAGGGCCGTCGGGTCGGCGAGGCCGATGTCCTCGCTCGCGGAGATCATCAGGCGGCGCGCGATGAACCGCGGGTCCTCCCCCGCCTCGATCATCCGGGCCAGGTAGTGCAGCGCGGCGTCCACGTCGGAGCCGCGGATGGACTTGATGAGGGCGCTCGCCACGTCGTAGTGCTGGTCGCCGTCCCGGTCGTACTTGACGGCGGCCCGGTCGACGGCCTCCTCCAGGGTCCGGAGGGTGATCTCCGCCTCGCCCTTGGCGAGGGCCGAGCCCGCCCCGGCCTCCAGGGCCGTCAGCGCCCGGCGGGCGTCGCCGCCGGCGATCCGCAGCAGGTGCGCCTCGGCGTCGGCCGGCAGGGTCACCGCCCCGCCCAGGCCCCGCTCCTCCGTCAGCGCGCGCCCCATCAGGGCGCTGAGGTCCTCGTCGGTGAGCGGTTCGAGGGTGAGCAGCAGCGAGCGCGACAGCAGCGGGGAGATGATCGAGAAGTACGGGTTCTCGGTGGTCGCCGCGATCAGGGTGACCCAGCGGTTCTCCACGGCCGGCAGCAGGGAGTCCTGCTGCGCCTTGCTGAAGCGGTGGATCTCGTCGAGGAAGAGGACGGTCTCCTTGCCGTAACCGCCGGCGGCCCGCTTGGCGCCCTCGATGACCGCCCTGACCTCCTTGACCCCGGCGGTGATCGCCGACAGCTCGACGAACCGCTTGCGCGTGGCCTGGCTGACCACGTAGGCGAGGGTGGTCTTGCCGATCCCGGGCGGACCCCAGAGGATCACCGACGAGGCCCCGGCCGGACCCCCGGCCCCCTCCCCCACCAGGCGGCGCAGCGGGGAGCCGGGCTTCAGCAGGTGCTGCTGGCCGACCACCTCGTCCAGGGTGCGGGGGCGCATGCGGACGGCGAGCGGGGAGCTCGCGGGGTCCTTCTCCCGGCGTTCCTCGGCGGCGGCGGTGAAGAGGTCTGGTTCCACACCGGAAGCCTATGCGAGGCCACCGACAGCGTTGCCCCGGGCGACGGCCGCGGCCCCGGACGACGGGGTCGCCCGGGGCCGCGGTCGCGCGCGATCGGCTCAGGAGGTCCAGAAGTCCCACCAGCGGGTCAGGATCAGCATGCCGATGATCCCGACGTGGAGCACGGGCAGGACCCAGGTGAACTCGTCGAGGAAGCCGCGCAGCCAACCGGGGGCGGGCAGCAGGCCCTGGCGCACGTTGTGGGAGGTCACGTACCAGAACATGACGATCGTGGCGACCCAGGCCAGGCAGCACCACAGGCACAGGGAGTTGATGTTGTACAGCGACTGGTACATCAGCCAGGCGCAGAAGACGACGCCGAAGAGCATGCCCGCGTTGAGGGTGAGCCAGTACCAGCGGCCGAAGCGGGCGCCGGCCAGCAGGCTCATGCCGACGCAGATCACGATCCCGTAGGCGACGAGCCCCATCATCGGGTTCGGGAAGCCGAAGGCCGCCGCCTGCTCGCTCTTCATGATGTTGCCGCAGGAGACGATCGGGTTCAGGCTGCAACCCGGCGTGAAGTTCGGGTCCTCCAGCAACTTGAACTTGTCGATGGTGATCACCCACGCCGCGAGCAGTCCCGCCGCTCCGGTGATCACGAGCAGCAGGGCCAGGGCCCGGCCGCCGCCGTACGTCCGCGGTGCGGTGTCCGCCCCGGCAACCGTTGTCGTCATACCCGCCCGCTCCACATCTGCAAGGTCATCAAGCACCGGCCATTGTGCCGTACATGCCCGCTCCTCCACCGTTCGGTGGGGATAAGGAAGCGGGGCGGGGCCGGGGATCGCTCCCCCGCCCCGCCCCGTTCCGGGACGGCCTCGATCAGACCAGACGGGCCTTGACCACCTCGACCAGGTCGGCCACGGCGACCGGGGTCTGTTCCCCGGCCTCCATGTCCTTGAGCTGGACGACGCCCTCGGCGAGGTCGCGCTCGCCGGCCACGACGGCGAAGCGGGCGCCGGAGCGGTTCGCGTCCTTCATGGCGCCCTTGAGGCCCTTGCCGCCGTACGAGAAGTCCGCCGCGATCCCGGCCCGGCGCAGCTCGGTCACCTTGCCGAACAGCACCCGGCGGGCCTCCTCGCCCAGCGCCACCGCGAACACGGAGGTGGCGGCCGGGATGTCCAGCTCCACGCCCTCGGCCTCCAGGGCCAGGACGGTGCGGTCCACGCCGAGCGCCCAGCCGACGGAGGGCAGCGCCGGGCCGCCGATCATCTCGGACAGGCCGTCGTAGCGGCCGCCGCCGCCGACCGCGGACTGCGAGCCCAGGCCGTCGTGGACGAACTCGAAGGTGGTGCGGGTGTAGTAGTCGAGGCCGCGCACGAGCTTCTCGTCGTCCTCGAAGGCGACCCCGGCGGCCGTGATCAGCGCCCGGACCTCCTCGTGGTACGCCTTGCACGCGTCGCACAGGTAGTCCCGCAGCATCGGGGCGCCGACCAGCTGCTTCTGGACGTCGGCCCGCTTGTCGTCGAGGACGCGCAGCGGGTTGATCTCGGCCCGGCGGATGGTCTCGGCGTCGAGGTCGAGGCCGCGCAGGAAGGTCTGGAGGGCCTCGCGGTAGACGGGGCGGCACTCCTTGTCGCCGAGCGAGTTCAGCAGGATGCGGAAGTTCCGCAGGCCCAGCGAGCGGTACGCCTGGTCGGCCAGGATGATCAGCTCGGCGTCCAGCGCCGGGTCCTCGGCGCCGATCGCCTCGGCGCCGACCTGCGAGAAGTGGCGGTAGCGGCCCTTCTGGGGGCGCTCGTAGCGGTAGTAGGAGCCGGAGTACCAGAGCTTGACCGGCAGGTTGCCCTGCTTGTGGAGGCTGGCCTCCAGCGCGGCGCGCAGGACGGAGGCGGTGCCCTCGGGGCGCAGGGCGAGCTGGTCGCCGCCCTTGGTCTCGAAGGCGTACATCTCCTTGGAGACGATGTCGGTGGACTCGCCGACGCCGCGCGCGAACAGGCCCACGTCCTCGAAGCCGGGGGTCTCGATGTAGCCGTAGCCGGAGTTGCGCAGCGGGGCGGAGATGGCCTCGCGCACCGCCAGGTACTTGACGGAGACCGGCGGGATCAGGTCGTACGTGCCCTTGGGGGCCTTGAAGGTGCTCACGAAACTCTCGTCACATTCCTCGTCGTGGGGCGGCGGTGCCGTTCCCCAGGCCGGCGGCGACCTCCCGCAGGTACGGGTTGGTCGCGCGCTCGCGGCCGATGGTGGTCTGGGAACCGTGGCCGGACAGCACCACCGTCGAGTCGTCCAGGGGCAGGCACACGCGGGCCAGCGACTGGAGCATCTCGGCGTGGGAGCCGCCGGGCAGGTCGGTGCGTCCGATGGAGCCGGCGAAGAGCAGGTCGCCCGAGAAGAAGACGGGCGGGATGTCGGCCCGCTCGGGCATCCTGAAGGTCACCGACCCCTTGGTATGACCGGGCGCGTGCGCCACCGAGAACTCCATCCCGGCGAGCTTCAGGGTGCTTCCGTCGGTCAGCTCGCGGACGTCGTCCGGCTCGCCCACGGTCAGTTCCCCCATGAGCGGCTGCCCGATGGAGCGGCCGAGGGCCTTCTCCGGGTCGCTCATCATGTAGCGGTCCTCGGGGTGGATCCAGGCCGGTACGTCGTGTGCTCCGCACACCGGGACCACGGAGGCCACATGATCGATGTGGCCGTGGGTCAGGACGACCGCGACGGGCTTGAGCCGATGCTTCTTCAGCGTCTCCTCGACACCCTGGGTGGCCTGGTGGCCCGGGTCGATGATGACGCACTCCTCACCGGCGGCGGGGGCGACCAGGTAGCAATTGGTCCCCCAGGCCCCGGCGGGGAACCCGGCAATCAGCACGTTCGTCCTCAATCGTCGTCCGGCGGGAGGCAGCGGATCGGAATCTGCTGCTCAGAGCCTACCGGCGCCGCTCATTACACAGCGAACCCATATACGGTACGGCCTAACCGAGCCCGGACAGCGGTACCAGAGACGTACAAGGAGACGACCCGGTGGTCACGAGCGATCAGCGGCGGCGACAGCTCGCCAAGGAGAAATTCGAGCGCCAGCAGAAGCGCCGGGCGGAGGCCCGCCGCAAGGCGCGGCAGCGCTGGGCGATCGCGGGGGCCGCCGGGGCCGTGGTGGTGGCGACCCTGGTCGGCCTCGTCGTGGGCGGCGTCTTCGACTCGAAGGACACGAAGGACGCGGCGGCCGAGCCCTCGCCCTCGGCGTCCGCGCCCACCCCCAAGCAGTCGCCGTCCCCGGCGATGGCGATCGACGACAAGGCGAAGTACTCCTTCGACCTGAAGACGAGCGCGGGCGACGTCCGCTTCGAGATGGACGCGGCGAAGACCCCGCAGACGGTGAACTCCTTCAAGGCGCTGGCCGACAAGGGGTTCTTCGACAAGACGAAGTGCCACCGCCTGGTGACCGGCGGGATCAAGGTGCTCCAGTGCGGTGACCCGGAGGGCACCGGTCGGGGCGGTCCGGGCTACAACATCCCGGACGAGAACCTGGATTCCCTGGGCAAGCCGAACGAGCAGGGCCAGGTGGTGTACCCGGCCGGCACGGTCGCGATGGCCAACACCGGTCAGCCCGGCACGGGCGGCAGCCAGTTCTTCCTCGTCTACGAGGACAGCCCGCTGGCCCCCACCTACACCCCGTTCGGCAGGATCGACGCGGCCGGGCTGAAGGTCGTCCAGGACATCGCCAAGGCGGGTACCGCCGACGGCGCCCCGGACGGCGCCCCCAAGACCCCCGTGACCATCGAGAAGGGCACCGTCACCAAGAACTAGACCGGGACCGGCGCCCCGGGCCCGGCGGGCCGCGTGCCCGTACGTCGATATTGCGTCGTGCGGGATGCGGACAGCCGGCCCGGCGGTCGCCTATGTTGGCGTTGTGCAGGGCGGGCGGTGCCCGCCCCAGGAAACTGTGGACGATGCCCGGGGGCGAACCCCTCACGGGCATCAGGTGGAGGAGGCGCTGTGAGCAGCGACCCGTGGGGCCGAGTCGACGAGACCGGCACCGTGTACGTGCGTACTTCCGAGGGCGAGCAGGTCGTCGGCTCGTGGCAGGCGGGCACCCCTGAGGAGGCCCTGGCCTACTTCGAGCGCAAGTACGAGGGCCTGGTGGTCGAGATCGGCCTCCTCGAACGACGGGTGCGGACCACCGACCTGTCCGCCAAGGACGCCCAGACGGCCATCGACCACCTGCGCACGCAGGTGGACGAGCACCACGCCGTGGGTGACCTGGAGGCGCTGCGCGTCCGGCTCGACAAGCTGGTGGCGACGGTGGACTCGCGCCGTGAGGAGCGCAAGGTCCAGAAGGCCAAGCAGGCGGACGAGGCGCGGACCGCGAAGGACGCCCTGGTCACCGAGGCCGAGCAGCTGGCGCAGAGCGACCAGTGGCGCAGTGCCGGTGAGCGGCTGCGGGCCCTGGTGGACATCTGGAAGGGTCTGCCCCGGCTCGACCGCAAGTCGGACGACGAGCTGTGGCACCGCTTCTCGCACGCCCGTTCCGCCTTCTCCAAGCGGCGCAAGGCCCACTTCGCCGCCCTGGACGCCCAGCGCGAGGACGCCCGCAAGGCGAAGGAGAAGCTGGTCGCCGAGGCGGAGTCGCTGTCGAAGTCGACGGACTGGGGTCCGACGGCGGCCCGCTACCGCGAGCTGATGGACAGCTGGAAGGCCGCGGGCCGGGCGCAGCGCGAGGCCGAGGACGACCTGTGGAACCGTTTCCGCGGTGCGCAGGACGTGTTCTTCGCGGCGCGCGGCGAGGTCTTCGCGGAGCGCGACGCCGAGCAGGTCGAGAACCTGAAGCTGAAGGAGGAGCTCGCCGTCGAGGCGGAGAAGCTCGTCCCGGTGACGGACCTGAAGGCGGCCCGTGCCGCGTTCCGCTCCCTCAACGAGCGCTGGGAGGCCATCGGGCACGTACCGCGGGACGCCCGTCCCAAGGTCGAGGGCCGGATGCACGCCGTGGAGCGGGCCATCCAGGAGGCCGAGGAGGGCGAGTGGCGGCGTACGAACCCGGAGGCGCGGGCCCGTGCGGCCGGTCTGACGGGTCAGCTGCAGGCGGCCGTCGACAAGCTGCGTGAGCAGATCGACGCGGCGCGCGCCGCGGGCAACAACACGAAGGCCGACAAGCTGGCCCGGGAGCTGGAGGGCCGGCAGGCCCTGCTGGACCAGGCGCTGAAGGGTCTTGAGGAGTTCGGCGGCTGACGCCGGCCGCCTCGCGCCGCGGGCACCGTCGGACCTCTCCGGCGGTGCCCGTTCGCTTGTGCGGCGCGTCCGGCGGACGCAGCACCCGTATCCCGTACCCCATTTGTTACGTGGTCCGAACACAGGGTGCGCGCCGGCGGCACCTGACACCTGTGTACCGTTGTACGGTGCCGCAGGTGGCGGCCTTCTGCCGGGCGACGACCAGGATTGAATGTGACGCATACCCAGATACGCGCTGATGTCCCAGACGCACTACTCGTTGCCGAGCCGCTCACCAGCAAGAAGGACTCCGGGCTCCGAGGTGTCGGACGGCGCGTACGCGACAGCCTGGTGCGGGCCCGGAAGGCGCTGCTGATCCACATCGCGCTGCGCGCCACCGGACTGGCGGTCATGGCGGTCTGGGCGGAGCGCAAGGACGTGCGGCCGCTGGAGATCCTCGGCGGTCGCTGGGACGCGATCTACTACCTGCACATCGCCGAGAACGGTCTGACCACTCCGCTGGCGACCCCGTCGCCGTGCGCCTTCGCGGGGCCGAGCTGCCAGATGGCGTTCTTCCCCGTCTATCCGATGCTGACGCGCTGGACCTCGTACGCCACCGGGCTGCCCATGAACTGGGTGGGCATGGGGCTGGCCCTGCTCGCGTCGGTGGTCGCGGCCTGGGGCATCTTCGCGGTCACCGACAAGATCTACGGTCGTCGCGTCGCGCTCTTCACCTGCGCGCTGTTCGCGATCGTGCCGGCCGCGCTGGTCCAGTCGATGGCGTACACCGAGCCGCTGTTCCTGGCCCTGTCGGTGTGGGCGATGTACGCGGTGATGACGAAGTCCTGGTTGACGGCGGGCGTGCTGGCCTTCTTCGCGGGAGCCACCCGACCGTCGGGTTCGGCCATCGTCGCGGCCGTGGTGCTGGCGGGCGTCTGGGAGTTCGTCCAGTGGCGGCGCGGCCGTCGTGCGCAGCGGCCGCCGGTGGGCCGGATCGTGGCGGCCTCGCTGATCGCCCCGCTGGGATGGTTCGGCTACGTCGGCTACGTCGGCTGGCACTTCGGGCGTTGGGACGGGTACTTCGAGCTCCAGCGCCGTTGGGGTTCGGTCTACGACGGCGGCTTCGACACCCTGATCGAGCTGAAGAAGACCTTCACCGAGGTGCACACCACCCTCAACCACGTGGTGGTCTCGCTCACGGTGGTCACCGCGGTGGTGCTGTTCGTCCTGATGACGCGCAAGCGGCGGCCCCCGATGGTCGTGTGGATCTTCGCCGCGATGATCATGCTGATGGCGCTGGGCGGCGCGGGCTTCTACTTCTCGAAGATGCGTTTCATCATGCCCGCGTTCCCGCTGTTGTTCCCGTTCGCGCTGGCGCTGGCACGGGCCCGCCGGAGCACCGTGGTGTGGATCATCGGCTCCGCGACGGTGGTCTCGGCCCTCTTCGGCGGCAACCTGAACTTCGTCTGGTGGGGTTGTCCCTGATCCGACCCGGACGCCACCTGTCCTCGTGACGAAGGGCGCCACCCCCGAGGGGGTGGCGCCCTTCGCCGTTCCGGGGCCGGGCCCGGGGCCGAGGCCGGGGTGCCCGGGGCCCGCGGCCCCGGGCGTCGGTCCCTACGGCCTGCGGGCCGAGGTGACGCGGTAGACGTCGTAGACGCCCTCGACGCCCCGGACGGCCTTCAGGACGTGGCCCAGGTGCTTCGGGTCGCCCATCTCGAAGGTGAACCGGGAGGTGGCGACCCGGTCCCGCGAGGTCTGCACGGCCGCCGAGAGGATGTTGACGTGCTGGTCCGACAGGACCCGGGTGACGTCCGACAGCAGCCGGGACCGGTCCAGCGCCTCGACCTGGATGGCCACCAGGAAGACGGAGGACTGGGTCGGCGCCCACTCCACCTCCAGCATCCGCTCGGGCTGCTGCGAGAGGGAGTCCACGTTCACGCAGTCGGCGCGGTGAACCGATACGCCACTGCCGCGGGTGACGAACCCGATGATCGGGTCGCCCGGCACCGGGGTGCAGCAACGGGCCAGCTTCACCCAGACGTCGTCGACGCCCTTGACCACCACGCCGGGGTCGGCGCTGCCGCGCCGCTTGCTTCGCCCGCGCGCCGGCGGAATGCTCTCCTCGATGTCCTCGTTCGCGGCCTCCTCGCCGCCGAGGGCCTGCACGAGCTTCTGCACGACGCCCTGCGCGGCCACGTGGCCCTCGCCGATCGCCGCGTACAGGGAGGAGATGTCGGGGTAGCGCATCTCGTGCGCGAGGGTGACGAGCGAGTCGCCGGTCAGGATGCGCTGGATCGGCAGGTTCTGCTTGCGCATGGCCCGCGCGATGGCGTCCTTGCCGTGCTCGATGGCCTCGTCGCGGCGCTCCTTGGAGAACCAGGCGCGGATCTTGTTGCGGGCCCGGGGCGATTTGACGAAGCCGAGCCAGTCGCGGGACGGGCCCGCGCCCTCGGCCTTGGAGGTGAAGACCTCGACGAGGTCACCGTTGTCGAGGGTCGATTCCAGCGGTACGAGGCGCCCGTTGACCCGCGCCCCTATGGTGCGGTGACCGACCTCGGTGTGGACGGCGTAGGCGAAGTCCACGGAGGTCGCCCCGGCGGGCAGCGCGATGACGTCGCCCTTGGGGGTGAAGACGAAGACCTCGTTGCGGGAGAGGTCGAAGCGCAGCGAGTCCAGGAACTCGCCCGGGTCCTCGGTCTCCTTCTGCCAGTCGAGCAACTGGCGCAGCCAGGCCATGTCGTTGACGGTGTCCTGACCGGCGCTGCCCTTGGCGGCCTGCGGGACGTCCGTGCGGACCTTGGAGGTGCCGGCGACGGTCTGCTGCTTGTACTTCCAGTGCGCGGCGATGCCGTACTCGGCGCGGCGGTGCATGTCGAAGGTGCGGATCTGGAGTTCGACCGGCTTGCCGCTGGGTCCGATGACCGTCGTGTGGAGCGACTGGTACATGTTGAACTTGGGCATCGCGATGTAGTCCTTGAACCGGCCGGGGACCGGGTTCCAGCGCGCGTGCACCGTGCCGAGGGCCGCGTAGCAGTCCCGGACGGTGTCCACGAGGACGCGGATGCCCACCAGGTCGTAGATCTCCGCGAAGTCACGGCCGCGGACGATCATCTTCTGGTAGACGCTGTAGTAGTGCTTGGGCCGACCGGTGACCGTGGCCTTGATCCGGGCGGCTCTGAGGTCGGTCTGCACCTCGTCGGTGACGACGGCCAGGTACTCGTCGCGCTTGGGGGCGCGCTCGGCGACGAGCCGGACGATCTCGTCGTACATCTTGGGGTAGAGGATCGCGAAGGCGAGATCCTCCAGCTCCCACTTGATGGTGTTCATGCCGAGGCGGTGGGCCAGCGGCGCGTAGATCTCGAGGGTCTCGCGGGCCTTCTTCTCCTGCTTCTCCCGCTTGAGGTAGCGCATGGTGCGCATGTTGTGCAGGCGGTCGGCGAGCTTGATGACGAGGACCCGGGGGTCCTTCGCCATGGCCACGACCATCTTGCGGACGGTCTCGGCCTGCGCCGCCTCGCCGAACTTGACCCGGTCGAGCTTGGTGACGCCGTCGACGAGCAGGGCCACGGCGTCGCCGAAGTCGCGGCGCAGCTGTTCGAGGCCGTACTCGGTGTCCTCGACGGTGTCGTGCAGCAGGCCCGCCATGAGGGTGGCGGGGTCCATGCCCAGCTCGGCGAGGATGGTGGTCACCGCGAGCGGGTGGGTGATGTACGGGTCGCCGCTCTTGCGCTTCTGACCGCGGTGCCAGCGCTCGGCGACCTGGTACGCCTGTTCGATCTGGCGCAGCGTCTCCGTGGAGATCTTCGGGTCGTTGCCGCGGACTATGCGGAGCAGGGGTTCCAGTACCGGGTTGTACGGGTTGGAACGCTGTACGCCGAGGCGTGCCAGCCTGGCGCGCACCCGGTTGGAGGACCCGGCCGGCTTCGCCGGAGCGGGCTTGACCGGCGGCGCCGGCGGGGGCGTGGCTGCGGCCGCCGCGGCCGCTTCGGCCTGCGGGTCGGGCTGCGCGGCGGAGAGTGGCTGGACCTCGTCTGGCAAGAGCGCTCCTCACGGGGGTCCCCCCAGACGGAGTCAGGGGGAGGATCCGGGGCCCCGGTCAGGTCCGGATAACCCATGGTAGCGAGGGTTCCGCCGGCCCGTTCCCCCGTGCCCGCCCCGCGGGACGGCGCCCTTGGCGCGGGGCCCGTACGACGAAGCGGCGGTCACCCGGGAGTCCCGGATGCCCGCCGCTTCGCGGTGCGTGGGGTCAGACCACGATGAGCGCGTCCAGCGGGGCGCCGGCGAGGGCGCCCGTGAGCTTCTCGCGGCCGGGGAGGAAGGACAGCTCCATCAGGACCGCCACTCCCGCGACCTCGGCGCCGGCCCGTCGGATCAGCTCCAGGGAGGCCTCGGCGGTGCCGCCGGTGGCCAGGACGTCGTCGATGACCATGACCTTGTCACCGGCCGACAGGTCCTCCGCGTGGACCTCGATCTCCGCGGTGCCGTACTCCAGCTCGTAGGCCTGGGAGAGCGTGGCTCCCGGGAGCTTGCCGGCCTTGCGGACCGGAACGAAGCCGATGCCCGCCTGGACGGCGACCGGGGCGGCGAGGATGAACCCGCGCGCCTCCAGGCCGACGATCTTCGTCGCGCCGTAGCGGCCCGCGAGGTCCACCAGCGCCCCCGTGAGGGCGGCGAAGGCCTTCGGGTCGGCCAGCAGCGGGGTGATGTCCTTGAACATCACCCCCGGCTTCGGGTAGTCCGGGACGTCCTTGATCCGGCCGAGCAGCAGCTCGCGGACCTCGGGGGAACAGGGCGCGGTGGTCACCGGCGACGCCTCCCCTGACCGCCCTGGCCCACGACCTCCGGCGAGTCCTCGCCGGTCTCGTCGACCTCGTCGGTGGACTCGCCCTTGGCACCGGCGGCCGCGCGCTTGGCGAGGACGCGCTTCTTCAGCGCCTTCATCGCCGGCTCGCGCTCCTTCAGGTCCGCCACCAGCGGGGTCGCGATGAAGATCGAGGAGTACGCACCGGCCGCGAGGCCGACGAACAGCGACAGCGAGATGTCGTTCAGCATGCCCGCGCCCAGGAAGCCGCCGCCGATGAACAGCAGGCCGGCGACCGGCAGCAGGGCGACGACGGTGGTGTTGATCGAGCGGACCAGCGTGCCGTTGATGCTGCGGTTGGCGATCTCGCTGTACGTGAAGCGGGTCTGCTTGGTGATGTCCTTCGAGCCCTCCTTCAGACCGTCGAAGACTACGACGGTGTCGTAGAGGGAGTAACCGAGGATCGTGAGCAGACCGATCACCGTGCCCGGGGTGACCTCGAAGCCCACCAGCGCGTACACGCCGACGGTGATCGTGAGGTCGTGGATCAGCGCGACCAGCGCGGCGACGGCCATGCGCCACTCGAAGGCGATGGCCAGGTAGATCACCACGAGGATCATGAAGATCCCGAGGCCCATCCACGCCTTGTTGGCGATCTGCTCGCCCCAGCTCGGACCGACCAGGTCGGCGTTGATGTCGCCGGCGGGGACCTTGAGCTCGGTGGCGAGCTTCGCCTTGACGTCGGCCGCGGCCGACGTGTCCAGACCGGAGATCTGGATGCGCAGGGCGCCGGTACCCAGCTCCTGCACGATCGCGTCGTGCCCCGAGACCTCCTCGGCGGTCTCCGTGGCCTTCGCCACCGAGACGGCCGTCTTCGGGGTGGTGAAGACGGCACCGCCCTTGAACTCGATGCCCATGTTGAGACCCTGGACGGCCAGGGCCACGATCGCCGTGATGGTGATCAGGATGGAAACGCCGTACCAGAGAAAGCGCTTGCCGACGAAGTCGTACCCGACCTCACCTCGGTACAGCTTGGCGCCGAGATCTCCCAGCTTCGACATCTCTCACGCCTCCTTTGCGTCGACGGGGGCGGGGACGGGACCGGTGCGGCGGGACCGGCGCAGCGGCGGCTTCGCGCCGAGACGCTCGGGGTCCAGCCCGGACCACGGGTGACCGCTCGAGAAGAACTTCGTACGCGCCAGCAGCGTCATGATCGGCTTGGTGAAGAGGAACACCACGACCACGTCGAGCAGGGTCGTCAGACCCAGCGTGAAGGCGAAGCCCTGGACCTTGCCGACGGTGACGATGAAGAGCACCGCGGCGGCGAGGAAGGACACGAAGTCGGAGACCAGGATGGTGCGGCGGGCGCGCGGCCAGGCGCGCTCGACGGCCGGACGCAGGGTGCGGCCCTCGCGGATCTCGTCGCGGATGCGCTCGAAGTAGACGATGAACGAGTCCGCGGTGATGCCGATGGCGACGATGGCGCCACAGACGGCGGGCAGGTTCAGGGCGAAGCCGATGCCCTTGCCGAGCAGCGACATGATCGTGTACGTGAGGATCGCGGACACCATGAGGCTGACGATCGCGATGAACGCCAGACCGCGGTAGTAGACCAGCAGGTAGATCACGACGAGGATCAGGCCGATGGCACCGGCGATCAGACCGGCCTTCAGCTGCTCGCCGCCGAGGGCGGCGGTGACGGTGGTGACGCTGTCCTCGCTGAAGGAGAGCGGCAGGGCGCCGTAGGAGAGCATGTTGCCCAGGTCCTGGGCGCTCTGCTGGGTGAAGCCGCCGGAGATCTCGGCGTTGCCGCCGGTCAGCGCCTGGCTGACGGAGGGGTCGGAGATGACCTTGCCGTCGAGGACGATCGCGAACTGGTTCTGCGGGGCCTGCTTGGTGGCGAGCTCACCGGTGATCTTGGCGAACTTGTCGGCGCCCTTGTCGGTGAACTGCATCGTGACGATCCACATGCCGCGCTGCGGGTCGATGACGCCCTTGGCGTCCTTCACGTCCTGGCCGTTGACCTGGGCCGGGCCGAGGACCCACTTGCCCCAGACGTCGCCGCGCTGGCCACAGGCCAGGACCGGGTCCTCGGGCTTGGCGCCCTTGCCCACGGCGGCGCGCTGGTCCTCCTTGGTGCAGTCCAGGGCGACGAAGCGGGCCTGGAGGTCGGCGACGGCGGGGTCCACGGGCGGCGCGCTCGGAGCGGGCGCGGACGCGGAGGGGGTCGCCTTGTTGTCGTCTGCCTTCTTCGACTCGCTCGCCGAGGGCGAGGGAGTGGGGGTGCTCGGGGCCTTGAGGGCCTCGCTGAGCACACGGCCCTGGGAAGTGGCGCTGGACGACGGGGTGGCCTGGCCGGAGGGCTTCGCGCCGCCTTCGGCCTTGGGGGCTCCGGACCCGCTCGCGGAGGGGGTCGGGGACGCGGAGGTGCTCGGCTTCGGCTCGGGCGCCGCGGGGGCGCCGTCGGCGAAGGCCAGCACGGGGCGGAAGTACAGCTGGGCGGTGGTGCCGACCTGCTCGCGCGCCTGCTGCTCGTTCACGCCCTTGGGGATGTTCACGATGATGTGGTCGCGGCCCTGGGTCTGGACCTCGGCCTCCGAGACGCCGAGACCGTTGACGCGGCGGTCGATGATGCCGACCGCCGTGTTCATGTTGGTCTCGTTGATCGCGTCCGGTTTGCCGGGCTCGCTCTTGGCCTTGAGCGTGATGCTCGTACCGCCCGCGAGGTCGATCCCCAGACGCGGGGTCGTCTGCTTCGTGAGGAACATCCCCGCGGTGAGCGCCACCATCGCGATCAGGATGATGGCCAGGGCACGCCCCGGCCTCCCCTGAGCCCCCGTGGGCCGCCGGCCCTTCTTCGGTGCTGCCACCTTGTCGTTTCTCCCTGTCCAACCGTCCCGCGCCGGGTCAGCGCGCGGACGGCCACGAAATGTGTGGTGGGGACCCCTGCCCCCCGCAGAAGTTCACTGCGGGTACCGCGACGCCGCCGGTCGGACGTCGCCGCGGTCCCCGACCGGCCGCTACTTGGCGCCGGTCTCGCCGTCGGACTTGCCGTCCTTGGGCTCGTCGTCCTTGCCCAGGTCGAGCTTGGGGGTCTCGTCCGTGCCGGAGTCCTTCGACAGGTCCGTCTTCGGGGACTCGGCGTCGGTCAGCGAGGAGGCGTCGTCCGGGACGACCGGCGCGTCGCCGGTCAGGACGTCGGGCGTGCCGTGGACGATGCGGTTGTACTCCTCGTCCTCCAGCACGGCGCCGATGGCGTTCTTCGCGAAGATGGCGTGGACGCCGGGCGCCACCTCGAGGGTGACGGTGTCGTCACCGATCTCCTTCACCGTGGCGTACATGCCGCCGATGGTGCGGACACCGGTGCCGGGCGTCATTTCGTCGCGCATCTGCGCGGCCGCCTGCTGCTTCTTCTTGGCGGATCGGGTCATCAGGAACATCGCCCCGATGAGCACGATGAACGGGAGGAGTGTCACGAGATTCACGGGACGGAGATCCTTCGCACGACCGCACGGGAGACGGCCTTTTTCTACGGGGGTGGGCACGCCGACCCGAAGGGTCGGCATCGGCGGAGTCTAGGCGAGTCCGCACCGATGGAACAACGCCCAGCATGTCACCGCAGTTCCTGACCCGGGAAACGCCCGCGCCGTCAGGCCCCGAACAAGCCCTGTTGTCCGCTTGATCCACTCCCGGGGGCGGTGGGCGGGACGAGCCCCAGGTGGGCCCATGCCGCCGGGGTCGCGACCCGACCTCGGGGGGTACGGGCGAGCAGCCCCTCCCGGACCAGGAACGGCTCGGCGACCTCCTCGACGGTCTCGCGCTCCTCGCCGACGGCCACGGCGAGCGTCGACAGGCCGACGGGACCCCCGCCGAACAGCTTCAGCAGGGCCTCCAGCACGGCGCGGTCCAGCCGGTCCAGACCGCGGGCGTCGACCTCGTAGACCTGGAGGGCGGTACCGGCCACCTCGCGGGTGATCACCCCGTCGGCCCTGACCTGGGCGTAGTCGCGGACGCGGCGCAGCAGGCGGTTGGCGATGCGGGGGGTGCCGCGCGAACGGCCCGCGATCTCGGCGGCGCCGGCGGTGTCGATCTCCACGTCGAGGAGGCGGGCGGAGCGGTGGACGACGCGCTCCAGCTCCTCGGGGGCGTAGAACTCCATGTGCCCGGTGAAGCCGAAGCGGTCGCGCAGGGGCGGGGGCAGCAGGCCGGCCCGGGTGGTGGCGCCGACCAGGGTGAAGGGCGGCAGCTCCAGGGGGATGGCGGTGGCCCCGGGGCCCTTGCCGACGATGACGTCGACCCGGAAGTCCTCCATGGCCATGTACAGCATCTCCTCGGCGGGCCGCGACATGCGGTGGATCTCGTCGAGGAAGAGGACCTCGCCCTCCTGGAGGGAGGACAGGATCGCGGCGAGGTCGCCGGCGTGCTGGATGGCGGGGCCGGAGGTGATCCGGATCGGGGCCCCCATCTCCGCCGCGATGATCATGGAGAGGGTGGTCTTGCCGAGGCCCGGGGCACCGGAGAGCAGGACGTGGTCGGCGGTGGCGCCGCGTTGACGCGCCGCCTTCAGGACGAGGTCGAGCTGTTGGCGGACTTTCTCCTGGCCGACGAACTCGCCGAGGTCCTTCGGACGCAGCGCCGCCTCGACGGCGGTGTCCTCGCCGTCCGCGGCGGGCGCCACGATCCGGTCCTCGCTCGCGTCATCCCAATTCACGGTGTCAGTCTGCCTTCTCGGTGCGTACGGGGGTCCCTGCGGCGGCGGCGCGCTCAGCGGGCCCGGTTCAGGGACTGGAGGGCGGCGCGCAGCAGCTGCGGCACGGGGGCGGAGCCGCCGGCGGCGATGGCCTCCTCGGCCTGCGGGGCGACGGCCGCGACCGCCTCGTCCGCGTCCCGGGGGGCGTAGCCGAGGCCGATCAGCGCGGCCTGGAGCTGTTCCGTCCACGGCGCGGGGCCGGTGGCGGCGGCCCGCTGGGCGCCCACGAGGCCGCTCGTGCCCTGGGGGGAGCCGAGTTTGCCCTTGAGTTCCAGGAGCAGCTTCTGGGCGCCCTTCTTGCCGATGCCGGGCACCGCCATGAGGGCCTTCTCGTCGCCCGTGGAGACCGCGAGGCGCAGCGCGTCGGGGCTGTGGGCGCCGAGCATGGCCTGGGCGAGGCGCGGGCCGACCCCGCTCGCGGTCTGGAGGAGCTCGAAGACCTGGCGTTCGTCGTCGTCGGCGAAGCCGTACAGGGTCAGCGAGTCCTCCCGGACGACCAGGGAGGTGGCCAGTCGGGCGGGCTCGCCGGTGCGCAGGGCGGCGAGGGTGTTCGGGGTGCAGTGGACGGCCATGCCCACGCCGCCGACCTCGATGACGGCCTGGGTGGGGGCGAGGGCGGCCACCTGGCCGCTGACGAAGGCGATCATCGGGTACGGCCTTTCGAGGCGTGCTGGGCGACCGCCTGCTGGAGGCGGCTCTGGGCGGGGGCCCGCCAGATGTGGCAGATGGCCAGGGCGAGGGCGTCGGCGGCGTCGGCCGGTTTGGGCGGCGCGGCCAGCCGCAGGAGTCGGGTGACCATGGCCCCGACCTGTGCCTTGTCCGCGCGGCCGGAGCCGGTGACGGCGGCCTTGACCTCGCTGGGGGTGTGCAGGGCGACCGGTATGCCCCGGCGGGCGGCGCACAGCATGGCGACGGCGCTGGCCTGGGCGGTGCCCATGACGGTGCTGACGTTGTGCTGGCTGAAGACCCGTTCGACGGCGACCACCTCGGGGCGGTGGGTCTCGATCCACTCCTCGATGCCGCGTTCGATGGCGACGAGCCGGTCGCCGAGCTCGGCCTCCACGGGCGTGCGCACCACGCCGACGCCGATCATCGTCAGGGGTCGGCCGGCGACTCCCTCGACGACCCCGACACCGCATCGGGTCAGTCCCGGGTCCACACCGAGTACGCGCACCGCCCACCCCCTTCGTCGATCGCCTGTGCGTGTGCGTGCAGGCTATCGGGCGCCACCGACAACGGGCGCCACCGACAGAGCGACGGGCCGACAGGGTGTGCCCTGTCGGCCCGTCGCGTCGATCCGGGGAGGTCAGGCGTCGACCTTCTCCATGACCTCGTCCGAGACGTCGAAGTTGGCGAAGACGTTCTGGACGTCGTCGCTGTCCTCCAGCGCGTCGATCAGCTTGAAGATCTTGCGCGCGCCCTCTTCGTCGAGCTCGACCTGCATGGTCGGCAGGAAGTTGGAGTCGGCCGAGTCGTAGTCGATGCCCGCCTGCTGGAGCGCGGTGCGGACCGCGACCATGTCGGTGGCCTCGCTGATGATCTCGAAGCTGTCACCGAGGTCGTTGACCTCTTCGGCACCGGCTTCGAGCACCGTCTCCAGGACGTCGTCCTCGGAGAGCTCGCCCTTGGGCAGCAGGACGACGCCCTTGCGGTTGAACAGGTACGAGACCGAGCCCGGGTCGGCCATGGAACCGCCGTTGCGGGTCATGGCGACGCGGACGTCGGAGGCGGCGCGGTTGCGGTTGTCGGTGAGGCACTCGATGAGCACCGCGACGCCGTTCGGACCGTAGCCCTCGTACATGATCGTCTCGTAGTCGGCGCCGCCGGCTTCGAGACCGCCGCCGCGCTTGACCGCGGAGTCGATGTTCTTGTTCGGGACCGAGCTCTTCTTGGCCTTCTGAATGGCGTCGAAGAGCGTCGGGTTGCCGTCGATGTCGGCGCCGCCCATGCGGGCCGCGACCTCGATGTTCTTGATCAGCTTCGCGAAGAGCTTGCCGCGCTTGGCATCGATCACGGCCTTCTTGTGCTTCGTCGTAGCCCATTTAGAGTGGCCGGACATCCGCCTGTCTCCTTCGCGTAACCAACAGTGTTCGTCTCCGATCCTACCGGGAGCTCGTCAGAGCCCCGCGCGCACCATGTCGACGAAGTACGCGTGGACGCGGTCGTCGCCGGTCAGCTCGGGGTGGAAGGACGTCGCCAGCACGTTGCCCTGGCGTACGGCGACGGTGTGGCCGTCGTACGTCGCGAGCACCTCGGCGGCGGCGCCGACCGACTCGACCCAGGGGGCGCGGATGAAGACGCCCTCGACGGGGCCGCCCTCTATGCCGGCGAAGTCGATCCTCGCCTCGAAGGACTCGTTCTGCCGACCGAAGGCGTTGCGGCGCACGATCATGTCGATGCCGCCGAGCGTCTCCTGGTCCTCACGGCCGTCGAGCAGCTTGTCGGCGAGCATGATCATGCCGGCGCAGGTGCCGTAGACCGGCATGCCGGCCTTCACGCGCTCGCGCAGGGGCTCCAGCATGCCGAAGAGCACGGCGAGCTTCGACATCGTCGTGGACTCGCCACCGGGGATCACCAGGGCGTCGACCTCGGCGAGTTCCTCGGGGCGCCGGACCGGCCTGGCCACGGCGTCCGCCGCGGCCAGGGCGATCAGGTGCTCCCGGACGTCGCCCTGGAGGGCCAGGACACCGATCACGGGGGTGTTCGTCATGTCCGTACTACCAGCCGCGGTTGGCGTAGCGCTCGGACTCGGGGAGGGTGTCGCAGTTGATGCCGACCATGGCCTCGCCCAGGTTGCGGGAGGCGTCCGCGATGACCTTCGGGTCGTCGTAGAAGGTGGTGGCCTTCACGATGGCGGCGGCGCGCTTGGCCGGGTCGCCCGACTTGAAGATGCCGGAGCCGACGAAGACGCCCTCGGCGCCGAGCTGGCGCATGAGCGCGGCGTCGGCCGGGGTGGCGACGCCACCGGCGGAGAACAGCACGACCGGGAGCTTGCCGAGCTCGGCGACCTCCTTGACCAGCTCGTACGGGGCGCGCAGCTCCTTGGCGGCGGCGAACAGCTCGTTGTTGTCGTAGCCGCGCAGGCGGGCGATCTCGTTCTTGATCTGGCGCAGGTGACGGACGGCCTCGACGACGTTGCCGGTGCCGGCCTCGCCCTTCGAACGGATCATGGCCGCGCCCTCGGCGATGCGGCGCAGGGCCTCGCCCAGGTTGGTGGCGCCACAGACGAAGGGGGTGGTGAAGGCCCACTTGTCGGAGTGGTTGACCTCGTCGGCCGGGGTCAGGACCTCGGACTCGTCGATGTAGTCGACGCCGAGGGACTGGAGGACCTGGGCCTCGACGAAGTGGCCGATGCGGGACTTGGCCATGACCGGGATGGAGACGGCGCCGATGATCTCTTCGATCATGTTCGGGTCGGACATGCGGGCCACGCCGCCGTCCTTGCGGATGTCGGCCGGAACCCGCTCCAGGGCCATGACGGCCACGGCGCCGGCGTCCTCGGCGATCTTCGCCTGCTCGGCGTTGACCACGTCCATGATCACGCCGCCCTTGAGCTGCTCGGCCATGCCGCGCTTGACGCGGGAGGTGCCGATGGCCGACTCAGCGGACGGGGAAGAGGTGGGAAGCGTGCTCACGGGTTGACCTCACTCGAAAGGAAGACGGCGGTACCACCGGTCTGACGGGTGGCACGGGTTCTACCTGGCCGAGAAAACCTCACCGACCAGTCCACTGCAAGGGCCAATGTGGAGCCGGTGGCTCTTTGACTTGTCCCCCGTGGCCCTGGACCCCGCTCCCGGCCCTCAGGCGGGCCGGTCCGCCAGGTCTACCGGAGGCTCGTCGTCCATTTCGAAGGCGAGCGGGAACGGGGCGTGTCCCGCCAGCCTGAACCACCGCACCTTGCGGTGCCGGCGGAGCGCGCGCGCGGCCCGGACGGCGTCGTTCAGGAACCGGCGGGCCATCGGGACCCGGCGCACGGCGGCCGCCAGCTCCTCGGCGGCGGCCTCTCCCCCGGGCGCCGCCTTGAGTACCTCGACCTGGTCGGCGTCGGCGAACACCGCGCGCAGGGCCTGGCTCAGCTCGCTCTCGGCGACCTCGCGGTGTTCCTCCTCGGCCTGCCGGGCCGCGTGCGCGGCCTCGTACAGCACCAGCGAGGAGGCGGGGTCGAGAGCCCCGGAGGTCGCCACCTCCAGCACCACCGACGCCCGCCGCACGAGCTGCGCGTCCAGCGCCGCCCGCGCGGCGTCCATCCGCGTGTGCAGCCGGTCGAGGCGCCCGGCGGTCCAACTCAGATAGACCCCGACGACGCCCAGCGCCACCGCGATCCAGACAAGGTTTTCGATCACGGGCGGCGACACTACCCGGCCGGCCCCGCGCCCCGCTCACCCCGTCCGCCCGCGCGACCCCGCGGGCGGGCGGGCCGGCGGGTCGTCAGTCCCGGGAGAAGCCCAGGCGGGTGCGGAGCGGGACGCGTTCGTCGGTGGCGACGGCGGCCGCGCCGTCCGTGACCGTCTCGTACACCGCGAGGATGTCCGCGCCGACCGTCGACCAGTCGAAGCGGCGTACGTGCGCGGAGCCGCGCTCCCCGAGCTCCGCGCGCCGGTCCGGGTCGCGCAGCAGGGCCACGGCCGCCGCCGCGAGCGAGACGGGGTCCTCGTTCGCGAACAGGTCGCCCGCCGCGCCCTGGTCGAGGACCTGGGCGAAGGCGTCGAGGTCGGAGGCCAGGACGGCGGCGCCCGCCGAGAGGGCCTCCACCAGGATGATGCCGAAGCTCTCCCCGCCGGTGTTGGGGGCGACGTAGACGTCGACGCTGCGCAGCAGCCGCGCCTTGTCCTCGTCCGAGACCATGCCGAGGAACTCGACGCGGGAGCGCAGGTCTTCGGGCAGGGAGGCCACCGCCTCCTCCTCGTCGCCCCGGCCGGCGACGAGCAGGCGTACGTCGGGGCAGGCCTCGACGATGGCGGGGAAGGCGGCCATGAGCACCGGCAGGCCCTTGCGGGGTTCGTCGATGCGGCCGATGAAGCCGAGGGTCTGCCCGCCCCATTCGGGCTTCGGGTCGGCCTTGGCGAAGAAGTCCACGTCCACGCCGTTGGGGATGACCACGGCGTCGCCGCCGAGGTGCTCGACGAGCGTGCGGCGCGCGTACTCGCTGACCGCGATCCGCGCGCTGATCTTCTCCAGCGCGGGCTGGAGGATCGGGTACGCCGCGATCATGGCCCGGGAGCGGGGGTTCGAGGTGTGGAACGTCGCCACGATCGGCCCCTGGGCCGCCCAGCAGGACAGCAGCCCGAGCGAGGGCGAGGCGGGTTCGTGGATGTGGATCACGTCGAAGACCCCGTCGTGCAGCCAGCGGCGCACCCGGGCGGCGGAGAGGAAGCCGAAGTTCAGGCGGGCGACGGACCCGTTGTACGGCACCGGCACCGCCCGTCCCGCCGAGACCACGTAGGGCGGCAGCGGGGTCTCGTCGTCGGCCGGGGCCAGCACCGACACCTCGTGGCCCAGGCGGATCAGGTGTTCCGCCAGGTCACGGATGTGGAACTGGACGCCGCCCGGGACGTCCCACGAGTACGGGCACACGATGCCGATCTTCACTACGGGCGTTCCTCCAGGTCGTCGAGCCACAGGCGCTGCAACATGTGCCAGTCCTGGGGGTGCTCCGCGATCCCCAGGGCGAAGGCGTCGGCCACCGTCTGGGTCATGGCGGCGGTCTTCTCCGCGCGCGTGCCCGTCTTCGGCACCTCCACCTCGGGGTGGACGCGGCCGTACATGTGCGGCGTGTCTCCGTAGTACAGGGTGACCGGGAGCAGGATCGCCCCGGTCTGCTGGGCGAGGAGCGCGGGCCCGGCCGGCATCCGCGCCGCGGCGCCGAAGAAGTCCACCTCGACGCCGGAGGCCGACAGGTCCCGGTCGGCGACCAGGCAGACCAGGCCGCCGGAGCGCAGCCGGCGCGCGAGGGTGCCGAAGGCGGCGCCGCCGTTGTGCGGCAGGACCTCCATGCCCAGGCTCTCGCGGTAGGCCACGAAGCGGTCGTAGAGGGATTCGGGCTTGAGGCGCTCGGCGACCGTGGTGAAGGGGACGCCGAGGTGGCTCGTGACCCAGGCGCCGGCCAGGTCCCAGTTCGCCAGGTGCGGCAGGGCCGCGACGACCCCCCTGCCCGAGGCTATGGCCTCGCGCAGGATGTGGTCGTCCTGGAGGCGGACCTCCCGGGCGAAGCGGGCGGGGTCCATCGCCGGCAGGCGGAAGGACTCCATCCAGTAGCGCATGTACGAGCGCATGCCCGCGTGCGACAGCTCGCGCAGCCGTTCGGGCGAGGCGTCCGGCACGACCCGCGCCAGGTTCGACTCCAGGCGCAGCACGCTCTTGCCGCGCCGCTTCCAGGCCACGTCCGCGATCTTGCGGCCGAGGGCCACGGCGGCCGGCTCGGGGAGCTTCTTCACCCCGGCCCAGCCGAGCCCGTAGACCCCGTCGATCAGTCTGTCGCGTGCCGTCCCCATCAGCGGGAACCCCCTTCGGTGCCGGTCGCGGCGGCGTCGGCCTCGGCGGCCTCGCGGCGTACGGTGACCACGCGCTGGATCAGCGTGACGAGCGAGCCCACCGCGACGATCCACAGGGCGGCGGGGAGCAGCACCCCGATCCACGAGGGGACGCCGAAGGTCTGGAGGCCGGAGAGGCCGGCGGCGACCAGCGAGATCACCAGGCGTTCGGCGCGTTCGATGAGCCCGTTGACGGCGACCGGCAGTCCGATCGACTCGCCGCGGGCCTTGGTGTAGGAGACGACCTGGCCGCTGGCCAGGCAGAAGATGGCGACGGCGCACAGGGCGTTGTCGTTGCCGGAGCCCGCGTACCAGAGCGCGAGGCCGCCGAAGATGGCGGCGTCGGCGACCCGGTCGAGCGTGGAGTCGAGGAAGGCACCCCACCGGCTGGAGGTTCCGGCCTGGCGGGCCATGTTGCCGTCCACCAGGTCGGAGAAGACGAAGAGGGTGATGGTGATCGTGCCCCAGAAGAACTCGCCCCGGGGGAAGAAGACCAGCGCTCCCGCCACCACTCCGGCGGTGCCGATGAGGGTGACCGCGTCCGGGCTCACCCCCCGACGGAGCAGAAATGCGGCGAACGGCGTGAGAACACGCGTGAAGAACGCACGCGCGTACTTGTTCAGCATGGCCTTCCCGGAGGGTCGCTGGGCCGTACGGCCACCACGGCCACCGGCTGGCCCATCGTAGCCGGCAGCCCCGGCCCCGGGCGCCGCACACCCACCGGTTCGCCCCCGGCAACCCCCGCACGCCCCACATGTAAGGGCGACGTAAGGCCCGCGTCGCCCCCGCGGCGCGCTCCGGCCGGTGGCCGGTACGCCGTATGGACGCGCTGTGACGCCGGTGCAAAGCTCGAAGGACCCCGAATCACCCTCCTCACCGCGACACCGGGAGGCACGAGCACCATGGGAGCCACATCACACCAAGCCGGGGCCGCCGGCAGGGCACTGACGGCCGACCGCCCCGCTTCCGTACGGAACGTCGTGCTGGTCGGCCACAGCGGCGCCGGCAAGACCACGCTCGTCGAGGCCCTGGCCCTCACCGCGGGGGCGGTGAAGCGGGCCGGCCGGGTCGAGGACGGCACCTCCGTCTCCGACTACGACGACATCGAGCACCGCCGCCGGCGCTCGGTCCAGCTCTCGCTGGTCCCCGTCGAGTGGGACGGCATCAAGATCAACATCTTGGACACCCCCGGATACGCCGACTTCGTCGGGGAGCTCAGGGCCGGTCTGCGCGCCGCGGACGCGGCCCTCTTCGTCGTCTCGGCCGCCGACGGAATCGACGGGTCCACCCGGATGGTCTGGGACGAGTGCGAGGCCGTCGGCATGCCCCGGGCCATCGTCGTCACCCATGTGGAGGCGGCCCGCGCCGACTACGCGCAGATGACGAACATCTGCGGACAGGCCTTCGGCTCCGACGACCCCGACGCCGTCGTCCCGCTCCACCTGCCCCTCCACGGCCCCGCCGGACCCGACGGCCACGCCCCCGTCGTCGGCCTGCTGGCCCTGCTCTCCCGCCGCGTCCACGACTACTCCACCGGCGAGCGCGTCGAACGCGACCCCGACCCCGCCGAGCTGGCCCTCATCGACGGCGCACGCTCCCGGCTGATCGAGGGGATCATCGCCGAGAGCGAGGACGAGAGCCTCATGGACCGCTACCTCGGCGGCGAGGACATCGACCTCCGGACCCTCGTCGACGACCTGGAGCGGGCCGTCGCGCGCGGCACCTTCCACCCCGTCCTGATGGCCTCCCCCGCCGCGGACGGCGCCCGTCAGGGCCTGGGCACCGTCGAGCTCCTCGAACTCGTCACCGGCGGCTTCCCCACCCCCCTGGAGCGCGCCCCCGTCGCCGTCACCTCCCCCGACGGCGCCGCCCGACCCGCCCTGGGCTGCGACCCCGCCGGACCGCTCCTCGCCGAGGTGGTCAAGACCTCCTCCGACCCCTACGTCGGCCGCGTCTCCCTCGTCCGCGTCTTCTCCGGCACCCTGCGCCCCGAGGCGACCGTCCACGTCAGCGGGCACGGCCTGGCGGACCGCGGCCACGAGGACCACGACGTGGACGAGCGCGTCGGCGCCCTGACCGGCCCCTTCGGCAAACAGCAGCACCCGCTCGGCCAGTGCGTCGCCGGCGACCTGGCCTGCGTGGCGAAACTCACCCGCGCCGAGACCGGCGACACCCTCTCCGACAAGGACGCCCCGCTCCTGATGGAGCCCTGGGCCATGCCCGAGCCGCTGCTGCCGCTGGCCATCGAGGCCCACAGCAAGGCCGACGAGGACAAGCTCTCGCAGGGCCTGGCCCGCCTCGTCGCCGAGGACCCGACCATGCGCCTGGAGCAGAACCCCCACACCCACCAACTGGTGCTGTGGTGTCTGGGCGAGGCCCACCAGGACCTCGCGCTGGAGCGCCTGCGGACCCGCTACGGAGTCCAGGTCGACCCGGTCCCCCACAAGGTCAGCCTCCGCGAGACCTTCGGGGCGGCCTCCGGGGGCCGCGGCCGGCACGTCAAGCAGTCCGGCGGCCACGGCCAGTACGCCATCTGCGAGATCGAGGTCGAGCCCCTGCCGCCCGGCAGCGGCATCGAGTTCGTCGACAAGGTGGTCGGCGGCGCGGTGCCCCGCCAGTTCATCCCGTCCGTGGAGAAGGGCGTACGGGCGCAGGCCGCCCGCGGCATCGCGGCCGGCCATCCGCTGGTCGACGTACGGATCACCCTGCGCGACGGCAAGGCGCACTCGGTGGACTCCTCCGACGCCGCCTTCCAGACCGCGGGCGCCCTCGCCCTGCGCGAGGCGGCCGCCGGGACCCCCATCCACCTGCTGGAACCCGTCGCCGAACTCGACGTCCTGGTCCCCGACGAGTACGTCGGGGCGGTCATGAGCGACCTCGCGGGCCGCCGGGGTCGCGTCGTCGGCACCGAACAGGCGGGCGCGGGCCGCACCCGGGTGCGCGCCGAGGTCCCGGAGATCGAGATCGGCCGCTACGCCGTGGACCTGCGCTCGGTGTCCCACGGCACCGGCCGCTTCGGCCGGGCCTACGCCCGCCACGAGCCGATGCCCCCGCACCTGGCGGACAAGATGCGCGAACAGGCCGAGAAGGGAAGCAAGTTGACATAGCGCCACGGGGAGCCGCCCACCCAACCCGCTTGCGGTGGGCGGTATTTCCCTGTCCCATGACCATGGGGCAGGCTGCGCGGATAGGCTTTTCGGCGCGACGGAACAGGGCGGCACGGCAGGCACGGCACGCACGGCACGGCGACGCGCCGGGCGGCACCGCACGGCGCGAGACGGCACGGCAAAAGCACAGGGGCACGGCGATGGGGGCAGCGGTGGCGGACGACGGCTTCGACTTCAGGCCCGGCGCACAGATTCCACTCCAGGGGGGTGGCGGCCAGACCGCGGCGACCAACGCGCTCGCGTCCGCCGCCTACCGCGACGGCGGCAAGGACACCAAACTCTCCTCCATACTCACGGCCAACACCGACAACCACCCGGCCTCCGTCAAGGAGCCGAGGATCTCCCTCTTCGAGCCCAGCCTCGGCGAGGCCTTCTGCCGCGCCGTCGAGGCCCGCACCCTGGGCGCCGGCCGCAAGCCGCTCATCCAGTCCTTCGGCGCCGACCCCCAGGCGGTCGTGGAGCACTGCCTGGCCGCCTCGCGCATCCGCAAGGAACGCGACCGCAGGCTGCGCCTGATCACCCTGGTCTGCGGCGTGCTGTTCCTGCCCGGCCTGCTGCTGTGGCTCGGCCTCTTCCAGCTCCGCAGGACCCTGTCCGGCGGCGAGGCAAAGAAGAACTCCTGGATCGGCACCGCCCTGCTGGTCGGCGTCGCGGGCATCACGGCCGTGCTGCTCTACCGGGTGCTCCACCGGGAGCCCGGCAGCGGGGTCCTGGAGCTCTACCTGCTCGGCTCGATCATCGCCCCCGTCCTAGGGTGGTACCTGGCCCGGCGCATCTGCGAGCGGACCGCCGCCGACATGCGCTCCCGCTGGGACGGCCTCCTCGGCGGAGGCGGCGCGGTGACCGCGAAGATCCCCGAGGCGGTCCCCGGCAACCCCGACGAGAAGGCCCGCGAGGACCTGCGCCACCAGCTGGCGAAGCTGACCGCCGAGGACCGCAGCAACTCCGTGTTCTACGCCGGCCCCAAGGGCATCCTCGGCATGGGCACCCGCTGGGGCAGCTGGCAGCTCGCGGAGGAGCTCACGCCCAAGAACGAGGGCGCCGAGATCCACCCGTTCCGCAGCTGGGACGTCATACGCGCGATCGACACCCAGCTGCGCAAGCTGGAGCGCGGCCCCCTGCACACCGGGGGCTTCCCGGCGGCCTCGATCCAGCACTGGATCGTCACCCCGGTCGGCGAGGGCGCGGGCGAGGTGGCCCGCCCCACCGGCGAGGACGTGGACACGTTCGTCATCAAGCCGCACGAGATCACCCGGATCTGCAACGAGCAGCAGTTCAGCGCGGGCAACCGGCACTACCTGGGCATCCAGTACCCGCTGTGGGACGGCCAGCTGGTCATCACCATGCTGGTGACCGTCACCGTGCTCTACAAGACGCTGCGCGTGGACGTCACCGCCCACGCCCTCGGCCCGGTGGCCGGCCTCTTCACCACGAAGTCCAAGGCGCCCGTGATCGAGGTCCCCAAGTCGATCCGCTTCTGGGAGACCGTAGAACGCCCGCTCCCCCTGGTGGACGCGCAGGAGGTGGTGCGGCTCGCCGTGCGCGCCCCCCTGACCTGGTACCCGCCGCTGCTGGAGTACTTCGGCGGCAAGCTGGTGCTGCCCGAGCCGTTCGGCCTGCGCCACGTGTGGGCCGGCTCGATGTGGCGCCACCGCTTCATGGCGGACGACGCCCTGCGCACGGTGGCCCCGGTCCTGCGCGCGGTGCACACCGCGGCCTTCAGGGTGCTGGACGAGAACGGCGTGGACACCGCCGCCTTCACCAACCGCTCGTCGATCATGAGCGGCATGATCCAGGAGCCTTCCCCGCGCAAGGCCGACATGTACGACGCCTGAGCCGGCCGCCTCGGTAGGCTGGAAGGGCCGGAGCGTACGGCGCGCGGACGTCGGGCGTCGCCGTACGGGTGGGGAACGAACCGAGGAGGCACCGACCGTGACCGAGCGCAAACCGCCGGGCGTCAGCTTCGAGTCCTTCGTGGACCGCCAGATCAAGGAGGCGGGCGAGCGCGGTGACTTCGCGCGGCTGCCGGGCTTCGGCAAGCCGCTGGCCTCCCTGGACGCGCCGTACGACGAGATGTGGTGGATCAAGGGGAAGATGCACCGCGAGGGCTTCTCCTCCCTGCCCCCGGCCCTGGCGCTGCGCAAGGCCGCCGAGGACGCGCACGAGGCCGCCCTGACCGCCCGGAACGAACGTCAGGTGCGGGAGATCCTCACGGAGGTCAACGAGAAGATCGCGGCGGCCCTGCGCATGCCGCCGCCGGGCCCGCCGCTGAACCTCACCGAGTTCGACGTCGAGGCCGTGCTGGAGCAGTGGCGGGCGGGCCGGCCGGACCGGACGGCCTGATCAGTCGTTCGGCCAGGCGTCGGCGAGCATCTGGCGGGTGTCCGCGAGCAGTTGCGGCAGCACCTTGGTGTGCCCGACGACCGGCATGAAGTTCGTGTCCCCGCCCCAGCGGGGCACGATGTGCTGGTGCAGGTGCGCGGCGATGCCGGCGCCGGCCGCCACGCCCTGGTTGAGCCCGATGTTGAAACCGTGCGCGCCGGAGGCCTTGCGCAGCGCGACCATGGCCCGCTTGGTCAGGTCCGCCAGCTCCGCCGTCTCCGGCCCGTCGAGCTCCGTGTAGTCGGCGACGTGCCGGTACGGGACGATCATGGTGTGGCCGCCGTTGTAGGGGTAGAGGTTCAGCACGGCGAAGACGTGCTTGCCCCGCGCCACGACCAGCCCGTCCTGGTCGGACATCTCCGGAATCCCGCAGAAGGGACAGCCGTCGCCGGCCTCCGGGCCGGTCGGCTTGTTCTCGCCCTGGATGTAGGCCATCCGATGAGGGGTCCACAGCCGTTGGAACCCGTCGTGCGTGCCCACACCGTTCTGCCGCTCCGGCTCAATCGTCATAGGACGCAGCATATGACCTCGTCCGTACGAACGAGGAAGGCCCCCGGAAAGTGATCACTTCCCGGGGGCCCGCACCGTACGCGGCGGCCCGGATCGGGCCCGCGCTCAGACCTGGACGCGACGCTCCACGACGTCGGCCAGCTTCGCCAGCGCCTGGTCGCGCGGGATGCCGTTCTCCTGCGAACCGTCGCGGTAGCGGAAGGAGACGGTGCCCGCCGCCATGTCCTCGTCACCGACGATGATCATGAAGGGGACCTTGAGCTTCTGGTGGTTGCGGATCTTCTTCTGCATGCGGTCGGAGGAGGCGTCCACCTCGACCCGCAGGCCCTTCTTCTTCGCCTCGGCGGCGAACTCCTGGAGGTACTCCACGTGTCCGTCGCCGATCGGGATGCCGACGGCCTGGACCGGCGCCAGCCACGGCGGCATGGCGCCCGCGTAGTGCTCCAGCAGCACGGCGAAGAACCGCTCGATGGAACCGAACAGGGCGCGGTGGATCATGACCGGCCGCTGACGGGAACCGTCGGGGGCGGTGTACTCCAGGTTGAAGCGCTCCGGCAGGTTGAAGTCGAGCTGCACGGTCGACATCTGCCAGGTGCGCCCGATGGCGTCGCGCGCCTGTACGGAGATCTTCGGGCCGTAGAAGGCCGCGCCGCCCGGGTCGGGGGTCAGCGGGAGGCCCTGCTTCTCGGCCACCTGCTGGAGGACCGCGGTGGCCTCCTCCCAGACCTCGTCCGAGCCGACGAACTTCTCCGGATCCTTGGTGGACAGCTCCAGGTAGAAGTCGGTCAGACCGTAGTCGCGCAGCAGGTTCAGCACGAAGGTGAGCGTGCGGTCGAGTTCCTCGGCCATCTGCTCGCGGGTGCAGTAGATGTGCGCGTCGTCCTGGGTGAAGCCGCGGGCCCGGGTCAGGCCGTGGACCACGCCGGACTTCTCGTACCGGTACACGGTGCCGAACTCGAACAGGCGCAGCGGCAGCTCACGGTAGGAGCGCCCGCGCGCGTCGAAGATCAGGTTGTGCATCGGGCAGTTCATGGGCTTGAGGTAGTAGTCGGTACCACCGTCGAGCTGCATGGGGGGGTACATGCCCTCCGCGTACCAGTCCAGGTGGCCGCTCTTCTCGAAGAGGGCGCCCTTGGTGGCGTGCGGGGAGTAGACGAACTCGTAGCCCTCCTCCTCGTGCCGGCGGCGCGAGTAGTCCTCCATGACCCGGCGGATGATGCCGCCGCGCGGGTGGAAGACGGCGAGGCCGGAGCCGATCTCGTCCGGGATGGAGAAGAGGTCGAGCTCGTTGCCGAGCTTGCGGTGGTCGCGCTTCTCGGCCTCGGCGAGGAAGTCGAGGTGGGCCTTCAGCTCGTCCTTCGAGGGCCAGGCGGTGCCGTAGATGCGCTGGAGCATCGGGTTCTTCTCGCTGCCGCGCCAGTAGGCGGCCGCGTTGCGCATCAGCTTGAACGCCGGGATGTTGCGGGTGGTGGGCAGGTGGGGACCGCGGCAGAGGTCCTTCCAGCACAGCTCGCCGGTCTTCGCGTCGAGGTTGTCGTAGATGGTCAGCTCGCCGGCGCCCACCTCGACGTTCGCGCCGTCGTCGGTCGACGCGGAGCCCTTGATGCCGATGAGCTCCAGCTTGTACGGCTCGTCCGCGAGCTCCTCGCGGGCCGCCTCGTCGCTGACCACGCGGCGGGAGAAGCGCTGGCCCCGCTTCTGGATCTCCTGCATCTTCTTCTCGATGGCCTTGAGGTCATCGGGGGTGAAGGGCCGCGCGACGTCGAAGTCGTAGTAGAAGCCGTTCTGGACCGGCGGGCCGATGCCCAGCTTGGCCTCGGGGAACAGCTCCTGCACGGCCTGCGCCATGACGTGCGCGGTCGAGTGGCGCAGGATGTCGAGCCCGTCCGGGGAGGAGATCTCCACCGGCTCGACGGTCTCGCCGTCCTTCACCTCGTACGCGAGGTCCTTGAGCTCGCCGGCGACGCGCGCGGCGACGATGGTGCGCTCGCCGGCGAAGAGCTCCGCCGCCGTAGTGCCCGTGGCCACCACGCGCTCGTCCCGCTCGGAATCGCGTTGGATGATCACACGGACGTCTGACACCGGTCTCTCCTGACTCAGGGGGTGCGCGAGCGATCACTGCGCGCCTGAATCGTACCGAGCCGAGTGCCCCCGCCGCGAAACGGTTGTGCCCGACGCCGTCCCGGCCCGTAGCGTGAGGGGCCCGAACCGCCCCTTCCCGAGGTGAGGAACCCGCCCGTGACCGGCCCGCACGCCCTCCGTGTCCTCCCGCTCGACCTGACCGACGACGCGACCGCCGCCGCCGTGCACCGGATCGGCAGGGCCGCGTACGCCGTGGAGGCGCAGCTGATCGGCTTCGACGGCATCCCCGCCCTCGCGGAGGACCTCGCCGGGATGCGGGCGGCGCCGCTGCGCTGGTCGGGCGCCGTCCTCGGGGAGGGCTCGATCGCCGGGTTCCTGGCCTGGGAGGAGGCGGCCGACGGGGTCGTCACGATCGACCGGCTCTGCGTGGACCCGGCCGCCTTCCGCCGGGGCGTGGCCTCGCTGCTGCTGCGCCACGCGCTGTCGGAGCTGTTCCCGGGCCGCGCGGTGGAGGTCACCACGGGCGCGGACAACGCCCCCGCCGTGGCCCTGTACGCACGCCACGGTTTCCTGCGCGGCCCGGACTTCTCCCCCGCGCCGGACCTGCTGATGGCCTCCTTCCGACACCCGGGCGGCAACCTCCCCGCGCCGACGGACGTGGCTTCCCAATGGAGAAGTCAAGCAGCTCGGGAGTCTTCTGCGGCTGGTGGAGTCGTTCCTCGGATGGCTTCACCATGGCCCCACTGGGCGTCGGGACCCACTCACAATCAGGCGAGTGGGGATGAAGGGTGACTGCGGAGCATTCGGGGATGCCTCTTCACCAGTACGTCTACTTCGCTCTGTCCAGCCGAAGCATTACCGCGCAGGAGATAACTGATGCGCTGGGTATCGAGCCTGATGAGACGAGAGTGGTCAACCCGCGCCGCCTCCCTGTTGATCCGGCGAATCCGTTCTGTCAGATCTGGAAGGTCGTATGCAAGGAACCGGGCTTGTGCGTGGACGAACAGATCGCGCACGTCCTGGGCCGTCTCCGGCCGCAGACTGAGCGTATAGCGGAGCTCATGAAGCAATACAACAGTGCAGACGACGAAGACGGGCCGTACCTCGAAGCCCGGCTGGAGGTGGTGCGCTACTTCAACGACGCAGAGCAGCAGGACGAGGCCGAGCAGCCGCAGGATAGAGACAAATACAACCTTTTCGGCTGGGCGCTCGACCACGAAGCAATCGCCTTTCTTGCCGCTACCGGCACTCTTCTGGACGTCGATGAGTACGACATGACCCCTTCACCGCCGTCGGCCTGAGCGCCCACGAGATGCCCGCCTGCTCCTTTCGTTCTTGGCGCCTTGAAGACACCACCACCAGGGCTTCGGGCCAGGTCAGTACAGCGTGGCCGGTGGCGGTGCGACTTCGTGGAGCCGCCGGTCACGGATGATGTCCCAGAGGACGTTGACGCGGCGTCGGGCGAGGGCGATCACTGCCTGGGTATGGCGTTTCCCCTCGACTCGTTTGCGGTCGTAGAAGATCCGGGAGTCGGGGTCATAGCGGACGCTGGTCAGCGCAGACATGTAGAAGACACGCTGGAGGCCGCGGTGGTGGTGACGGGGCCGGTGAAGGTTGCCGCTCTTCTTTCCTGAGTCGTGCGGTGCTGGAGCGAGGCCGGCGAAGGCGGCCAGCCGATCCGGGGTCGCGAGCTCCTCCGGGGTGCGGACACCCCGAGCGCGGAGCCGGCGGGTCAGCCGGGCGGTACCCATACGGCGGATGGCGGCCGGGGTCTGGTAGCCGTCGAGGAAGATGAGCGGGCCGGTGCTGGTGAGGACGAAAGCCCGTTCCAGTGCGGGGAACATGCCGGTCAGCGCGGAACGCAGGCGGTTGATGGCACGGGTGCGGTCACGGACGAGGTCCGTGCGGCGGCTGGTGAGGATCTTCAGTTCGATGGTGGCCTCGTCGGTGGGCCGCATCGGTTTGGGGTCGCGGCGGATGCATGCCTGGTCGGCGATGACCAGGGCGTCGCGGGCGTCGGTCTCGCCCTCGCCGCGGTAGCCGTCGCCGGCTCGATTGACGACCCGGCCGGGGATGTAGCGGAGCTCCTGGTCGTGGCCGGTGAGCAGGGTCAGGAGGAGGGCTACGTGATCGTGCGCGTCGAGCTGGTGGGAGATCCGGCGGGTGACGAGCTGCGCCGCCCCGAATGGTTCCCGGCCCGTCGCCCGGTAGCCGGCACCGCACCCGGCCCCTCGTGCCCTCTCGACCCTCTCAGTCCTCTCCGTCCTCCGACGGCAGCACCTCGGAGGGGTCGAAGGAGGAGTCGAGGGACTTCAACAGCCGGTCCCGCTCCACCTCGTCCAGCGGGACCGGGGTGACGTCCGCGGCGTCGGTGAGCCGGCGGAATCCGCCCCGGCGTTGCAGCCGGCCGGCCACCCGCACGGGCAGTCCGGCCAGGTGGGCGTGGACGGCGGTGCGGTACGCCTCCTCGTCGAGGGCGACCCGTACGCGCGGCACCTCCGCGCCCGCCAGCACCCGCAGCCGCACGGTGCCCCCGCCGCCGGCCCCGGCGCGCCGCATCCGGACCACCGCCCCCACGATCCGGACGGGGACGGCCGGCTCGTTGTGCGTGTAGCGCTGGGCGGCGTCCCGCAGCACCGGCAGGTCGCCGGGCGAGAACTCCACCGGTTCGGGCCGGGCGGCGCAGCCCGCCGGGACCCCGGCCGCCGGCGCCCAGGCCAGCGTGATCCGGGCCCCTTCGGAACCCTGGACGAGCGCGATCAGGGCGTCGGCGAGTTCCCGGCTGACCCCGGCGGCCACGGCCGCGTCGAACGCCTCCATCCCGCCGGTCGCCCGCCGGTAGTCGACGGCCTCCCGCGCCGCGTGCAGCGCGTGGTGCAGCCGGGTGACCGGGCCCCGCCCGCCGTCGACGGGGACGTACGCGGTCAACCGGCGCCCGTCCGGGGAGGGTCCGACGAGGACGCCGTCCAGGGTGCGTTCGGCCTGGGCCTGGTGGCGGGCCCCGTAGTACCCGGCGCGGGCCCGGTCGGCGAGGGCCCCGGCGAGCAGCGTCCGGCGGGCGGCCGAGCGCAGCCGCTCCTGAACGGGCCAGGCGGCCTCGCCCCGGAACCCGTAGGGCCCTCGCGGCACTTCGCGTTCCCAACGGATCTCGTCGGCGGGCACGCCGAGGCCGAAGAGGACCTCCCGCGCGGAGGGCAGGCCGCTGCGGGCGAGGGCGGTGATCGCCTCCTCCAGCAGGTCGACGCAGTCGGGGAAGGACCGGTTCTCGGGGACGAGCAGGCTGGTCCCGCCGGGTCCGGGCGGGGTCCAACGTCCGTAGCGGCCCGCCGCTCCCCCGCGCCGGAGCCAGCCGTGCCGGTGCAGGAGCGCGCCCAGGACCTGCGGGTCGACCCGCGCGGGGTCGGGGGCGTCCGGCGCGAACCCCGGGGACGGCAGGGGCTCGAGGCGGTGCGGATGCCGGTTCATCAGGGTGTCCCTCCCGACCCGACCCGGGTCATGATCTCGCACAGCGCCCGGTCGTCGAAGATCCGCGTGGTGGGGATCCGTACGGTGGTCCGGCGCCTGCCGGTCACGGGGTGTCCGGCGAGGTTGGTCCAGTAGCAGCAGTGGCGCAGGTCGAGCCGGTCGTGCCCGGCGCCGATCCACTGGTCCCTCTCCCTCGGCACGAGCATCACGACGAGGATCTTGTGCACGGCGACGGGGGTGCGGGCCAGCTTCACGAGGTGCTCGTTGTCGAGGGTGAAGCCGAAGGTGGCACCGGTCGGGTGCGGCGGTATCTGGTAGGTGGCCTTCAGCTGCACCTTGACGGTCACCTCGTCGTCGACGACGTGCTCGGGGGCGCCGTGGCTGACGTGCCAGTCGATGCCGTTGTCGGGGAAGGGTTGGGACAGCGAGCAGCCCGCCGCGGCGGCGACGGCGTGCAGGTAGCCCACCTGGAGCGTCTCCATGCAGGCGGTGGTGGCGAGCGTGCCGCGCAGCGGACCGGTCGACGGACCCGTCCGTTCCTGGAGCACCCCGTCCGGTTCGGACCGTGCGAGCGCCATGGCCGGCTCCCCGTGCCTTCCGGCTCCGCGATGAGGATGGAGGAGTGGGGTGACGACCGGTCATCCGTGCGACCCCCCAGGGAAGTTGTCTCCGTACCGGAGTGCCCGCAAACGGCGTACGGGGCAAACGGCACGGGTATCACCGCTTCGGGCAGGGGCTGCGCGGACCGGGGCATCGGCGCCCGGGTGGGCCCCATCTGCCGATCGGGGACGAGGAGTTCGCCATGACGCGCTGGTACGAGGGCCCGCTGGCCGCATTCGACACGGAGACGACCGGGGTGGACGTCGAGCAGGACCGGATCGTGTCCGCCGCGCTCGTCGTGCAGGAGTGTGCGGGCGGCCGGGTCCGCACCACCCGTTGGCTGGTCAATCCCGGGATCCCGGTGCCGCCGGGGGCCACGGAAGTGCACGGCCTGACCGACGAGCACCTCCAGCGCAACGGCCGTTGGCCGGCGCCGGTGGTGGAGGAGATAGCCCGCGCGCTCGGGGAGCAGCAGGTGGCCGGGCGGCCGTTGGTGGTGATGAACGCGCCGTTCGATCTGACGCTGCTGGACCGGGAGTTGCGGCGCCACCGGGCCTCGACGCTGTCCCGCTACCTGGACAACCGGCCGTTGACGGTGCTGGACCCGCGGGTGTTGGACAAGCACCTGGACCGCTACCGCAAGGGCCGCCGCACCCTGACGGACCTGTGCGCGCACTACGGGATAGAGCTGGAGGGCGCGCACGACGCGTCGGCGGACGCGATGGCCTCGCTGGAGGTCGTGCGCGCGGTGGGCCGCCGCTTCGCGGGGCGGCTGGAGCGGTTGACGCCGGCCGAGCTGCACACGCTCCAGGCGGTGTGGCACGCGGCGCAGGCGCGCGGGCTCCAGGCGTGGTTCACGCGGCAGGGCACGCCGGAGGCGGTGGACCCGCACTGGCCGCTGCGGCCGGAACTGCCGCAGGCGGCCTGAGGGGAGCACCGCGCCGAGGGCCCGTACATGCGGAAGGCCGGTCCGTCGATGACGGACCGGCCTGTCCCGGTGGGCGATACTGGGATCGAACCAGTGACCCCTTCGGTGTGAACGAAGTGCTCTCCCGCTGAGCTAATCGCCCGGGAACGCACTGAACAATACAAGAGGCGTGGGGTCTGTTCAAACCGCTTCCCGCGGGGCGGCCAGGAGGGCCGAGAGTCCCCGCTGTCCGGCGCGCATCATCAGGGCGTGGTTGAGCCGCAGGAGGGGGCGGGCCGGGAGGGACATCCGCCGCAACGGGTCGGCGCGGACCTCGACCTCCTGTTCGTACAGGGCCCGCGTCCCGGGGCCGGCGGGTCCGCGCCGGGCGCGTACGGTCCAGCGCGCCCAACCGTCGATGTCACCGCGCAGGGCCACTTCCAGGACCCCCCGGGCGGGGTCGCGCAGCAGGCCGGTGAGGGTGACGTGGATCCCGTAGGGCAGGACCGAGCGGATCAGCGCGGTCGCGGCGCGGCCGCCCGGCCCGTCCCGCCCTTCGAGGGGTCGGACCTCGCGGACCTGCGGCCACCAGGCCGGGTAGCGTCCGGGGTCTTCGAGCAGGGCGTAGACGCGGGCGGGCGGGGCGTCGAGGTCCCACACGCTGCGGAAGCGGTAGTGCGGTCGGCGCGGCATGGGGCCAGTGTGCTCCGGGGCGGTCCGGCGGCGCAGGGGGTTCGCCACATCGCCACCCTCCCGGGTACGACCCTCCCCCGCGCCCGCCCGCCCACTCCCCTACTCGTCTACTCATCACGGCCGTCGCGCACCTGAGTGCCGATCTGAGTACGCGCACCCATGTCCTGATGGCGTGACGGGCGCCACACTCCGGACATGGACTCCCCCCTGCCCCCGGCCGAGGAACTGGCGCTCATCGACCGCGAGCTCCACCAAATCGACGTCCGACGCGCCCACTTGCTGGCCCGTCGGGACTGGCTGCTGCGCTTCGCCCTCGGCTCCGCGCCCGCGTGGCCCGCACCCGCACCCGCGCCGCCGGCCGCCGCGACGGGCGGGAAGGCGGCGGGCGCGGCGGGCGCGAAGGCGGGTGCGGCCGGCGCGCAGACGGTGCTGCTGACGGCGGGGGCGGTGCTGCTCGCGGTGGCCGCGCTGGCCTTCACGCTGCTGAGCTGGGGCTCGCTCGGGATCGGCGGCCGGGCCGCCGTCCTGGCCGTGGTGACGGCCGCCGCCCTCGGCGCGCCCGTCGTGCTGTCGCGCCGGGGCCTGCGCTCCACGGCGGAGGCGGTGGCGGCGGTGGGGTTGTCGCTGACGGTCCTCGACGCGTACGCGCTGCACGCCGTCGTCCTGCCCGACACCGACGGCCTGGCCTACGCGGCGTGGGCGGCCGCCGTGCTCGCCGCGCTGTGGGCGGCGTACGGGGCGGCGGCGGGCCGGCTCCGGTCGCCGGCGCTCGCCGCGGTGGCCGCCGGGCAGCTTCCGCTGTCGCTGGCGGCGGCCGCCTCGGGTACGGACGCGGTGGGGGGCGGTTGGGCGCTGCTGGCGACGGCCGCGCTGGACGCGGCCCTGGCGGTGACGGTCTCCCGGCGGGCGGTGCGCGTCTGCGCGTGGGCGGCGGCCGGCGTGGTGGGCGGCGCGGCCCTGCTCCTGGGGCTCGGGGCCTCCCTGGCGGCGCCCGGGGCGCTCGCCCCGGCCCCGCTGCTCGGCGCGGGCGCCGCCCTGGGGGTGGCGGTGGCCGTGCGCGAGCCGCGGGCCTGGCCGGCCGCCCTGGTCGGGGGTCTGGCCGCGGTGGCGGCGGTCGGGGCGCTCGCTCCGCAGGGGTGGGGGCCCGGCTGGTCGGTGGCGCTGCGGGTGGCCGCCGCCGCGGCCCTGGCGGCGGTGCCGGCCGCGGCGCTCGCGCCGCCGCGGGCTGCCGGGCCGGGGGCGCGGGCGGCGGCGCGCGGGCTGCTGTGGGCCGCGGCGGGGGTGGCGGCCCTCGCGGCGGTGACGGGGGTGCCGGGCGCGCTGGTGTCGGCGCTCTCGCGGTGGCGGGTGCTGTCCGAGGTGTGGGCGCCGACGAGCCCGGCCCCGCCGGTCGGCGTTCCGGTGGCCGCCCTGGCGGTGACCCTGCTGCTGACGGCGGTGGCCGGATGGTCGGTGGCCCGGGCCCTGCCGGGGCGGGCGCGGGCTTCGGTGGCGTCCGCGGTGGCGGTGGTGTGCGCCTGGGCGGGGCTGTTCGTGGCCCCGCTCGCCGCCGGGACGGCCCCCGCGGTGACGCTCGGGGCGCAGCTCGCGGTGACGCTCGCGTTCGGGGTGTGCGCGCTGCGGGCTCCGGCGCGGTCCGCCGGGGCGGGTGCGACGGCGGCGGTGTGCGCCCTCGTCGGGGGCGTGAACGTGTCCGTGGCCGCCCTGGACGGCCGTCTGGCCACCTTCGCGGTGCTCGGGGCGCTGGGCGTCGCGGGGGCGCTGGGAGCGGCGTACAGGACCGCCCCGGTGCCGGTGCGGGCCGGTGCGGCGGCGTGGGCCGTGGGGTGCGCGGCGGCGACGGTGGTGGCGCTGGGCGCGCTGGTCGGGCTCGGGGTCGCCTGGACGGGGGTGATCGTGCTCGCGGTACCGGCCGCGGCGGTGGCGGTGGCCCCGCGGACGGGTCGGGTGCGCGTGGCCGTCGAGGCCGCCGCGGTGGGGGTCGGGGTGCTCGCGGTGCTGCTCGCCTCGGGCGACCGGCCGCTCCTGGCGCTGGTGCTCGCGCTGGGCGGGGTGCTGTGCGCGGGCGCGGCGCTGCGGGCGGACCGGCGGGCCGCGGGGTGGGCGGCCGGCGCCTTGGGCGTGGCGGCGACCTGGGTGCGCCTCGGCGCCTCGGGGGTGACGGTTCCGGAGGCGTACACGCTGGCCGTGACGGTTCCGGCCCTGGTGGTGGGCCTGCTGCGGCGGCGCCGGGATCCGGGTGCCTCCTCCTGGGCGGCGTACGGTCCCGGGCTCGCGGTGACGCTGCTGCCGAGCCTGTTGGCGGTGTGGGGGGATCCGTACTGGCCGCGCCCTCTGCTGCTGGGGACGGCCGCCCTGGTCGTGACCCTGCTCGGCGCGCACCGCCGGCTCCAGGCCCCGCTGCTGCTGGGCGGCGCGACCCTGGTGGCGGTGGCGGTGCACGAGCTGGCCCCGTACGTGGTGCAGGTGGTGGGCGTGCTGCCGCGCTGGCTGCCGCCGGCGCTGGCGGGGGTGCTGCTGCTGGCGGTGGGGGCGACGTACGAGAAGCGCCTGCGCGACGCCCGCCGGCTGCGGGAGGCCCTCGGCCGCCTGGGGTGAACCCCGGGTGGGCCCCGGGTGGGCCCCGGGTACGACGGAGGCCCGGAGACTCTGACGAGTCTCCGGGCCTCTGCTCCGGGTGGGCGATACTGGGTTCGAACCAGTGACCCCTTCGGTGTGAACGAAGTGCTCTCCCACTGAGCTAATCGCCCGGACGCACCGCAAACATTACCGCATGTCAGCGGTGCTCCATGACCACCCCCGGCGGGCTACTGGTCCTTGAGGTCCCACGGCAGCGTCAGGCCGTACTTCCACAGGTAGAAGCCGATCAGCGCGGCCGCGATGGCGAGGCCCACGCTGGTCAGGATGATGTTGCGGCGGCGGACCTTGGGGTCCAGCGCCTTCTGCGCGGCCTCGCTCACCTTGCGCTTGGTCCAGCGCAGGACGAGGTGGGCCCAGGCGAACTCGGTCGCCCAGATCGCGAGGCCGGCGAAGATCGCCACCCAGCCCGGTCCCGGCAGGACGAGCATGGCGACGCCGGCGCCGATGACGGCCAGGCCGACGATGAAGACGCCGACCTGCCAGCTGAGGTGCAGGCTGCGGTTGGCCTTGATGAAGGCGGGCGCCTTCGAGACGTGCGGCGTCTCTTCGGCGTCCGGTCCGGTGGTCGCGGACGCGTCGGTTCCGTGGTCACTCCCCGTATTCATGGAGCCGAATCTACCGGAGCCCGAAGCACACGTGAATGCCGGTTTGGATCCGCCGTCCGAGGGACCCAGAGGTCCGCAAAACGGTCAGAGGGGTTTACAACGGCACCGTAGGTGGCATGTCGATTTCGCCGACGTGCGAATCCCCGAGCGCACACTGAGCGAAAGGCCCTGGCGCTTATGAACACCACGGTCAGCTGCGAGCTGCACCTGCGCCTCGTTGTGTCGAGCGAGTCCTCACTGCCTGTTCCGGCGGGCCTGCGGTATGACACGGCCGACCCCTACGCCGTGCACGCCACCTTCCACACCGGCGCCGAGGAGACGGTCGAGTGGGTATTCGCCCGCGACCTCCTCGCGGAGGGTCTCCACCGGCCCACCGGTACCGGCGACGTCCGCGTCTGGCCGTCCCGCAGCCACGGTCAGGGCGTCGTCTGCATCGCCCTGAGCTCACCGGAGGGAGAAGCGCTGCTCGAAGCACCCGCCCGAGCACTCGAATCGTTCCTCAAGCGGACGGACGCGGCGGTCCCACCCGGGACCGAGCACCGGCACTTCGACCTGGACAAGGAGCTCTCCCACATCCTGGCCGAAAGCTGAGCCGGCCCCCACGAGTGCCTGACCGCTCGACACCGTCCGACTCGGGGCGACGGTGCGACGCGGACAACCACATACGGCTGTGCCGGCGCTGTCCTCACGGGAGCCACCCGCGAGGGCGGCGCCGGTGCGCTCGGCTCCCCCCGCGGCGGCAGGCGCTAGAGTCGGGCAACCGGTGGCGGCGACACGCCGCCGCAGGTCCGGCCTCCAGGGAGCGACTAGTGCAGATCCCCCACGACACCCGTCGCGCGCTCGACGTCGTCGTCGCGCTGGTGAACACGGCCGCCGAGCCGGACCAGCCCGACGGACTGTCCGACATCGGCGCGCTGCGCGGGTTCGTCCAGGAACACGCGATCAGCGACGTCGGCGAGCTGGGCGCCCGCGACCTCGCCGGGGTGCGCGCGGTCCGCGGGAAGTTCGCCCAGGTCTTCGCGGCGCCCACGTCGCGCGCCGCGGCCTCGCTGATCAACGAGCTGGTCGCCACGGCCGGCACCACCCCCCAGCTGACCGATCACGACGGCTACGACTGGCACGTCCACTACTTCGCGCCGGGCGCCTCGGTGGGCGACCACCTCGCCGCGGACGGCGGGATGGCCCTGGCCTTCATCGTGGTCTCCGGAGAACAGGAACGGCTCCGCCGCTGCGAGGCCCCCGACTGCCGGCGGGCCTTCGTGGACCTGTCGCGCAACCGTTCGCGGCGCTACTGCGACAGCCGCACCTGCGGGAACCGGCTGCACGTGGCGGCGTACCGGGCCCGCCGCAAGGAGGCCGACGCCCACGAGGCGGACGTGCCCGCGGAGGGCTCAGAGCAGGTACAGGTCGTGCACGGCGGCGAGCAGCAGCAGGGTCCCGATCACCCCTAGGAAGATCATCAGGGGCGGCTGGGAGAGCGCGAAGAGACAGCCCCGCCCTTCGTGGGCCAAAGGGGTCTCGGCGACGGGTACGGAAGCGGGAGCGGGGGCCGGCGGCTCACCCTGCGATGTGTCGAGCATGTCGGGGCGATGATCGCGCAGCCCGTGCCCGATCTCGCCCCAACACGCCATTTACGGGGCGGTAGTTCGCCTTCTCTCGTCGGTTCGGGTGGTTTCGCGCGGCTTCCCTTCCCGGGCGGCGCCCCGGTCGGCTATGGCAGCGGCTCCCGGCCTCAGATGCCGTGCTTCTTGAGGATGGCCTCGATGTCGGAGAAGTCGTCCGCCGGAGCCGTCGGGGCGGCCTTCGGCGCGGCGGCCGGCCGGCCTCCGAGGGAGGGGGCGGAGGCGGCCGGAGCCACGGCCTCGCGACCCCGCCCGCGCCGGGCCGCCCCGGCCGCCGGGGCCTCCTTCGGCGCCCTGCCCAGGGCGCGGCGCTCGACGGTCCGGGCACCCGTGAAGAGGAGCCAGGCCACGCCCAGCAGGCCGAAGCCGATCCACACGGTCGGCTTGAAGACGATCCCGGAGACCCACTCCACCAGGCCCGTCAGCACCAGGGCGACGGGGACGAGCGAGTAGGCGGCGATCCGCGTCGCGGCGAGGAACCGCCTGCGGTACGCGGTCACGGCGGCGATGCCCAGGCCCGCCGCGGACACCGCGGAACATATGGTCTCGGCGAGCATGCGGTCCTCCGGGGCTGGGCGGCGGGTGGTCGATCTGTCCCCATCCATCCTGCACCGGTCGCACCCGCCGCGGCCATGCCCGGGAGCGTCCCGGAGCGGATCTCCGGGAGATCTCGGGGTCGGGCCTCCTCCCCAGGTCCCGGTCGGTGCGCCGACCCGGGCCCTGGGAGACTGTCCGCATGACCGATTCCCTGATCCTCGACGTCTGGTGCGAACTCCAGTGCCCGGACTGCCACAGCGCCCTGGACGACGTACGCGCCCTGCGGGCCCGCTACGGCGACCGGCTGGACATCCGGCTGCGCCACTTCCCGCTGGAGAAGCACAAGCACGCCTTCGCCGCCGCGCAGGCCGCCGAGGAGGCGCTGGAGCAGGGGCAGGGCTGGCCCTACGCGGAGGCCGTCCTGGCCAGGACGGCCGAACTCGGCGAGCGGGGCGAGGCCGTCCTGCTGGACGTCGCCCGTGAACTCGGCCTGGACGTCGAGGAGTTCGACACCGCCCTGATCGACGGCCGGCACATCCTGATCGTGGACGCCGACCAGGCCGAGGGCAAGGCCATCGGGGTGACCGGCACCCCGACCTACGTGATCGACGGCGAGCGTCTGGACGGCGGCAAGAGCCAGGAGGGCCTGCGCGCCCGCGTCGAGGAGATCGCCGACCGCCTTCTCGCGGGTTAGGACCCCTCGCGCGCCGCCCGCCGGGGCCCGACCGGGGCGGCCGTCAGATGAGTTCCTTGGCGTAGTTGAAGCCGGTCGGGCGGTAACCCAGCGCTTCGTAAAGGCGCAGCGCCGGGGTGTTGCCGGCGAAGACGTGCAGGCCGAGGCGGCGCCGACCCGCGGCCAGGGCGACCCCTTCCGCGAGGAGCATCAGGGCGCGGCCGTGCCCCCGTCCCCGGTGCTCCTCGGCGACCGCCACGTCGTAGACGTACGCGTCCTCCCCCCGCGGCCCGGTCCAGACGTGGCCGACGGGCACCCCGGACACCTCCAGGACGGTGAAGTCCGTCCCGGGGGTGTCCAGGCCGTGCGCCAGCCGTTCGAGGTGGTCCGCGGCGGCCTTGGCGCGGGCGGCCCCGGGTTCCATCCCGCGGGCGATCCAGCTGTCCGCGTACTCCGCCCGGGAGCGCGCCTCCCACGCCGCGTACTCGGCCGGGGTCATCGCCCGCCCCCGCGACCCGGCGGCGGGCGCGGGCGGCTCCCCCGCGAGGTCCTTGGCGAGGTTGCGGCTCTGTTCGACGTACCCCAGGGCGGTCGCCAGCCGCAGCCCGCCCGGCGAGTCGGCCGGTACGGAGATCCGTACGCGGCGACAGCCCCAGCCGCGCAGCACCTCCTCGGCGGCCAGCGCGGCGACCGTGGCCCGGCCGCGGCGCCGGTCCCCCTCGTCCACGGCCAGCTCGCGGATCTCCCCGACCGTGGGGCCGAAGGGCGTGTCGGAGGCGATCAGCAGCCCTCCGACGCGGCGGCTGTTGACGCGCACCTCGTAGGGGCGTGAACGCGCGCCGCCCTCGCTCTGCTGAAGCGGCCCGCTGGGCCGCAGGGTGGTGGTCATCCGTCGAGTTCTACCCGCCCGGGGGCCTCCTGACCACGGTGCGGGCGCTCACGGGTCGAGGTCGGAGCCCGCGCGCTCGTCGAAGACCCGCATCGCCTTGGCGGTGACGGGGCCGGGGGCGGCGTCCAGGTCCCGCCCGTCGACCCGGTGCACGGCCTGGACGTCGCGCAGCGTGGAGGTCAGGAAGACCTCCTCGGCCCGCAGGAGGGCGTCGAAGGGCAGGTCGGTCTCCTTGGCTCCGGTCCATTCGACGGCCAGGGCCCGGGTGATGCCGGCGAGGCAGCCGGAGGCGACGGGCGGGGTGTGGAGTTCTCCGTCGAGGACGACGAAGACGTTGGAGCCGGTGCCCTCGCAGAGCCTGCCGAGGGTGTTGGCGAACAGCGCCTCCGAGGCCCCGGCCCGGTTCGCGCGGTCCAGGGCGACCACGTTCTCGGCGTAGGAGGTGGTCTTCAGGCCCGTCAGCGGCGAGCGCTCGTTGCGCACCCAGGGGACGGTGATCACGGAGGTGGAGTCGGGTCGCCGGGTGGTCTCGCCGACGGCGACGACGAGCGTGGGGCCGGTGTCGCCGCGGTCGGAGCCGAGGGGGGAGGTGCCGCCCGTGTAGGTGATCCGCAACCGACCGAGCGGCATCGGGTTGGCCTCCAGGACGGCCGCGCAGGCACGGCGCACCTCGTCGAGGTCCGGGTCGGGCAGGCCGAGGCCCCGCGCGGAGCGGGTGAGGCGGTCCAGGTGGCGGGTGAGGGCGAAGGCGGCCCCGTCCCGGGCCTTGAGCGTCTCGAAGACCCCGTCGCCCACGGTGAGCCCGTGGTCCAGGACCGAGACCTTCGCGTCCGCGGCGTCCCGCAGTGTTCCGTCGAGCCAGATCCTCACCGTACGGTTCCTCCACTCAGGTCGCGGGCCCCGTTCGGGCCCGGCTCACGTATACCGGATGCCAGGGCGAGCAGCCGGGAGGCCTTCAGCTCGGTTTCCGCCCATTCCCGCTCGGGGTCGGAGCCCCAGGTGATGCCGGCGCCGGTGCCGAAGCACAGCCGGGGGCCGCCGGGGGCCTCCCGGTCGATCCAGAAGGTGCGGATCCCCACGGCGAGCGCGGCGGTGCCCCGGTCGGCGTCGACCCAGCCCACGCCCCCGCAGTAGGGGCCGCGCGGGCCGACCTCCAGCTCCTCGATGATCCGCAGGGCGGAGGACTTGGGGGCACCGGTGACGGAGCCCGGCGGGAAGGTGGCGTCCAGCAGCTCGGGCCAGCCGGCGCCGTCGGCCAGCTCCCCGCTGACGGTGGAGACGAGGTGGACCAGCCCGGGGTGCTCCTCGAGGGCGCACAGTTCGGGGACCGTGACGGAGCCGGTGGCGCAGACGCGGCCGAGGTCGTTGCGGACGAGGTCCACGATCATCACGTTCTCGGCGTGGTCCTTGGGCAGCAGGTCGGCCGCGGTGCGGCCGGTGCCCTTGATGGGCCCGGACTCGACGTGCCGGCCGTCGCGGCTGAGGAACAGCTCGGGGGAGGCGGTGGCGATCTCGACGCCGTGGGCGGGGAGCCGAATCGTTCCTGCGTAGGGGGCCGGGTTGCCGCGCGCGAGCAGCGCGGTCAGGGCGTCGACGTCGGCCCCGTCCGGATCGGGCAGGGGCGCGGACACCACGCGGCAGAGGTTGGCCTGGTAGACCTCGCCGGCCGCGATGTACGCCCGGACGCGGCGTACGCCGTCCTCGTAGGCGGCGCGGTCGAGGGAGGTGGACCACCGGTCGGCGGCCGGGCCGCGCCAGGCTCCGGGGACGGGCGCCGGGACGGGGTCCGGGCGTATGTCCCCGAAGCGCGCGCAGACCAGTCGGCCTTCGAAGTCCGCGCTCACCGCCCAGAACCCGGTGGAGTCGAGGGCGGAGGGGTCGCTGGTGACATCTCGGAGGTCGGTCGCGAGAAGGCCGCCGAAGCGGGCCAGGGGAGGCAGGTCGTGCACGGCTGCGAGTCTATGACCGGTGGCGCGTCGGCGCCGGTGAGGTGACGGTCGGGTGACCTCCGGTGATCGGGTGGCAGCACGCTGCGGAAACGCGTTTTTGAGCTGGCCCGGGAATCCGCTAGAGTTCAACACGTCGCCAGGGAGCGAAGGGGAAAAACCCCGGAGCGAACACGGTGACACTGCGGACGTAGCTCAGTTGGTAGAGCACCACCTTGCCAAGGTGGATGTCGCGAGTTCGAGTCTCGTCGTCCGCTCGAAGTGGGGGATTTCTTCCCGGGAACCCCCCGCAGCTCCATGGTGGAGTGGCCGAGAGGCGAGGCAACGGCCTGCAAAGCCGTCTACACGGGTTCAAATCCCGTCTCCACCTCCAAGGACGATTAGCTCAGCGGGAGAGCGCTTCCCTGACACGGAAGAGGTCACTGGTTCAATCCCAGTATCGTCCACTGGTCCGCAAGGACCCCCGCGCGATTAGCTCAGCGGGAGAGCGCTTCCCTGACACGGAAGAGGTCACTGGTTCAATCCCAGTATCGCGCACGCAGTACAGTTCCACCCCGTACCACCTGCGGTTTCGCACCGTGGTCCCGCGCGATTAGCTCAGCGGGAGAGCGCTTCCCTGACACGGAAGAGGTCACTGGTTCAATCCCAGTATCGCGCACAGTCCGAAAGCCCCGGCCGTCTCCACGGCCGGGGCTTTCGCGTTGCCGGGACCCGTCGGGCCCCTCGGGTCGAACCGAGGTGCGGTGCGCGGGCGACCGAGGCGCGGTGTGCGGGCGTACGAAATGGGTGTTGCCCGTCCGACTCCCCAGCCGTACGGGCAACACCCTTCACCTGCCGTCCGTCCGCCACTCCCCCGTCCCCACGGGGTGTGGCAGGCCGATGTGTCCCGGTCCGGGCCGCTCTCCCGGACCCGGGGCGCCGCTCAGCGCCCCAGCATCACGCCCACGGACGACGCCTGTGCCGCCACCTGATCGAATCCTCCGAAGAGGAAGAGCAGGAGGGCGGCCAGGGGGAGCACCATGGCCGCGGCCACCAGCGGGTGACGCGTGCCGGACTCATGGCCGTGGAACGCGAATGCCTTGCGTCCGTGCCGTGCGATGTCCGCCATGGTCCTCTCCCTGTCGTCTGGCAGCGGCGGGCTCGTGACCTCGGGGGACGAGTGCGCCACCCGCCGCTTGTCTTCAACACTAGGCCGCCGGGGGGCCGCCGGCCTCATGCCCTCGTACCCATTGCCGGGCCTACGGGAGGATGAGGAGGCCACCCCCGGAGTACTCCCCTGGGTGGAGATCCCTCCCCCGGGATGGGGGTCTTCCCGGAGGGGATGACCGGAGGGTAGTGACTTCCCTCACTTCCGTCACTCCCCGCACACGCGTGTCCTGGTACCGGTGTTGACGCGGAGGACGGACCGCCCCTGCGGGCGACCGCCGGCCGCGGTCGCGCTCCGGGGCGCGCGCGGGGCTCCGACGGGCCCAATCACCTTGATCACAAAGGTCTTTGGGTGCGACGGGCACCGGGGGTGCGGACCGGGTCACAGGCCGCGAAACCCCCAAGTGGCCTGCCCCGCACTGACAATCGATTCCCCGGACGAGGGCGCGGCCTCTGAGCACGCGTGCCGGATGGTCCGTAAGCTGTGCCAGGTCAGCAGGACGACCGGGCAGCGGGGTGGACATGGCGATGATGCGGCTCCGGCGCGAGGACCCGCGTGTCGTCGGCTCGTTCAGGCTGCACCGGCGGCTCGGCGCGGGCGGCATGGGCGTCGTCTACCTGGGCTCCGACCGGCGCGGGCAGCGCGTGGCGCTCAAGGTGATCCGGCCCGACCTGGCCGAGGACCAGGAGTTCCGCTCCCGTTTCGCCCGCGAGGTGTCGGCCGCGCGACGGATCCGCGGCGGCTGCACCGCGCGGCTCGTGGCCGCCGATCTGGACGCCGAGCGTCCGTGGTTCGCCACGCAGTACGTCCCCGGGCCGTCGCTGCACGACAAGGTCGCCGAGGAGGGCCCGCTGACGGCCGCGCAGATCGCCGCCATCGGGGCGGCGCTGTCCGAGGGCCTGGTCGCCGTGCACGAGGCGGGGGTGGTCCACCGCGACCTCAAGCCCTCGAACATCCTGCTCTCCCCCAAGGGCCCCCGGATCATCGACTTCGGGATCGCCTGGGCCACCGGGGCGAGCACCCTCACCCATGTGGGTACGGCCGTGGGCTCCCCCGGCTTCCTGGCGCCCGAGCAGGTGCGCGGGGCCGCCGTCACCCCGGCCACGGACGTCTTCGCGCTCGGCGCGACCCTCGCCTACGCGGCGACCGCCGATTCGCCCTTCGGGCACGGCAGTTCCGAGGTGATGCTGTACCGCGTCGTCCACGAGGAGCCGCACCTCGTCGGGGTGCCCGACGCCCTCGCGCCGCTGGTGCGGGCCTGTCTGGAGAAGGACCCCGAGGAGCGGCCCACCACCCTCCAGCTGTCGATGCGGCTCAAGGAGATCGCCGCGCGCGAGGCGCAGGGGCTGGGCGACGGGCGCCCGCCGGCGCAGCGGGCGCGGACGGAGCGGCCCGCCGAGCGGGCGCAGGCGTACGCCGACCAGCGCACGGAGCGGCGCAGGCCCCCGGGGGCCGCGCCGACCCCGCGGGCCCAGGCGGCGCACAGTGGCCCGCACGCGCGGCCGTCCGGGACCCGCAACCCGGGGTCCACGGCGGGCCGCACGGGCGGCCGTCAGGCCCCGCGCACGACCGGGGCGGGGCGTCGGCCCTCCCGGCCGGACCCGAGGCTGATGCGCCAGCGGCTGATCGTGTTCGTGGTGGTCACGCTGCTGGTGGCCCTGGGCATCGCGCTGGCGCAGCGGCTCTGAGCCCCGTACCGGGGTACGGGGCTCCGCGGCGGTCTCAGCCGGCGCCGCCGGCCACCGCGTAGAAGGCGACGGCGGCGGCCGCGCCGACGTTCAGGGAGTCCACGCCGTGGGCCATCGGGATGCGGACCCACTCGTCGGCGGCGACGAGCGCCTGGGTGGACAGGCCGTCCCCCTCGGCGCCGAGCATCAGGGCGACGCGCTCCAGGCCGCGCGGGGCGGCCACCTCGATCGGGGAGGCCTTCTCGTGCGGGGTCAGGGCGAGGAGCCTGAAGCCCGCCTCCCGGACCGTGTCGAGGCTCTTGGGCCAGGCGTCGAGGCGGGCGTAGGGGACCGAGAACACGGCGCCCATGGAGACCTTCACCGACCGGCGGTAGAGGGGGTCGGCGCAGTCCGGCGACAGCAGGACCGCGTCCATGCCGAGGGCGGCGGCGCTGCGGAAGATGGCGCCGATGTTGGTGTGGTCGTTGACCGCCTCCATGACGGCCACCCGGCGGGCCGAGGCCAGCAGTTCCCGCGCGTCGGGCAGCGGCTTGCGCTGCATGGAGGCGAGGGCACCGCGGTGGACGTGGTAGCCGGTGACGCGTTCGGCGAGCTCCGGGGTGACGGCGTAGACCGGGGCCGGGAGCTCGTCGATCACGTCGCGCATGACGTCGACCCACTTGGCGGAGAGCAGCATCGAGCGCATCTCGTACCCGGCGTCCTTGGCCCGTCTGATGACCTTCTCGCCCTCGGCGATGAAGAGGCCTTCGGCGGGTTCGCGGCGGCGCCGCAGTTCGACGTCGGTCAGGCCCGTGTAGTCGCGCAGGCGCGGGTCGTCGGGGTCGTCGACGGTGATGAGATCAGCCACAGGGTGATACTGCCTTGTCCGGGGTGTGGTGCCAACGGCCTGTCAGGCGCCGGCGGTGGGAAGGGCGCTCGGGGGGTTCACGCGGACGACCTCGCCGATCACGATGACGGCGGGCGGGCGGACCTCCCGGTCACGGACGGTCTCGCCGACGGTGGCCAGGGTGGCGTCCACGCGGCGCTGGGCGGCGGTGGTGCCCTCCTGGATCACGGCGACGGGGGTGTCGGCGGAGCGACCGTGGCCGACCAGGGCCTCGGCGATCAGGCCGATCTTGTCGACGCCCATGAGGATGACCAGGGTGCCGGTGAGCTTGGCGAGGGAGGACCAGTCCACGAGGGAGCGCGGGTCGTCGGGGCCGACGTGGCCGCTGACGACGGTGAACTCGTGCGCCACCCCGCGGTGGGTGACGGGGATGCCGGCGGCGCCGGGCACCGAGATGGAGCTGGAGATGCCGGGGACCACCGTGCAGGGGATGCCGTGCTCGGCGAGGGCCTGGAGCTCCTCCATGCCGCGGCCGAAGACGTACGGGTCGCCGCCCTTGAGGCGGACGACGGCCTTGCCGGCCTTGGCGTGCTCGATCAGCGCGTTGTTGATGGCCTCCTGGGCCATGAAACGGCCGTACGGGATCTTCGCGGCGTCGATGACCTCGACGTGCGGCGGGAGTTCGTCGAGGAGGTCGCGGGGGCCCAGCCGGTCGGCGATGACCACGTCGGCCTCGGCCAGCAGGCGCCGGCCGCGGACGGTGATCAGGTCCGGGTCGCCGGGGCCGCCGCCCACGAGGGCGACGCCGGGGGTGCGGGGGCGGGCGGCCGTCAGGGAGCCGTCGCGCAGCCCCTCGACGACGGCGTCGCGGACGGCCGCGGAACGCCGGGGGTCGTTGCCGCTCAGGACGGCGACGGTGACGCCCTCGACGCGGCCGGTGGCCGGGGTCCAGGCGGTGGCCGCCTCGGCGTCGTCGGCGCGCACGCACCACACCCGGCGGGCCTCGGCCTCGGCGGAGGCGGCGTCGTTCGCGGCGCGGTCGCGGGTGGCGATCAGGGCGTACCAGGCGCCGTCCAGGTCGCCGTCCCGGTAGTGCCGGCGCTCCCAGCGGATCTCGCCGGTCTCGGCCATGGCGTCCACGGAGGGGGTCGCGGAGGGGGAGACCAGCAGGACGTCGGCGCCGGCCGCGACGAGGGCGGGGAGGCGGCGCTGGGCCACCTGGCCGCCGCCGATGACGACGACGCGGCGACCGGTGAGGCGGAGTCCTACGGGGTAGGCGGGGTGTGCCGGGTGTGCCATGGCGGTTGCGGCTCCTGATGCGGCGGTGTCTACGGGCCGCTGCTGCGCTGGAGCGGCTGTGTCGGGGGGTGACGTGCGGTTTCCCTGTTCGGGTCCACGATACGACCCGGGGCCCGCGGCCGACCCCGGACCCCCGCGGGGTCGGGACCGTCCGGGCGGTGCCCCGGCCGACCGGGCCGTGGCCGATCGTCCCCGCATGCCGGTCCGGCCCCGCGCCGCCCGTCGGGGCGGGACGGGGCCGGAGGGCGGGGCCTGATGCCCGGCCCGGGGTCGTGCGGGGCCGGGCCGGGGTGCTGCTACTTCTCGGTGACGCCCGCGGCGTCGAAGGTGGCCACCTCGTGCATCGCGCGGGCCGCGCTCTGCACCAGGGGGAGGGCCAGGAGGGCGCCCGTGCCCTCGCCGAGGCGGAGGTCCAGGTCGACCAGCGGGCGCAGGCCGAGCTTGTTGAGGGCGGCGACGTGGCCGGGTTCCGCGCTGCGGTGGCCGGCGATGCAGGCCGACAGGGCCTCGGGGGCGATGGCCCGGGCCACCAGGGCGGCGGCTCCGGCGCTCACCCCGTCGAGGATGACCGGGGTGCGCAGGGAGGCCCCGCCGAGGAGCAGGCCGACGATCGCCGCGTGCTCCAGGCCGCCGATGGCCGCGAGGACGCCGATCGGGTCGGCCGGGTCGGGTCGGTGCAGCTCCAGGGCGCGGCGTACGACGTCCACCTTGCGGGCGTGCGTCTCGTCGTTGATGCCGGTGCCGCGGCCGGTGACCTCCGCCGGGTCGACTCCGGTGAACACCGAGATCAGGGCGGCGGAGACGGTGGTGTTGGCGATGCCCATCTCGCCCGTGAGGAGCGCCTTGTTGCCGGCGGCGACCAGGTCGCGGGCCGTCTCGATGCCGACCTCGATGGCCGCGATCGCTTCCTCGCGGGTCATGGCGGGGCCGACGGAGAGGTCGGCGGTGCCCGGACGGACCTTGCGCGGGAGCAGGCCCGGGGTGGCCGGGAGGTCGCCCGCGACGCCGACGTCGATGACGCAGACCTCGGCGCCGACCTGGTTGGCGAAGGCGTTGCAGACCGCGCCGCCGCCCAGGAAGTTGGCCACCATCTGCGTGGTGACCTCCTGCGGCCACGGCGTGACGCCCTGGGCGTGCACCCCGTGGTCACCGGCGAAGATCGCGACGGCCGCGGGCTCGGGGATCGGCGGCGGGCAGACCCGGGAGAGTCCGGCGAGCTGCGCGGAGATGATCTCCAGCATGCCCAGGGCCCCGGCGGGCTTGGTCATGCGCTTCTGCCGCTCCCAGGCCTCGCCGAGGGCCTTCGCGTCCAGCGGGCGGATGCCGGCGACGGTCTCGGAGAGCAGGTCGTGCGGCTCCTCGCCGGGCAGCGCGCGGCGCCCGTACGTCTCCTCGTGGACCACCCAGGCCAGCGGGCGGCGCTGGGACCAGCCGGCCTGCGCCAGCTCCGGCTCCTCGGGGAACTCGTCGACGTAGCCGACGCACAGGTAGGCGACGACCTCCAGGTGCTCGGGCAGGCCGAGCTCGCGGACCATCTCGCGCTCGTCGAAGAAGCTGACCCAGCCGACGCCGAGGCCTTCGGCGCGGGCGGCGAGCCAGAGGTTCTCGACGGCCAGGGCGGAGGAGTACGGGGCCATCTGCGGCTGGGTGTGCCGGCCGAGGGTGTGGCGTCCGCCGCGCGTGGGGTCGGCGGTGACGACGATGTTCACCGGGGTGTCGAGGATGGCCTCGATCTTCAGTTCCTTGAACTGCTTCGCCCGGCCCTTGGGCAGCGACTTCGCGTAGGCCTCGCGCTGGCGCTGGGCGAGCTCGTGCATCGTGCGGCGGGTCTCGGCCGAGCGGATGACGACGAAGTCCCAGGGCTGGGAGTGGCCGACGCTGGGGGCGTGGTGCGCGGCCTCCAGGACGCGCAGCAGCACCTCGTGCGGGATCGGGTCGGTGCGGAAGCCGTTGCGGATGTCGCGGCGCTCGCGCATGACGCGCAGGACGGCCTCGCGCTCGGCGTCGGCGTAGCCGGGGGCGGGCTCGCCCGGGGAGACGAACTCCACGGACTCGTCGGCCTCGACCGACTCGGCGGCCTCCGGGGCGGGGTCGACGACCTCGGCGGTGGGCCCGGCGGGGTCGACCGCCCCGGCGGGCTCGGCGGGCGCTTCGTCGAGGGCCTCGACGACCGGCTGGTCGGCGGCCTCGGGCGCCGGCTCCGCCACGGGGGCCGGGGCTTGCGGTGCCTCGGCGGCGGCGACGATCTCGGCGGCGTCCGTCGCCGGCTCGGCCGCGGGGGCCTCGGCGGCCTCGGGCAGCTGCTCGGGGGCGCTCTCGCCGGCGGGCTCCGCGACCGGTTCCTCGGCGGCCTGCACCACCGTTTCTGCGGGGACGGCCTCGGGGACGGCCTCCGCGACCGGCTCCGGGGCGGGGGTCGCCGGGGCGGCCTCGGTGGCCGGGGCGGCGTCCACGGCCGGGGCGACCGGCAGGGCCTCGGGCGCGGGCACGGGCTCCGGCTGCGGCTGCGGCTCGTCGGCGGCCGGGGCCACCGCGACGGGCTCCGGCGCGGCCTCCGGCTCCGGCGCGGGCGCCACGACGGGCTCGGCGACCGCCTCGACGGGGGCGGCGGGGGCGGCGGCCTCGGCCGGGGCGCCGGCTTCGGCGGGGGCGCCGGCTTCGGCCGGGGCGCCGGCTTCGGCGGGGGCGGCCGGGTCGGCGGGCGCGCCGGCCTCGGCCGGGGCGGCCTGGACCGGCTCCGCCGGCCAGGGGGCCCCGACCTGCGGGGTCTCACCGGGCTGCGGGGCCTGGACGGCCACGGGGGCCCCGGCCGGCGGGAAGTCGAGGTACTCGGGCTCGGGCGTGGCCGCCACGGGCTGCGGGGCTGCCGCGGGGGCCGGCTCCGCGGGCATGCCGGGCAGGTCCTGCGCGGCCTCCGGGACGAGGGGCACCGGCTGCGGCGCGACCTCCGGGGCGGGCTCCGGCGACGGCGCCGGCGCGGCGACCGCCTCGGGCGCGGGAGCGGCCACGGGGACCTGGCCGGGCTCGGCGCCCGGGACGGGGACGGCCGGGGCGGCCTGTACGGGCACGGCCACGGGCTCGCCGGCCGGGGCGGCGGCGGGCGGCGCCGGGGCCAAGACGGGGGCCGCCACGGGCGCCGGGGCGGCGGGCGCGGCGGCCGGGCCGCGGTCCGCGAGGGAACGTACGACTCCCCCGGTGGCGTCGGGCACGGGCGGACCCATGTGCAGCGGCCTGCGCGCCGGAGCCGGCTGCGCCACGGGCGCGGCCTGCTGCGGGACGACGAGCCCGCCGAGGTCGAGCGCGCCGGAGTCACGGCCGCCGGTCTCGTGGGCCCCGGCGCTGTAGGCGGCCGGGTCGAAGGCCTCGGGGGCGAGGGGCTGCTCGGCGTAGGGGGCCTCGGGGAAACCGGGGGCGGCGTAGCCGGGGTCGGGGAAGGCGAGGTGACCGGTGTCGGTGTAGCCGACCTGGTGCTGGGGGTACTCGGTGTAGCCGGGCTCGGCCGGGAAGTCCGTCGGGTAGGTCGGGACCGGGGGGACCACCTGCGGGTCGCTCCAGGAGCCCTGCCCGCTCGGCATCAGCAGCAGTTCCTCGTCCTCGGCCTCGGCCGGGTCGTCGACGAGGTCCTGGAAGGCGTAGCCGGCCGGAACCTGCGGCGGCACGGGCGGCAGCGGCGGGAGGGGCGGGATCGGCGCGGGAATGCCGTGCTGGTCCACCATGCCCGTGTTGTCCGGGTGACCCTCGCCCGGGACCTGGCCGGTGTCAGTCATGCGTACCCCTCGCCCATCGGTGTTGCCTCTTCGGTCGCCCGGTCGCCCACTGGGCCGCCGGGCGGAGTGTGCCGTGCGGGGTCGTCGTGCGGCGTCACGCCTCGCGTGCCCCCGCACAACAACTCCTGAGCATTGTCGCGCTCGTCGGTCGCGGTGTCGGCCATAAACCGGCACGGCCCCCTGTGGACTGCGCCACGTCGCGCGTCGGCCGGGGCGGTACGACGATCGGCCAGCCTACCCCGGGCTCCGCGTCAGCGGTTCACGGGGCGTTCGGCTGCCAGGAGGAACACCACGGAACGGTCCTGTTCCGCCCAGCTGCGGGTGTCGAGGCCGACCGACTGGAGGAGCGCGCATTCGACCGCGTACCCGTGTTCGGTGAGGGTGCGTCCGATGGCCTCGGCCTCGTCGCGGGTGGAGGCGTGGCTGACGATCCGTTCGGGGCGCCGGTCGGCGACGGCCGCGACGACGGGGGCGCCGCCGCCGCCGACGCGCACGACGTCGGGCTCGGGCAGGTTCTCCAGGACGTGCGGCGCCCGGCCGGCGACGACCTGGATCTGCACACCGCGCGCGCGGGCGGCGGCCGTTACGCGTTCGCAGGCGCGCGGGTCGGCATCGACGGCGATGACGGCGGCGCCGAAGGCGGCGGCGTCCACCGCGAGCGCTCCGGAGCCGGCGCCGATGTCCCAGACGAGGTCGCCGGGGCGCGGGCCGAGGCGGGCGAGTTGGGCGGCGCGCAGCGTCGCGGACTCCCCTTCCCCGGTGGGCGGTGCGGCGAGGTCGGTGTGCGGCCGGGCCCAGCCGCGGTCGACCGCGGGGCCCTGGCCCTGGCCGAGCCGCCAGACGGGGTCGGCGCCGGCGGCTTGCTGCCCGGCGCCGCCGATGACGATGACCACGTTGGGATCGCGCCAGCTGTGGTCGGCGGCCTTGTCGGAGGTGAGGACGGTGACGCGTTCGCGGTCGGTGCCGAGTTCCTCGCAGATGACGAACGTGCGGTGGACCCGGTCGAGCAGCAGGGCGAGTTCGGCGGGGCCGGCGCCGGGCGAGGTGAGGACGGCGACCTTGGGGTGGGCGCGGCAGACGTTGACGGCGCGGCGCAGGGTCCGGGGGTGGGCGACGACGACCTGGGCGTCGTCCCAGGGCATCCCGGCGCGCGCGAAGGCCGCGGCCACGGCCGAGACGGCGGGGACGACCTCGACCTCCAGGCCGTGTTCGGGGGCGCGCAGGGTCCGTACGACGCCGAAGAAACCGGGGTCGCCGTCGGCGAGGACCACGGCGGTGCCGCGGTGGCCGGCGATGCGGCGTGCGGCGAGGCCGAGGCTGCCGAGGCGGACGCGTTCGGCGCCGGGCGGGACCTCGGGGAGGGCGAGGTGGTGGGCGGCTCCGGCCACGAGGGTGGCGGCGGAGAGCGCGGACCGGGCGGCCGCGGTCAGCGGAGAGCCGTCCCAGCCGATCACCGTGACCCGGTCGGCCATCGTCGTCAGTCTCCTGGGGTGGGGGCAGGCGCGGTTTCGTCGGGAGGGTCGGGCACGGTGAGACTACCTGGTCATCGGCTCAGTACCGGTCGGCGCCGACGGCGCGGGAGGCGCCCGCGTCGGCCCGCCGGCCGTAGGGGCGCGGGCCGTCGTGGTCCGGGCGGGCCTCGTGGGTGGCGGGGCCGGTGCGGCCGGTTTGGTCCCGCGGGGCCGAGGGGTGGCGGGGGTCCGCGTGGTCGCGGTACTCGTCGCGGGGATCGCGGTACTCGTCGCGGGGGCCGTACTCGTACTCGTACTCGTACTCGCCGAAGGCGTCGGCGTCCTCGTCGAGGTCCTCGGGGAGCAGGCTCCAGACGATGACGTCGGTGCGGTTCTGCGTCCAGTCGCCGTCGGCCGCCTGGACGCGCACTATCCACGCGTTGCGCAGGACGCCTTCACTGATGCAACCGATCTTCTGCGCCACCTGCTGGGAGGCGGTGTTGTCGGCGGCGGTGCGCAGTTCGAGGCGCTCGAAGCGCTGTTCGCCGAAGAGCCACCGCGCGACGGCGCGCACGGACTCACTGGCGTAGCCCTCGCCGCGGGCCCAGGGCGCGGTGACGTACCGGGCCTCGGTGGCGCGGGTGCGCCAGTCGGTGTGGTGGAGGTGGACGAGTCCGACGAGGCGGTGCGTGAGGAACTCGGTCACCGCGAAAACGATCCCGCGGCCCTCGGTGCGCTCCTTGTGGGAGAGCCGGGTGGCCCAGGCGTGGGCGTCGGCGAGGGTGTAGGGGTGCGGGACGGTGGTCCAGGCGGTGACCTGCTCGTCGTTCATCATCTCGGCGAGCGCGGTGACGTCCTCTTCCTCGAACGGGCGCAGCACCAGCCGGTCCGTGCTGATGGTGACGTCCGGGAAGGTGGTAGTCATGCGCAGCTCCATGCCTGAGACCGTGGTGCGACCGTGGTGCGGGACCGTCTGTGCGGGTCGTAGGCCACAGCATGCAGCATCGGCCGGGCGATGTGCAGGGCCGGGCCGACCGAAGGCGGGCGGACCGCGGCCCCGCACGCCCGAATGGGTGCGCGGGGCCTGCGATCCGGCGTCCTACCAGGCCGTTTCGGCCTGTTGGCGAACCGTCAGTTCCGTCGGGCCCGTCGGACGGTCCGTCAGGGAGGTCCGCCGGTGGTGGTCCGTCAGGCGTTCTCGCGGGTGGTTCAGGAGGCGGCCGGGGCACCGAAGGCGGGGATGACCGAGCCCTGGTACTTCTCCTCGATGAACTTCTTGACCTCGTCGGAGTTCAGGAGCTTGGCGAGCTTCTGGACGCGGGGGTCGTTCTGCTTGCCCTCCTTGACCGCGAGGAAGTTGGCGTACGGGTTGCCCTCGGCCTTCTCCAGGACGAGCGCGTCCTTCGCGGGCGAGAGGTTGGCCTCCAGGGCGTAGTTGCCGTTGATGATCGCGGCGTCCACGTCGTTCAGGGCGCGGGGGACCGTGGCGGCCTCCAGCTCCTTGAACTCCAGGCCCTTCTTGTCGGTGATGTCGGAGAGCTTCGCGCTGGTGCCGACGCCGTCCTTGAGGGTGATGAGGTTGTTCGCGGCGAGCAGCTGGAGCGCGCGGCCCTCGTTGGTGGTGTCGTTGGGGACCGCGATGGTCTGGCCGGGCTTGATGTCGCCGATGGCCTTGACCTTCTTGGAGTAGAGGCCGAGCGGCTCCAGGTGCACGTTCACGACGGGCACGATGTGGGTGCCGTTCTTCTTGTTGAAGTCGTCGAGGTACGGCTTGTGCTGGAAGTAGTTGCCGTCGACCTGGCCCTGCTCGGTGGCGGTGTTGGGCAGGACGTAGTCCGTGAACTCCTTCACCTCCAGCTTGAGGCCGTCCTTCGCCGCGAGCTTGTCCTTGACGAAGTTCAGGATGTCGGCGTGCGGGCTCGGGGAGGCCGCGATGACCAGCGGCTTGCTCTCGTCGACCTTGCCGCCGTCGGTCTTGGCGGACGAGGACGGGTCCGAGGAGCTGCCGCAGGCGGTGAGGCCGAGGGCGAGCGCGGCGGAGGCGGCGGCGAAAGCGGTGAGCTTGATGTTCTTGCGCACGAAGAGTGCCTTTCTTGCGGTCCGGGTCCTCGTGGGACCCGTTGGTGGTGGCCCAAGCACGACAAGTGCGGGCTCTCGGGGGGGGTGAACCGCGGTGGCGGTTCGGGGGGGTGGTTCAGGGGGTTGCGGGTGGTTCGGCTCAGGCTGTCCGGCCGCGGCGGGCGAGGACGCGTACCACGCCGTCGCCGATCAGCTGGATCACCGTGACGAGGGCGATCAGCACGATGACGGTGGCGACCATGAAGCCGGTCTCGAAGCGCTGGAAGCCGTAGGTGATGGCCTTGGAGCCGAGGCCCTCTCCGCCGACCGCGCCGGCCATGGCGGAGTAGCCGACCAGGGTGATGACGGTCGTGGTGACGGCGGCGACCAGTGAGGGCAGCGCCTGCGGGAGGAGCACCTTGCCGACGAGGGTGGGGATGCCGCCGCCCATGGACTCGACCGCTTCGATGAGACCGTGGTCCACCTCGCGGACGGCCGTCTCGACGAGGCGGGCGAAGAAGGGGATGGCGCCGATGGCCAGCGGGACGATCATGGCGGTGGGGCCGATGAAGGTGCCGACGACGGCCGTGGTGACCGGGATGAGGGCGATCAGCAGGATGATGAACGGCAGCGAGCGGCCGACGTTCACGATCACGCCGAGGACCTTGTTCAGCGGCCGGTTCCGCAGGAGTCCGCCCTTGTCGGTGAGGACGAGCAGGATGCCGATGGGCAGTCCGCCGAGGACCGTCACCAGGGTGGACCACAGCACCATGTAGAGGGTGTCGTAGGTGCCCTGGGTGAGCAGGGGCTGCATCTCGGACCAGGTCACTTGGCACCATCCTTGACCAGTGCGGCCAGTTCGTTGTCGATCGCGTCGTCGGCGTCGGCCTCGTCGACCACGTCCACCTGGAGGCCCTGCTCGCGCAGGAAGCCGACGGGCACGACGTTGTCCTCGTAGCGGCCGGGCAGCTCGATGCGCATGCGGCCGATCTGGCGGCCGGCGACGGTGTCCATCGCGGCGCCCAGGATCGAGATGTCGACGTTGTAGGTGCGCGACAGCTGCGAGATGACGGGGCGCGTCGCGGCCTCGCCGTGGAAGGTGACGTCGACGACGGTGCGGTCGGGGCCGGTGGCGGTCCCGCTGACCGGGAAGAGTTCGCCGGCCAGCTCGGAGCCGGGGGTGGCGAGCAGTTCGGCGACGGTCCCGGACTCGACGATCCGGCCCCGCTTCATCAGCGCGGCGGAGTCGCAGACGGACTTGACGACGTCCATCTCGTGCGTGATGAGCAGGACGGTCAGGCCGAGCTGCCGGTTGAGGTCGCGCAGCAGCTGGAGGATCGAGCGGGTGGTCTCGGGGTCGAGGGCGCTGGTGGCCTCGTCGGAGAGCAGCACCTTGGGGTCGCCGGCCAGGGCGCGGGCGATGCCGACGCGCTGCTTCTGGCCGCCGGAGAGCTGGGTGGGGTAGGCCTTGGCCTTGTCGGCGAGGCCGACGAGGTCGAGGAGTTCCAGGGCCTTGCGGGAGCGCTCGCGGCCGGAGACGCCGAGGATCTCCAGGGGCAGCTCGACGTTGGCCTGGACGGTCCGCGACGACAGCAGGTTGAAGTGCTGGAAGACCATGCCGATGCGGCTGCGGGCCTCGCGGAGTTCCTTGCCGGCGCGGCGGCCCCGACCGGCGAGCGCGGTGAGGTCGACGCCGTCGACGGTCACGGTGCCGGTGGTGGGGCGCTCCAGCAGGTTCACGCAGCGGATGAGGGAGGACTTGCCGGCGCCGCTCTGGCCGATGACTCCGTAGACCTCGCCCTCACGGACGTGCAGGTCGACGCCGTCCAGGGCGGTGACCTCACGGCCACGGGACTGGTAGACCTTCGTGAGGCCCGATGTGGTGATCACAGGGAATTCCGTCGCTGTCGAGTGCACGGCGCAGCGGGTGCCGGGCACGGGGCATACATCTGGGACGCGATACGGGTCGAACCGTCACAAAAAGATGGCATCGACACATGCGCGGGGCAGGAGCGGTCCGGGTTGCGCGGACGGGCTCGGGCCGGTCTCGCTTCGGGGCGCGAGATAGCGGGGAGAGGGCCCTCAGAAGGCGCACATTCGACACATACAACGAGCACCGGGCGTCATCGTCGCCTCGGTCGCAAGGGTGCGGCTGCTCGTCGTGGTCATGGGCCCAGTAAAGCAGACAGTACGACTCACCGATCAACGTCGTCCGAATAGCGGACGGATTACGGCCGCATTCCGGACAGGGCGGGTCACTCCCGACCGTGCGTCCGGAGGGTCACTCCGGCGCCTTCGACCAGCGCGGACACGGCCGAGAGGTCCTTCACGACCACGTCCGCGTCGAGCTCCTCGGCGGGGTGGGTTGTGGCCAAGGCCACGGTCCGCATGCCGGCCGCGCGCCCCGCGGCGAGGCCCGCGGGAGCGTCCTCGAACACCACGCAGCGGGCCGGGTCGACCCCCAGGCGGCGGGCGGCGAGGAGGAACGGCTCGGGGTCCGGCTTGCCGCGCGTGACGTCGTCGGCGGCGACCAGCTCGGGGAAGTCGATGCCGGCCTCGCGCAGCCGGGCCTCGGCCAGCCGGCGGCCCGCGGAGGTGACCACCGCCCAGCGGCCCGCCGGCAGGGCGCCGAGCAGCTCCTTGGCGCCGGGCAGCAGGACCACTCCCCCGGGCACGTCCGCCAGCTCCAGGGCGTCGATGCGGGCCCGCGCGCCCGCCCGTACGGGTTCGGGCAGCAGGTCGGCGATGATCTCGGCGGCGGGGCGGCCGTGCAGCTCCACCCGCGCGAAGGCCTCCTCGGTGATCCCGTACTCCCGGGCCCAGCGGGTCCAGCAGCGGTGCACCGATTCCATGGACGAGACGAGGGTGCCGTCGTTGTCGAACAGCAGGGCTTCGGCGTGCAGCTTCATGCACTCCAGGAAAGCCCGCGCCGAGGGGTGAGCGCATCGGGTCTTTCGGCCCGTAATACCCTCGCTGCATGCTCGACGCCCTGACGGTCGCCATCGGCGCGGCCGCCCTCGCCCTCGCCGCCTGGTGCGGTCACGCCGCCTGGCGGGACCAGCCGACCAAGGACTGGCACTTCATCGGCATGGCCGTGGTGACCGTCCTGGTCCTGGCCCAGCTGGTGGTCGGCCTGGTCCAGCTGGCCCGCGGCGAGAAGCCCGCGCAGGGCACGGTGATCTTCGTGGCGTACCTGCTGGGCGCGTTCGCGGCGGTCCCGGCCGCCGGCCTGCTCTCGCTGAGCGAGCGGACCAAGTGGGGATCGGTGACGGTGGCCGCCGGCGCGGTCGTCCTGGCCGTCCTCGAAGTACGCCTCTACGACATCTGGGGAAACACCGGTGCCTGACACGACGACCGCCGAGCCCGAGGGACGGGGGCGCCTGGTCTCCGGACCGGGGCTGCTGCTGGTGTGGGTCTACGGCGTGATGGTGGTCGGCGCCGTCTCGCGCTCGGCCTACCAGATCTCCACCGAGTTCGACCGGGCCCCGCTGGCGTACGCGCTGTCCGCCGCGGCGGCCCTGGCCTACGCCTTCATCACCTACTCGCTGGTGCGCGGCGGGGAGAGGGCCCGCAGGATCGCGCTGCTGTGCTGCGGTGTCGAGCTGGCCGGTGTGCTGGCCGTCGGCACCTGGACGCTGGTGCGCCCCGAGGCCTTCCCCGACGCGACCGTGTGGTCCGACTTCGGGATGGGCTACCTGTTCATCCCGGTGATCCTGCCGATCACCGGGATGCTCTGGCTGCGCGCCCGGCGCTGATCGTCGGGCGCCGGCGTTCCGGCGCCGAACGTCAGATGCCGAACGTCAGGTGGCCGACCGTCAGGCGCTGACCGCGAAGTCGGTCGCGTCCTTGGCCTCCTTCTCCAGGATGACCAGGCGCACGCCGTCCGAGGCCGTGCGGTTGCCGACGGCCAGGTAGCCGGCCTTCCGGTACATCCGCAGGTTGGCCTCGCTCTTGACTCCGGTGTGCAGGCGGAAGCGGGTGGTCCCGGCGTGGCCGGCCAGCGAACCCTCCACCGCGCGCAGCAGCCGGGCCCCGAGGCCGTGACCCTGGAGGCGCGGGTGCACGCACAGCTTGGCGATGCTCGCCGTGCCGTCCTCGCCGGTGCTCCCGCGCACCGCCCCGACCACCTCGTCGCCGAGCCGGGCGACCAGGACGGTGTCGTCGGCCAGCTCCGCCTTCAGGGAGTCCAGGGACTGGGTGAGCGGCTGGATGAGGTAGTTGCCGTAGATCTCGGCCTCCCGCTGGAACGCCAGATACTGGAGCTTGAAGATCTGCTCGGCGTCCTCGGCGGTCGCCGCCGAAATGGTCACGCTCGTACCCATGTGCGCATGCCTCCCGCTCACCCGGAACCCCTGTGGTCTACCGCTCCCTTCCCCGCAGGCCAGGAGCCGCAACCTCTGCAGCCAGCATTCTGCGCAGACATCCCAGGCAACGGGAACGGACGGGCCCCAAACTTCCTTGTGAGATACCCAACTCTCCTGCGATTTCACGGTAGGTGAGGTCCCTGGGCGAAAGAAGTGCCCCCATCAGTTCCGGGCAACGCCCCGGCAATCGGGCGACCGCCGATCGGAGGGCACGGTTGTCCTCCCCGTGCAGCAGCGCCCCCTCGGGCCGGTCCTCCGGCGCGTCCGCCGCGTCCTCCGAGGTGGCTCCGTAGGGGATCTCGCGTCGCGCCCGCCGCCGGGCGAGCCGGGCCTCCGCGCGCACCGCGCGCCGTATCCACCGGGCCCGGCCCGTGGGATCGGCCTCGCGCGGGTCGCGCTCCAGCAGCCTGACCCAGACGGCTTGTTCCAGGTCGGCGGGGTCCACCCCGGCGGCCGGCGCCTCGGCCGCCGCCTCGGCGGACAGCAGCGGGCCCAGCTCGTCGACGAGTTCGGCCTTCACCTTCAGCAGGTCCATGCCGGGCGGGACGCGGACCCCGGGCCGGGCGGTTTCCCCGCCGCGCCCGGCCCACCCGTACGGGGACGCGTGCCTAGCCGTTGACGCGGCGACCGGGGCGGAAGTCCTCGGCGGCGAGCAGGCCCGTGTCCGGGTTGTCGGTGAAGATGCCGTCGATGCCCAGCTCGAAGTACCGGCGCAGGGCGCCGAGGGAGTCCCCGTACGCGGCCGGATCGGCGCCCTTGCGGTACTCGGCGGGCAGGAAGCTGTTCTCGTTGCGCGCCGTGTAGGGGTGCAGGACCAGGCCCCGGGCGTGGGCGTCGCGCACCAGGGTGGTGGGGGTGCCGAGGGCGCCGGAGGCGTCGCGGGGGACGACGAGGTCGAGGGTGGGGCCGATGCCCTGGGCGAAGCCGGCGATCCACTTCAGGCCCTCGGGCCTGACCAGGTCGGCGACCGTGCGCGGGTCCTTGGCCACCTCGAAGTCCCAGGGCCGGGTGTGCGCGGCCGAGAGCAGCACCACGCGCGGCGCGGACACCAGGCGGGACAGCCGCTGGATGCTGGAGGGCTCGAAGGACTGGAGGAAGACGGCGGCGTCGCGGCCGTCGCGGCGGAACCGGCGCAGGAGCTTGGCCAAGGGCTCCTCCAGGCCGAGGCCGAGGCCCCGGAAGTAGGTGGGGTGCTTGGTCTCGACGTGCAGCCAGACGCGCCGGTCGCGCCGGCGGCCCTCGCGTTCGGCCCAGCGCAGCACCTCCTCGAAGGTGGGGACGGCCCAGCGGCCGTCGTAGAGCGTGTTGCGCTGGCGGACGGCGGGGATGCGCTCCTTGGCGCGCAGGGTCTTCAGCTCGGCGAGGGTGAAGTCCTCGGTGAACCAGCCGGTGACCGCGACCCCGTCGATGGTCTTGGTGGTGCGGCGGGAGGCGAAGGCGGGGTGGTCGGCGACGTCGGTGGTGCCGCCGATCTCGTTCTCGTGCCGGCAGACCAGGTGCCCGTCCTTGGTGGGGACGAGGTCCTGCTCGATCACGTCGGCGCCGAGGTCGAGGGCGAGCTGGTACGAGCCGAGGGTGTGCTCGGGGCGGTAGCCGCTCGCGCCCCGGTGGCCGATCACCGTCGGGGAGGGCAGGTCCCGGAAGCCGCCCTCGCGCCCGACCGCGCGAGCGTCGGGCGCGTCGGCGGCCTCGGCCGCGTCCACGCCGCGCGCGGAGGCGCTCGTGGCCGTCATCGCGGTCATGCCGGCCCCGGCGGCCAGGACGGCCGCCCCCAGCACCGTGCGCCGTGCTGCCCCACCCTGTGTCATGAGTGCCACTCCTTGTTCGCGAGGGCCCCGGCCCCGGGATCTCCGGCCACCGTCCGGCCCGGATCGGGGTGCGATCGTAGGCAGCGGGAGGTGACCCGGGGGCGGGCTGCGACGGAACATGGCGGAAACACGCGTCAACACTGCGTATCCAGTGCGTGAACCCGATGTGCGATCAGTGGTGACCCGCGAGTATCGTCCTCACCTGCACTACCACCGTGTGGTGCGAAAGCCGCTTTTCGATGCCGGAGGGCTCACGTTGTTCCGTACCGCGCTCATCAAAGCCACTGTCGGACCGGTCATGCGCATGATGTTCCGTACCCGGGTGGAGGGCATCGAGAACATCCCGGGCACCGGTCCGGTGATCCTCGCGGGCAACCACCTCACCTTCATCGACTCGATGATCCTGCCCCTGGTCTGCGACCGCACGGTCCACTTCATCGGCAAGGACGAGTACGTGACGGGCAAGGGCCTCAAGGGCCGCCTGATGGCGTGGTTCTTCACCGGCGCCGGCATGATCCCCGTGGACCGCGACGGGGCCAACGGCGGGGTCGCCGCGCTGATGACGGGCCGGCGGATCCTGGAGGAGGGCAAGATCTTCGGGATCTACCCCGAGGGCACCCGCTCCCCCGACGGCCGCCTCTACCGGGGTCGCACCGGCATCGCCCGCCTCACCCTGATGACCGGCGCCCCCGTGGTGCCGTTCGCGATGATCGGCACCGACAAGCTCCAGCCCGGCGGCGCCGGCATGCCGCGCCCGGGCCGGGTCACCGTCCGCTTCGGCGAGCCGATGGAGTTCTCCCGCTACGAGGGCATGGACCGCGACCGCTACGTGCTGCGGGCCGTCACGGACTCGGTGATGGCGGAGGTCATGCGGCTCTCGGGCCAGGAGTACGTGGACATGTACGCGACCAAGGCCAAGGCGGCCTGAGCGGGCGTCACCGCCTCACTGTCGGCTCAATGACCGGCTGATCCCCGCCGCCGTCGTGGTGGCGAGGATCCAGCCGGTCACGATCAGCAGGTACGACAGCCACTGGTACCAGCCGCTCGGCGCGAAGGCGGTCTCCTGCCCGAAGCCGACGATGGGCACCAGCAGGTCGATGGTGTAGAAGACCGGGTTGAAGTCGGGGGCCTCCCCGGCCTTCATCGCGCGCGGCGGCCGCAGCCCGTAGGCGATCGTGCCCGTCACCAGCAGCGCCAGCAGCCAGCCCGCGGCGCGCAGCGGGCGGAACCCGTAGCCGACGGTGGTGTCCTGGAGCAGGCCCCAGACCCGGCTGTGCCGGGGTCGGGTGCGTCGGTGGCGGCGCAGTTTGGCGAGCTGGACGGTCCGGGCGGAGGTCTCGTCCCCGACGGTGCGGTACGCGGCGGCCAACTGCTCGTAGGCGTACGGGAGGTAGCCGTCCTCCTCGCGCTCCAGCAGCGGCACCCGTTCCTCTGCCGGCAGGTGGGGTTGCAGCAGCCGGTAGGTGAGCCCGTCCATGCGGACCACGGGCGGCCAGACGCTCGGCTCGACCCACAGGATGTCGAACTGGCCGCGGCGCAGGTTGACGATCCCGTCGACGGTGGGGCACTTGCGCAGCCAGAACTCGCCGATGACGGAGGAGCTGGCGCGCAGGGCCACGCCGCCGGGGTTCGACAGGCCGGCCCGGCTCAGGACGAGCTGGCCGGGGATCCGGGCTCCGGTGAGGTTGACCATGCCCTCGGCGCGCAGCCCGTTGCCGCGTACGTCGCTGCCGACGGTCAGGGTCTCGGCGTGCAGGGCGGTGCCGCCGGGGTTGATGAGGCGGGCGCCGTCGAGGTTGACCTGACCGGTGACGGTGGAGCCGTTGAGGCGGAACTCGCCGTGCACGGCGAGGCCGTCGGCGATGACGTCCGTACCTATCTCGGCGTGGTTGAGCTGGAGCGGCGGCTCGTCGAGCTCGTCGGCCTGGTCGCCGGGCGTGACGGTGGCCCCCTGGAGGAAGAGCCCGCCGGCGATCCGCGCGCCCGCGAGCCGGACGGGCCCCTCGACGCGGCAGCCGGAGAGCCGGAGCACCACCTCGACGCGGACGGTCGCCGCGGTCAGGCCCGGCAGGGTGGAGTCGCCGAGGACGACGGCGCGCAGTTGGGCGCCGTACATCATGGGTTTGCGTTCGAACCAGCAGCCCCGCAGCCGGATCGGGTGGTCGACGACCGCGTACTTGAGGTCGAGCTTGCCGACGATCCGCGCCCCGTAGACCTTGAGCCCGGCGACCCGGCCCGCTTCGGCGGAGCCGCCGACGAGCAGCGCGCGCAGCACCTCCGCGCGCAGGGTGCGCTCGGGCCCCCAGGAGGCTCCGTCGTGGGAGGTCTCCCCGGGGCTCGCGCGGAAGTCGACGCCCTCCCCGCGCGGGAAGGCGTCGACGACGCGGCGTTCGGCCGGGGTGAGGTCGGTGATCTCCATCGCCGGGATGGTGTCCCGGCGTCGAACGCACTGTCAACTCCGTTCGGGGCCCGACCGCCTGTCGGCACGTCAGTGCTCGACGCCCTCCTGGAGCTCCTGCCCCTTGAGCAGGAACCAGGCCGCGACCGCGGTGGCGATCAGGACGGCGGCGCCGACCCCGGAGGCGAGCCGCAGACCGTCCACGAAGGCGTCCTGGGCGGCGGTGACCATGGTGTGGGCGGTCTGCGGGTCCAGGGCCCGGGCGGCCTCCACCGCGCCGCCGAGGGACTCGTGGGCGGCGTCGGCCACCGGGGCGGGGACCGAGGCGGGGGCGGTGAAGCTCTGGTAGACGCCGGTGACGACCGAGCCGAGCAGGGCGATGCCGAGGGCGGCGCCGAGCTCGTACGCGGTCTCGGAGACGGCGGAGGCCGAGCCGGCCTGTTCCTTGGGGACGCTGGAGAGGATCACGTCGGCGGTGACGGTGAAGGAGAAGCCGGCGCCGAGTCCGACGACGAGGAGGGCGACGCCGAGCAGCGGGTAGCCCGTCTCGCGGTGGATCACGGTGAGCACGCCGAGCGCCAGGCCGATGGCGGCGAGGCCCCCGGAGACGATGACGCGCACCGAGTACCTGCGGGCGTACCGGCCCGCGACCAGGCCGGTGGCCACCGCGCCGATGGCGGCGGGCAGTTCGGCGAGGCCGGCCTCCAGCGGGTCGCGGCCCTGGACGAGCTGGAAGAACTGGGAGAGGAAGAAGACCAGGCCGGAGAGGCCGAAGACGGTCAGGAGGTCGGCGAGGACCGCGCCGGAGAAGCCGCGGTGGCGGAAGAGGCGCATGTCGAGCAGCGGGGAGGTGAGGGCGAACTGGCGGCGCACGAAGGCGTACAGGCAGGCGGCGCCGAGGACGGCGGACAGCCAGACGGCCGGGGTGGGGCCGTGGGTGGCCACCTCCTTGATGGCGTACACGACGCTGATGACGCCGACGAGGGACAGGCCGACGCTGACCAGGTCCCAGGGGCCGGCGACCGGGTTCTTGGACTCGGGGAGCAGCCGGATGCCGACGAGGACCAGGGCGATCATCACGGGCAGGTTGATGAGGAAGACCGAGCCCCACCAGAAGTGCTGGAGCAGGGCTCCGCCGACGACGGGCCCGACGGCCGCGCCGGCCGAGGCGGTGGCGCCCCAGATGCCGATGGCGAGGCTGCGTTCGCGCGGGTCGGAGAAGATGTTGCGGATCAGCGCGAGGGTGGAGGGCATGAGGGTGGCGCCGGCCACGCCGAGCAGGGCGCGGGCGACGATCATCATCTCGGGGCTGGTCGCGTAGGCGTTGAGGACCGAGACGGCGCCGAAGGCGGTGGCGCCGACGAGGAGGAGCTTCTTGCGGCCTATCCGGTCGCCGAGGGAGCCCATGGAGACGAGCAGGCCGGCGATGACGAACGAGTAGATGTCGCCGATCCACAGCAGTTGGGTGCCGGACGGCTTGAGGTCCTCACTGAGGGCGGGGGTGGCGAGGCCGAGTACGGTGGCGTCGACCGCGACCAGCAGGACGGCCAGGACCAGCACGGAGAGCGCCAGCCAGCGTCCTCGACCGGTCCCCTCCGCCCCGGTGTGCCGGTTCAGCTGTTCGGTACGGCTCATCACTCCACACTCCGTCGTGCTCCACCGAGCAGCAACTCGGTGATCATGTACTGGAAGTCCTTGGCGGCGACCCGCCCGTCCATCACGGCCCAGGCGCAGCTGCCGATGAGGCCGTAGAGGGCCTCGGTGAGCCATGCGGGGCTCAGGTCGATGCGGATGTCCCCCTCGTTCTGGCCCCGCTTGAAGAGCGCGAGGACGCGGGCGTCGAGGCGGGCCCAGCCCTCGTTGACCTGGTCGCCCTCGAAGAGCTGGTTCTCGGTGACGAGGAAGGCCAGCAGTTCGGCGTTGGGCTCCGCCTCGGCGATGAGCCGCCTCAGCGCCTCCACCGCCGTGTCCTCGTCGAGGCGGGCGGCGTCGAAGGCCTGCTCGAAGGCCCGGATCCCGAGATCCTCCAGGGCCCGTACGAGGGCGTCGCGCCCGGCGAAGTGTCGGTGGAGGGTCGCCCTGCCGATGCCGGCGGCGCGCGCCACCTCGTCCATCGTGGCGGTCGATTTGCGGGAGAGCAGGGCCGCCGCGTCGCGGAGCACCTGGTCACGATCCATGGCCATGAGACGAGCATACCCCAAATGAGACGCCAATGTCTCATTCGAAGAAAAACAGGCTGCCGGAGAGGCCGCCGGAGAGAAAGGCTGATCACATGAAGCCACTGCTGCTGATCGACGTCGACGGCCCGCTGAACCCCTACGCGGCCAAGGCCCAACGCCGACCCGAGGGCTACGGCACCCACCGGATGCGCCCGACGGGCTTCACGGAGGGCCGACCGCTGCGGGTCTGGCTCAACCCCGGGCACGGCGCCGAGCTGCTCGCCCTCGCGGACCTCTACGACCTCGTGTGGGCCACCACCTGGAAGGACGAGGCCAACGACTGGATAGGCCCGCGCCTGGGCCTGCCGCGACTGCCCTTCGTCGACTGGCCGGTGATGCACGGCCGCTCCCCGCGCGGCACGTTCTGGAAGACGCAGTACATCCTCCCGTACGCGGCCGGCCGACCCTTCGCCTGGATCGACGACGACATCACGACCATGGACCACGAGTACGTCGACCGGACGTACCCGGCGCGGACGCTGCTGATGCGGGTGGACGAACGGATCGGGCTGATCCGGCCGGACTTCGACGCGCTGGCGGACTGGGCGGCGTAGACGCGGCAGGGGCGGCCGGGGCGCGGGCGGGGCCGCGGGCGCGGACGGGGCCACGGGCGCGGGCGCGGGCGGGGCAACGGGCGCGGACCCGGCGGCCGGGCATTCGGGGCCCCTTACCCAGGGCGTGGACGATCATGCGCGACCGTCAACGGGCGCCGGAGCGCATTCCACCGTCGAGCGAATGTGCGCATTCGAGGGGGGTTTGATCATTTGGGGTGAGCATCGCCGTCCCCCCTTCTGCCGGCGGGTCCGAGGGGAGGAGAGTCCTCCCCGGTGAGCCCTTGCCCGGGGTGGGCCACCTGCACCGATCCATCACACGCAGGGAGAGAACCATGAACGGATCCAGGAAGCTCACCTTCGCGGCGGCCGCGCTCGCCCTCACGGTCGGCGGCGCGGTCGCGGTGTCCTCCGCCTCCGCCGAACCGACGGTCACGTCCCGCACCGCCATGACCACCACCACGGCCTGGGCCAAGATCGCCGCCAACGGCCAGGTCCTCGGCGGCCAGGGCATCACCGGGATCAACAAGTTCGGCATCGGCCGCTACAACATCACCACGGCCGCGGGCCTCAACGGGTGCGCCCTCCTCGGCACCATCAACACCAACGGGGGCAACGACCCCGGCCCCGGCAGCTCGTCCATCCTGGTCGGCCAGGTGAACGGGAACACGCTGTTCATCCGGACCGCGACGCCGTCCGCCGGCGGCAGCGCCGCCGTGGACAGCGACCGACCGTTCTCGATCACCGTGGTCTGCCCCTCCCGTCCCGTCGACTACTGCTTGTGGATCGCCCAGGCGTGCTGGATGACCAGGTCGGCCTTCAGCTCGGTGAGCTGGACGGCGACCGCCGAGGGGGCCGTGCCGCCCCGGCCGTCGCGGGACGCCAGGGCGCCTTCGACGTTGAGGACGGTGCGGACCTCGGGGGTCAGGTGCTCCGAGATCTTCACGAACTGCTCGTCGGTGAGCTGGTCCAGTTCGATGCCCTCGGCCTCGCAGACCTTGACGCACTCGCCGGCCACCTCGTGCGCCACCCGGAACGGCACGCCCTGCTTGACCAGCCACTCCGCGATGTCGGTGGCCAGCGAGAAGCCCGCCGGGGCCAGCTCCCGCATCCGCTCCGCGTTGATCGTGAGGGTGGCCATCATGCCGGTGAAGGCCGGCAGCAGGACTTCGAGGGTGTCGCAGGAGTCGAAGACGGGCTCCTTGTCCTCCTGGAGGTCCCGGTTGTAGGCCAGCGGCAGCGCCTTGAGGGTGGCCAGCAGGCCGGTCAGGTTGCCGATGAGCCGGCCCGACTTGCCGCGCGCCAGCTCCGCGATGTCGGGGTTCTTCTTCTGCGGCATGATCGAGGAGCCGGTGGAGAAGGCGTCGTGGAGGGTGACGAAGGAGAACTCCTTCGTGTTCCACAGGATGATCTCCTCCGCGATCCGGGACAGGTTGATCCCGATCATCGCGGTGACGAAGGCGAACTCGGCGACGAAGTCCCGCGAGGCCGTGCCGTCGATGGAGTTGCCGACCGAACCCCGCTCGAAGCCCAGGTCGGCGGCGACCGCCTCCGGGTCCAGGCCGAGGGAGGAACCGGCGAGCGCGCCCGAACCGTACGGGGAGACCGCCGTGCGGGTGTCCCACTGCCGCAGCCGCTCGGCGTCCCGGGACAGGGACTGCACGTGGGCCAGCACGTGGTGGGCGAACAGGACGGGCTGCGCGTGCTGGAGGTGGGTCCGGCCGGGCATGGCCACGTCCGGGTGCGCCTCCGCGAGTCCGACCAGGGCGTCCTGGAGGTCGGCGATCAGACCGCCGATGGTCCGCGCGTGGTCGCGCAGGTACATCCGGAAGAGGGTGGCCACCTGGTCGTTGCGCGAACGGCCGGCCCGCAGCTTGCCGCCGAGGTCGGCGCCGAGGCGCTCCAGCAGTCCCCGCTCCAGGGCGGTGTGGACGTCCTCGTCGGCGATGGTGCCGACGAAGGAGCCGTCGGCCACGTCGGCTTCGAGCCGGTCGAGGCCGTCGATCATGCGGTCGAGTTCCTCGGCCGTGAGCAGGCCCGCCTTGTGCAGCACGCGGGCGTGGGCGCGCGAGCCGGCGATGTCGTACGGCGCCAGGCGCCAGTCGAAGTGGACCGACGCGGACAGCTTCGCGAGGGCCTCCGAAGGCCCGTCGGCGAACCGGCCGCCCCAGAGCCGGACGTCACCGTTGTTGCTGCTCACAGCTACTGCTCCTCATGAGGGTGGGTGTGCGACGGCCTCCCCGCCGCGGAGGTAACGGGGAGGCCGTCTCGGTACTGCCGTACTGCGCGTGGCGCGCTCCTGCGTGACGACCGGGGGTCAGGCGAGGTCGCGGCGCGCGGCGATCTTCGCGGAGAGGGCGAAGATGTCGATGAAGCCCTGGGCCTTGGACTGGTCGAAGGTGTCGCCCGAGTCGTAGGTGGCCAGGTTGAAGTCGTAGAGGGACTCGTCCGACTTCCGGCCGGTGACGACGGCGCGACCGCCGTGCAGGGTCATCCGGATGTCACCGGTGACGTGCTGGTTGGCCTCGTTGATGAAGCCGTCCAGGGCCCGCTTGAGCGGGGAGAACCACAGGCCGTCGTAGACCATCTCGCCCCAGCGCTGCTCGACCTGCCGCTTGTAGCGGGCCAGCTCGCGCTCGACGGTGACGTTCTCCAGCTCCTGGTGGGCGGTGATCAGCGCGATCGCGCCCGGGGCCTCGTACACCTCGCGGGACTTGATGCCGACGAGACGGTCCTCGACCATGTCGATCCGGCCGATGCCCTGGGCGCCGGCGCGCTCGTTGAGCTGCTGGATGGCCTGGAGGACGGTGACGGGCTTGCCGTCGATGGCGACCGGGACGCCCTCCTTGAAGGAGATGACGACCTCGTCGGCCTCGCGGGGGGTCGCCGGGTTCGAGGTGTACTCGTAGATGTCCTCGATAGGGGCGTTCCAGATGTCCTCCAGGAAGCCCGTCTCGACGGCGCGACCGAAGACGTTCTGGTCGATGGAGTACGGGGACTTCTTGGTGGTGGCGATGGGGAGCTCGGCCCGCTCCGCGAAGGCGATGGCCTTGTCGCGGGTCATCGCGTAGTCACGGACCGGGGCGATGCACTTGAGGTCCGGGCCGAGGGCCTGGATGCCCGCCTCGAAGCGGACCTGGTCGTTGCCCTTGCCGGTGCAGCCGTGGGCGACGATGCCGGCGCCGTGCTTCTTCGCGGCGGCGACGAGGTGCTTGACGATCGTCGGCCGGGAGAGGGCGGAGACCAGCGGGTAGCGGTCCATGTAGAGGGCGTTCGCCTTGATCGCCGGGAGGCAGTACTCGTTGGCGAACTCGTCCTTGGCGTCCGCGACCTCGGCTTCCACGGCACCGCAGGCGAGCGCGCGCTTGCGGATGACGTCCAGGTCCTCGCCGCCCTGGCCGACGTCCACGGCAACGGCGATGACCTCGGCGCCCGTCTCCTCGGCGATCCAGCCGATGGCGACGGAGGTGTCCAGGCCGCCCGAGTAGGCGAGTACGACGCGCTCGGTCACGGGTTTCTCCTTACGGTGCATTCAACGACAGGCATAACTATGCACTACTCCGTATGTTTCGTCAATCGAGCCCCCGGGCCGTGTCGACACCACCCCTGACCTGCGCGAATAACCGGAGGCGCCGGCCCCCTCCCGCCGCCTACGCTCGACCGACGAACACGGGAGGGGCGAAAGATGGCCGCGACGAGGCGGGACCAGGTAGGGATCGGGCGGGCGGCGGCGGCAGCCGCGGAGCGGGGCGAGGCGGTGCGGGAGCACCTGGCCGCCCTCGACGGGCCCCACGCGTGGATCGAGTTCGACCAGGCCGTGCGCGCCACCTGGCGGTACGCCCGCGTCCCCGACGGCGCCCCCCTGGAGGTGCTCCTGTGCCACCCCGACGGGCGGGTCCGCGAGGCCTCCCTCGGCCTCGCGCACGCCACGCCGGAACCGGTGGCGATCCGCTGCGCCGACTGGGCCCCGCCGGTACGGGAACGGGCCCGACGGGTGCTGGAGGAGTTCCTGGAGCGGGACCCGCTCGCCACCCTCGTGACCCTGACCCCGCTCGTGCTGCGGCTCGGGCTGCGCGAACACGGCCGCTGGGCGGTGCTCCGCTTCGAGGAGGCGCTGCGGACGGCGGGTCCGGCGGCGTCGGCCGCGGTGCGGGCCTCGGCGGACCACTCGACCCGCCGGTTCGGCGTGCGCGCGGAGATCGCCGCGGGCCGGTTCGGCGTACGGGACCTCGCGCGCGAGGCCGCCGCCGAACGGGATCCGCTCACGGCCGCCCTGTGGGCCGACGCGGCACTGGCCGCCCGGTCCGCCGCCCCGGGGGCGCCCGACGAGGGCGCCGTCGACCTGCTGCTCGGCGGGCGCGTGGCGATGGTCCGGGCCTCGGGGGTGACGGCGCTGCGCGGCGCCGGGCGGGCCGCGGAGGCGCAGTCCTACCTCGGCGACCGCTCCGCGATGGTCCGGGCCTGCGCCCGGTGGGCGTCGCGGCAGGCCGGAGTGGACCCGGTGGTCCTCCTGCGCGCGCGGGTCGCGGATCGGGAGCGGGTCACCCCGGGCGAGGTCGGCGGCTTCGTCGAATGCGCCCGGCGGGACGACGCCGCGCCCGTCCTGCGGGAGCTGCTCGACCACCCCGAGGCGGGGGTGCGGGCGGCGGCCGTCGCCGGGCTCGCCGGCCTGGAGGCGGTCGAGCCCGCGCTGCTGTTCCCGCTGCTCGACGACCCGTCGGCGACCGTGGTCCGCCGGGTCGCACGCGCCCTGGACCCCGACGCCCCGCGCCTGGACGCCACCGCGCTCATGGTGCGGACGGGCCCGGACCGGCCGGCGGCCACCCGCCGGGCGGCGTTCCGGCTGCTGCTCGCGCGGGGCGGCCTCGACGGGATCCGGGCGGCCGTCGACCTCCTGGACGACGGGGACCCGGACCTGCGCGGCCTCGCCGAGGCGACGGTGCGCTCGTGGGAGCCGACGCACTTCACGGCCGCGGCGCCCCGCGAGGTGCTGGGCGGTCTCCTGTTGCGCTCCGCGCACGTCCTCGACCCGTACCGACTGGCCCTGCGGCTGGGTCGGTTGGGGCTCGGGGAGTGGAACCGCACTCCCCCGACCCGACCGCCGCACGGATAATCCGACCATGGGAAAACTCCACGACCGTATCGACGGCCGGCTGCGCGCTTTCATCGAGGAGCAGCCGATCTTCTTCACCGCGACCGCCCCGCTCTCCGGGGACGGTCACGTCAACCTCTCCCCCAAGGGCCGCGCGGGCACGCTCGTCGTCGTCGACGAGCACACCCTGGCGTACCTGGACTTCGGGGGCAGCGGCGCCGAGACCATCGCGCACGTCCGTGAGAACGGCCGCATCACGCTCGTGTGGTGCGCCTTCTCCGGCCCGCCCAACATCGTGCGCGTGCACGGCGAGGGCGAGGCGGTCTTCCGCGACGACCCGCGCTGGGCGGATCTGATCGCCCTGTTCGGGGAGGCGGACGGGCCGGCCGCCCGCGCCGTGATCGTGGTCCGCACCCGCCGGATCGCCGACGTGTGCGGGTACGCCGTCCCCTTCATGGAGTACCGGGGCGAACGCACCCTCCACGCGGAGCACTTCGGCCGCAAGAGCGACGAGGAGTTCGCCGAGTACTGCGAGCGCAAGGAACACGTCGGCAGCAGCCTCGACGGCCTGCCTGCGCTGCCGCTGCCCCTTCCGCCCCGTACCGTCTGACATGTGCTGCGTACCGCCCTGCTGACCGGCTCGCTGGTCCTCGCCGCCCTGCTCCCCTCCGGCCCCGCCGCCTTCGACCCCTTCCCCCTCGGCCCGCCGCCGTTGCCGCACCGCCTCGCCGACACCGGCGGCGGCAGCCAGCTGATCACCGCCGTCGCGCCCTCGCCCGGGGCCACGACGGGCCGGCTCACCTGGTGGGACCGCCGCGCCGGCCGCTGGTACGAGGCCGGCGGCGCGCCCGCCCGCTTCGGCGCGAAGGGGCTGGCCGAGGGGACGGGCCGGGTGCAGGGGACGAGCACCACCCCGACGGGCCTGTACGCACTGCCGTACGCCTTCGGCATCGCTCCGGCGCCGGCCGGGACGCGGTACGCCTACCGGCGGGTGACCCGGGATTCCTGGTGGTGCCAGGACAACGCCTCCGCGAGCTACAACCGCTGGGTGGAACCGCTGCCCTCCGACTGCGCGCCCGGCGAGGCCGAGCACCTGGTGACCTACCGGCGGCAGTACGCGCACGCGCTGGTCGTCGCCTTCAACTACGACCGGCCCGTACGCGGCCGGGGCGCGGGCATCTTCCTGCACGTCGACGGCAAGGGGGCGACGGCCGGTTGCGTCTCCGTCCCCGAACGGGCGATGCGCGCCCTGCTGCGCTGGGCCGACCCGCGCCGCCGCCCCCACCTGGCGATCGGCACCGAGGACGGCCCGTTGGCCGTGACCCGCTACTGAAGCCGGCGCGCCACGCGCGAAGGGCCCGCTCCGATCGGAGCGGGCCCTTCGTCGTGTCCTGGGCGTCCGGGCGGCGTGCCGCCGCGTCAGCCCTCCTTCTGCGCCAGCCTCAGCAGGTGGTCGGCCAGGGCCTGACCGCCCGCCGGATCACGGCTGATCAGCATCAGCGTGTCGTCGCCGGCGATCGTGCCGAGGATCTCGCGGAGTTCGGCCTGGTCGATCGCGGAGGCGAGGAACTGGGCCGCCCCCGGAGGGGTGCGCAGGACCACGAGGTTCGCGGAGGCCTCGGCGGAGATCAGCAGCTCCCCGGAGAGGCGTCGCATGCGCTCCTCCTTCGCCGACTCCCCGAGCGGGGCCTGCGGGGTGCGGAAGCCGCCCTCGCTGGGCACCGCGTAGATCAGCTCGCCGCCGGTGTTGCGGATCTTCACCGCCCCCAGCTCGTCGAGGTCGCGCGAGAGCGTCGCCTGGGTGACGCTCAACCCGTCGTCGGCGAGGAGCTTGGCCAGCTGGCTCTGGGAGCGGACCGGCTGCCGGTTGAGGATGTCCACGATCCGGCGGTGGCGGGCGGTGCGGGTCTGCGGAACGGACGGCCCGTTCTGCTCGTGTTCCTGCGCCTGACTCATCGTCGTCTCATTCTCCGGATCGTCCCGCCGCGTCGAGGATGCCGGGCAGCGCCCCGACGAACGCGTCGACCTCGGCCTCGGTGATGACGAACGGGGGCATCAGCCGCAGGACGTCGGGGGCGGGCGCGTTGACCAGGAATCCGGCTTCCTGAGCCGCCGACTGCGCCTTCTGCGCGAGCGGCTCCGTCAGCACGATACCCAGCAGCAGTCCGGAACCGCGGACGTGGGAGACCAGCGGATGACCGGAGCCCTCGATTCCGGAGCGCAGCCGTTCGCCGCGCGCCTTGACCCGCTCCAGCAGGCCGTCGGCCTCGATGGTGTCGATCACGGCGAGGCCGGCGGCGCAGGCGACCGGGTTCCCGCCGAAGGTGGTGCCGTGCTGGCCGGGCCGCAGCAGGTCGGCGGTCGGGCCGAAGGCGACCACGGCGCCGATCGGCAGGCCGCCGCCGAGGCCCTTGGCGAGGGTGACGAGATCGGGCTCGACGCCCTCGTGGGCCTGGTGCTCGAACCACTGGCCGCAGCGGCCGATGCCGGTCTGTACCTCGTCGAGGGCCAGCAGGGTCCCGGTGGCCCGGGTGATCTCGCGGGCGGCCTCCAGGTAGCCGGCGGGCGGGACGACGACGCCGTTCTCGCCCTGGATCGGCTCGATGAGGACGAGGGCCGTCTCCTCGGTGACGGCGGCCCGCAGGGCCTCCACGTCGCCGTACGGGACGTGGGTGACGTCACCGGGCAGCGGCAGGAAGGGGGTCTGCTTGGCCGGCTGGCCGGTGAGCGCGAGGGCGCCCATGGTCCGGCCGTGGAAGCCGCCTTGAGTGGCGACCATGTGGGTCCGCCCCGTCAGCCTGCCGATCTTGAAGGCGGCCTCGACGGCCTCCGCGCCGGAGTTGCAGAAGAACACCCGGCCCTCGCGGTCGAAGAGTTCGAGCAGCCGCTCGCCGAGCGCGAGGACGGGCTCGGAGGCGTAGAGGTTGGAGACGTGGCCGAGGGTGGCGACCTGCGCCGAGACGGCCTCGACGATCGCCGGGTGGGCGTGGCCGAGGGCGTTGACCGCGATGCCGCCGACGTAGTCGGTGTACTGCCTGCCGTCCGCGTCCCAGACCTGGGCGCCCGCGCCGCGGACGAGGGCCAGGGCCGGGGTGCCGTAGTTGTCGGTGAGCGCGCCGCGCCAGCGGGCGGCGTAGTCCTGGTTTCCGGTCATGCTCCGTCGCCTCCCTGTGCGTTCGGGTCCTGCGTGGTCGGGTCCTGTGCGGTCGGGCCCTGGTCGTCGGGCACGACCATGGTGCCGATGCCCTCGTCGGTGAAGATCTCCAGCAGGATCGAGTGCTGCACCCGGCCGTCGATGACGCGGGCGGTGCCGACGCCGCCGCGCACGGCGTGCAGGCAGCCCTCCATCTTGGGGACCATGCCGCTGGACAGCTCGGGCAGCAGCTTCTCCAGCTCGCTCACGGTGAGCCGGCTGATGACCTCGTCGCTGTCGGGCCAGTCCGCGTAGAGGCCCTCGACGTCGGTGAGGACCATCAGCGTCTCGGCGCCGAGCGCGGCGGCGAGCGCCGCGGCGGCGGTGTCGGCGTTCACGTTGTAGACGTGGCCGTCGTCCGCGCTGCGGGCGATCGAGGAGATGACCGGGATGCGGCCGTCCGCGAGGAGGGCCTCGATCGCGCCGGTGTCGATGGCGGTGATCTCGCCGACCCGCCCGATGTCGACGCGCTCGCCCTCGATCTCCGGGGTGTGCTTGGTCGCGGTGATGGTGTGGGCGTCCTCGCCGGTCAGGCCGACCGCGAGGGGGCCGTGCTGGTTGAGCAGGCCGACCAGCTCGCGCTGGACCTGCCCCGCCAGGACCATCCGTACGACGTCCATGGCCTCCGGGGTGGTGACCCGCAGCCCGGCCTTGAACTCGCTGACCAGGCCCTGCTTGTCGAGCTGGGCGTTGATCTGCGGGCCGCCGCCGTGGACCACGACGGGCCGCAGGCCGGCCTGCCGCAGGAAGACCACGTCCTGGGCGAAGGCCGCCTTCAGGTCCTCGTCGATCATGGCGTTGCCGCCGAACTTGATGACGACGATCTTTCCGTTGTGCCGGGTGAGCCAGGGCAGCGCCTCGATGAGGATCTCGGCCTTGGGCAGCGCGGTGTGCTTCCTCGCGGCGGTCACGAGCTGTACGCGCTGTTCTCGTGGACGTACTCGGCGGTCAGGTCGTTCGCCCAGATCACGGCGGACGCGGAGCCGGTCGACAGGTCGGCGGTGATGCGCACCTCGCGGTCCTTCATCGAGACGAGGTCGCGGTCCTCGCCGACCGAGCCGTTGCGGCAGACCCAGACGTCGTTGATGGCGACGTTCAGTCGGTCCGGGTCGAAGGCGGCCCGGGTGGTGCCGATCGCCGAGAGCACGCGGCCCCAGTTGGGGTCCTCGCCGTGGATGGCGCACTTGAGCAGGTTGTTGCGGGCGATGGAACGACCGACCTCGACGGCGTCGTCCTCGCTCGCCGCGCCGATCACCTCGATGCGGATGTCCTTGCTCGCCCCCTCGGCGTCGCCGATGAGCTGACGGGCGAGGTCGTCGCAGACGGTCCGGACGGCCTCCGCGAACTCCTCGTACACCGGTACGTGGCCGGAGGCGCCGGAGGCGAGCAGCAGCACGGTGTCGTTGGTGGACATGCAGCCGTCGGAGTCGACCCGGTCGAAGGTGGTGCGGGTGGCGTCGCGCAGGGCCTTGTCGAGGTCGGCCGCGTCCAGGTCCGCGTCCGTGGTGAGGACGACCAGCATGGTGGCCAGGCCCGGGGCGAGCATGCCCGCGCCCTTGGCCATGCCGCCCACCGTCCAGCCGCCGCGCGAGACGGTGGCGGTCTTGTGGACGGTGTCGGTGGTCTTGATGGCAATGGCCGCGGCCTCGCCGCCGTCGGCGCTCAGGGCGGCGGCGGCCGTCTCGACGCCGGGCAGCAGCCTGTCCATGGGGAGCAGGACGCCGATCAGCCCGGTGGAGGCCACCGCGATCTCGCCGGCGTTGTGCTCGGCGCCGTCGCCCCGACCGCTCAGGACCTCGGCGACCTTCTCGGCCGTGGCGTGGGTGTCCTGGAAGCCCTTGGGGCCGGTGCAGGCGTTGGCGCCGCCGGAGTTGAGGACGACCGCGCTGACGGTTCCGCCGCGCAGGACCTGCTCGGACCAGTGGACGGGAGCGGCCTTGACGCGGTTGGAGGTGAAGACGCCCGCGGCGGCCAGTCGCGGGCCGTGGTTGACCACGAGGGCCAGGTCCGGGTTGCCGTTCGCCTTGATCCCGGCGGCGATGCCCGCCGCCGTGAATCCCTGTGCTGCCGTGACGCTCACGACGACTCCTTGTTCGCTTCTCCGCCCGCGCGGCGTGCCGGTGCGGTCCTCATCGTCGTCCGCGGCCCGGTGGCCGCGCGTGCGACGCTCACGGGGCCACTCCGATCGAGGAGAGACCCAGCGCCTCGGGCAGCCCGAGGGCGATGTTCATGCTCTGCACCGCGCCGCCCGCGGTGCCCTTGGTGAGGTTGTCGATCGCGCTGATGGCGATGATCCGCCCGACGGACTCGTCGTAGGCGACCTGGAGGTGCACGGCGTTCGAGCCGTACACGGCCTTGGTGGTGGGCCACGTGCCCGCCGGCAGCAGCCGGACGAACGGCTCGTCGGCGTACGCCTTCTCGTACGCGGCGCGCAGCGATTCGGCGGTGGTGCCGGGGCGGGCCTTGGCCGAGCAGGTGGCGAGGATGCCGCGCGGCATGGGCACGAGGTTCGCGGTGAAGGAGACGGCGACCCGCTCCCCGGCGAGCGGGGAGAGGTTCTGCACCATCTCCGGGGTGTGGCGGTGGACGCCGCCGACGCCGTACGGGGTGACGGTGCCCATGACCTCGGAGCCGAGCAGGTGCGGCTTGAGGGACTTGCCCGCGCCGGAGGTGCCGGTGGCCGCGACGATGACGGCCTCGGGTTCGGCGAGGCCGGCCTGGTAGGCGGGGTAGAGCGCCAGGGAGACGGCGGTCGGGAAGCAGCCGGGTACGGCGACGCGCCTGGAGCCCTCCAGCGCGGCGCGCCCGCCGGGCAGCTCGGGCAGGCCGTAGGGCCAGGTCCCGGCGTGCGGGGCGCCGTAGAATGCGTCCCAGTCGGCGGAGTCCTTCAGCCGGTGGTCGGCGCCCATGTCGATGACGAGGACCTCGTCGCCCAGCCGGGCCGCGACGGCCGCGGACTGCCCGTGGGGCAGTGCGAGGAAGACCACGTCGTGTCCGGCGAGGACCTCGGGGGTGGTCGCCTCCAGCGTGCGGTCCGCGAGGGGGACCAGGTGCGGCTGGAGTTCGCCGAAGGGCTGGCCCGCGTTGGAGTGGCCGGTGAGCGCGCCGATCTCCACCTCGGGGTGCGAGAGCAGCAGGCGCAGGACCTCACCGCCCGCGTATCCGCTCGCTCCGGCCACCGCTACACGTACCACCATCGGACCTCCTCCTCGATGGCATGACTATACGTATCTCTGCACTTTTATGCAAAGCCCTGTTCCTCGGAATCCCCCCGGGCACACCCGCCGACGGCTCCGCTCGACGGCAGTCAGCCGGCGGCGTTCCTGCGGGCGCGGAAGGTCGCGGCCTTGGTGCGATTCTGACAGGCCGTGGAGCAGAACTGGCGCGCGGTGTTGCGGGAGTTGTCGACGTAGACGCGATCGCACCGGTGCGCCTGGCAGACGCCGAGCCGGCTCGCGAGGCCCCCGCCGACCGCCAGGGCCAGCGCGGTGGCGCAGCCCGCGCCGACCCCCGCCGCGAAGGAGTCGTCGGGGCCGTGGAAGTGCAGGTTCCAGCCCACGCCGCCGGCGCGGTCGAGCCTCGGCCGGGCCGCGGTGTCGCGCAGCAGGTCGTTGACCACCTCGGCGGCGGCGTCCACCCGCCCCTCCTGCACGGCCCGGAAGACCTCGCGCATGCTCCGCGCCGTCACCGCCAGACGGTCGGCCTGTTCGGTGTCGACGGCGCGCGCCAGGGCGGCCGTGCCGGTGTGCGGCACGGCCGCGTCGACGGCCATCACCCGCTCGGGCCCGCGCGGCGCGAGGTAGTCGCGCCCCCGGGCCTCACCGTCGGTGAGCGCGTTCACCAGCGCGACGGCGTGTTCCAACAACACCGCCACGTGACTGTCGAACATCACTTGACCAGTCACCCCTTCGAAGAATAGTTTCCGTACCTGACATTAGCCGATTCGACAGTTACGGGAGAGGTGGCCGGCATGCCGCGGACCGTATGGCTGCTGGTGGTGGCGCGGGCGATCAACCGGCTCGGCGCCTTCTCCCTGTCCTTCCTGACCGTCCTGATCACCACGGAGCACGGGGCGAGCGCCACGACCGCCGGGGCGCTCTCGGCGGCCTTCGGGCTCGCGACGATCCCCTCCCGGCTCCTCGGCGGTCGCCTCGCCGCCCGGCTCGGGCGCCGCCGCACGATCGTGCTCGGTCTCGCGGGGTGCGGCCTCGCGCAGCTGGGCATCGCCGCCGCCGACTCCCTGGCCGCCGTGGCGGCGTACGCGGTCCTGCTCGGCCTGGCCTTCGAGCTGTACGAACCGCCGAGCCAGGCGATCATCGCCGACACCGTCGCCCCCGAGGAGCGGGTGCGGGCGTACGGCCTCCTCAACGCCGCGCTCGCCGTCGGCGGAACGGGAGCCGGACTGATCGCGGCGGGCGTGGGCCGGTGGGACCTGCGGTGGCTGTTCGTCGTCGACGCGCTGACCTGCCTGCTCTGCGCGCTGGTGGTCCGCCTCGCGCTGCCCGCCGACCCCACCCGCCGCCCGGTCGACCTCCGCGGCGCGGACGCCCGACCCGTCCGCCCGTGGCGGGACCGCGCCCTGTGGGCCATGTTCCTCTCGGGCACCGTCTTCGCCCTCGTCGCGATGCAGATCGTGATGGCGCTTCCGCTCACCCTCGACCGCCGCGGCCTGGCGCCCGCGGACGCCGGGCTGCTGTTCACCGCCTCGGCCCTGACCATCGTCGCGGCGCAACCGGCCCTGCGCCTGCGCCGCGTCGCCGCGCTGGGCACCCCCGCCGCCCTCGCCCTCGGGCACGCGCTGATCGCGATCGGCCTGGCCGGCTACGCCGCCGCGCGCACCCTGCCGGTGTTCGTGATCGCCACCGCCGTCTGGAGCCTGGGCGACGTGCTCGTCATGGGCCGCGTCCTCGGCGTGGTGGCCGATCTGGCGCCACCCGGGGGCACCGACCGCTACCTCGCCGCGTACGGCGTCACCTGGGGCGTCGCCACCGTGGCCGCCCCCGTCACCGCGACGCAGCTGCTGGAACGCGCGGGCGTCGCCCCCCTGTGGGGGGTCACGGCCCTGCTGTGCCTGGCCCTGGCCGCCGCGCACCTCCTCCTCGTCGGACCCGTGGTCGGCGCGCGCACCGGGGCGCCGCGCCCGACCCCGAGCGCGGCGTGAGCCGATCCCCGCTCAGCGCCACCACCAGAAGCCGGGCAGGGCCACGATCGCCGCCGTCAGCAGGACCCCCGCCCCGAAGACCACCGGGGCCGCCGCCGGACGTCGACGCGGATCGGCGCAGGCCGCGGCCCACAGCAACGGCACCGACGGGGCGAAGGTCCACAGGCCGATCAGGCTCCCGACGAGGATCCACGGCACGAGCGCGGCTCCCGCGACCGCGGCGGCCCCCACGAACGCCGCCCGGCGGCGGTGGAGGAACAGCGGCAGCGCCACGACGGCCGCGGTGCACGCGATCAGCACCCCGTACCCGCGACCGTCCACGAACCGGGCGAAGCCGATCGCGGGCGGCAGCGGAGCCAGGACGGCGGCGACCACCAGGGCGAGCTGCCAGGGGTGGGCCCGGCCGCGGGGCCACACGCGCGCGCCGCGTCCCGCCCTCGACCGTCGGCGCGCGCCGATCGACACGACGGATTCCATGGCCACCCCCTCCACCCCGCCCGATTGAACGCGTTCAACCTACCTCAGGCGGTGGCGGACCCATACGTTCGGCTCCACGTAGACCGCGTAGCCGCGCTCCGGTTCGCAGTGCACCGGCACGAGCGCCCCCGGCACGCGCACCGGTCCCGCCGTGTCGAAGGGCAGTCCGGTCCATTCCCGCCACTGCGCGAGCGAGCCGCTGACCGTCATCGACACCGGGGCCACCGAGTCGATGACGCCCCCGGCGCGCACGTGGACCCGTAGCCACGGGTCGTGGGGAAGGCCGTCCCCGCGGGTGCGGTACGCGTACTCCTCCATCGGCGCGTCCGGCTCGGCGGGCTTGCCGTTGGGCCGGACCGGGGCGACCAGCTCCGCGAACCCGGCCGCGCGGACGCTCTCGCGCATGGCGGCGAGCATCCGCCCCGAGAGCCCCCGACCCTGCCGGTCGGTGGCGACGCTGATCTCGATGGCGCTGACCGTGTCCGGCAGCACCCCGCGCCGTCGGTCGGAGAACGCCCACATCAAGACCGCGTCCCAGCCGTTCGCCGGCAGCGTCCCGCCCCGCTCCTCGGTGTGCAGGGCGAAGGGCAGGGCGAAGCCCCGGGCCACGACCGCGTCCCCGTCGGTCGCGATCCAGACGTACTCCGGGAACTCGGCGACGATGCGGGGGTAGAGCAGCCAGGCGAGCGCGTCCTCGCCGGAGAACGCCGGCCAGGAGTCCCGCATGTCCCAGATCCGGGAGGCCAGTTCGGGGCGGTCCGCGAGGGTGGTGATCACCGGGTCGCCGCCGGCGGTCGGGGTGGTGGGGACGGTCGGCATGATCATGGCCGCAGGCTAGCCGGCGCCCCTCGACGGCCTCAACCGGGTTTACGGGCCCCCGCGTCGACGGCCGGCCGGGCCCGACGCGCGGGCCCCGACACCCGGGTCCGGCGCCCGGCGTCCGGCGTCCGGATCAGGCCTCCGGATCAGGCCTCCGCCGTGGCGCGCAGCCGCTGGACGGCCTCCACCAGGTCGGCCGGGCCGGCCACCCCGGCGAAGCTCAGCCGCACGTGGGGGGCGGGCGGCTCCGCGCAGAAGTAGGGGCGGCCGGGCGTGACCGCGACGCCGGCGCGCAGGGCGGCCGCGGCGAACGTCGCGTCGTCCCCGCCCCCGCCCGGCCTGACCCACAACTGGTAGCCGCCGCAGGGCAGGTGGGGCAGCTCCACCCCGGGCAGTTCCCGGCGCAGGGCCCCCGCCAGCACGTCGCGGCGGTGACGCAGTTCGGCGGCCACGGCCCGCAGGTGGCGCGGCCAGGCGGGACTTCCCACCAGTTCGAGGGCGGCCTCCTGGAGCGGCCGGGGCACGAAGAAGAAGTCGACGACCTGGATGGCGCGCAGCCGGTCCAGCACCGGCCCCCGGGCGGCGAGGGCTCCGACCCGCAGGCTGGGCGAGGTGGCCTTGGTGAGCGAGCGGACGTGCACGACGACTCCGTCGGTGTCCTCGGCGGCGAGGGTGGCGGGCAGCGGTCCCGCGTCCTCGTGGGCCAGGGAGCGCGCGTAGTCGTCCTCGACGACGAAGGCCCCGGCGGCGCGGGCGATCCTCAGCACCTCGGTCCGGCGCGCGGCGGAGAGCACCGCGCCGGTCGGGTTCTGGAACAGCGGCTGGCACACGAAGACCCGCGCCCCCGTGGCCTCGAAGGCGGCGGCCAGCAGTTCCGGCCGGACCCCCTCGGAGTCCACCGGCACCGGGACCGGGCGACAGCCGGAGGCACGGGCGATGGAGAGCAGTCCGGGGTACGTGGGGGACTCGACCAGGATCGGGGCCCCCGGCGGGGCCAGCGCCCGTACGGCGGTGGTGAGGGCGCTCTGGCCGCCCGCGGCGATGAGGACGTCGGCGGCCCCCAGGGAACCCGCGGGTCCGCCGATCTCCCGGGCGAACCAGTCCCGCAGCTCCGTCAGCCCCTCCATGGGCGGCCGCCCCCAGGCCCCGGGACGGCGGCCGGCCCGGGCCAGGGCGGCGGCCATCGCCCGCTCGGGCTGGAGGGAGGGGTGCAGGTAGCCGCCGTTGAGCTCGATCACCCCGGGGGGCGGCGCGGTCAGGGAGGCGAGGACGCCGGTGGCGTCCACGGAGCGCGGGACGACCTCGCCGACGCCTTCGGCGCTGAGGGCGACCTCCTGCCAGGACGTGTCCCCGCGGTCGGGATCCGCCGTGCGCGGCCGGGCCCGGTAGACGCCGGCGCCGGGCCGGGTGACGACCAGCCCCTCGGCGGCGAGCTGCGCGAGGGCCCGCGAGACGGTCACCGGACTCACCCGGTAGCGCTCCACCAGGGCCCGGCTGGAGGGGAGCTTTCCATCCACCGGATAGCGGTCCAGTTCGGACCGCAGAGATTCTGCCAGCTCCGCCACACTGCTACGCTCGTACATGACAGCACAGAATAGCGCTACTCCCTCCGGCACGATAGCGGTGCGGGGACGGTCCGCGACCGCCCTCCCGCTCGGCGGGACCTCGGCCGCCGCCGCGCGGACCGACGCCACGGGGTCCGACGCCGCCGGGACCAGCGCCCGCGGCGGCACCCTCCTCGCCGCGCTCGGCGTCGTCGCCTTCTCGCTGACCTTCCCCGCCACCGCCTGGGGCCTGGAGAGCTTCGGCCCCTGGTCGCTGGTCTCCCTGCGCAGCGTGCTCGCCGCCGCCATCGCGGCCGGGTTCCTGCTCGCCGCGCGGGTGGCACCGCCGCGCCGCGAGCACCGCCTGGGGCTGGCCGTCGTCGCCGGCGGGGTGGTGGTCGGCTTCCCCCTGCTGACCACTCTCGCCCTGCGCACCTCGACGACCTCGCACGCGGCCGTCGTCGTCGGCCTGTTGCCGCTCACCACCGCCGCGCTCTCCGCCCTGCGCACCGGCGTGCGCCCGTCGGGCCGCTTCTGGGCGGCGGCCGTCGCCGGGGCGGTGGTCGTGCTGGCCTTCGCGCTCCACCAGAGCGGCGGCGCCCCGTCGGTGGGCGACCTCTACCTCCTCGGCGCGCTCCTGGTGTGCGCGGCCGGCTACACCGAGGGCGCCCGGCTGGCCCGGGAGATGCCGGGCTGGCAGGTGATCGGCTGGGCCCTGGTGGGGTGCCTGCCGCTGACGGTGGCCGGCTCCGCGCTCGGGCTCGCGTACGAGCCGGTGCACCTGACCGCCCACGGGGTGATCGGCCTGGTGTGGGCGGCGGCCGGGTCCACCTTCCTCGGGCTCTACGTCTGGTACCGCGGGATGGCCGCCATCGGGGCCCCGCGCGCCAGCCAGCTCCAGCTGGCCCAGCCCCTGCTGACCCTGGTCTGGTCGGTGGCGCTGCTCGGCGAGCACCTGACCCCGGCGGCCCCGGCCGCCGCCTGCGCGGTCCTCGTCTGCATCGCCGTGACCCAGCGGGTCAAATAAGGGCGAACGGCCCTAAACTGCTATCACCGGATCGGACCGGATCGGACCGTCACCGAGGAGGCCAGTCATGCGCGCGACCGAGGGCGACCAGCTGGTGCAGCACGGCCGGATCGTCGGCCAACACGACAAGGTGGGCGAGATCACCCAGGTCCTGGGCGAGAACGGAACACCCCCGTACCGGGTCCGCTTCGAGGACGGCCACGAAGCCCTGATGGCGCCCGGACCCGACTGCGTGGTCCGGCACCCCTCCGAGCCCCGGCACTGAACGCCCGGACCCCGGCACCGGACGCCGGTCCCCGACCCTTCCCCGGGCCGGGGACCGCGCGCCGCACCCCCGACGCCGCGCCCCCGTCGTGACGGGGCCCTCGGCGTGACGGGCCTTCAGCGCGGCGGGGCCGTCGCCCGGTAGTGGTCGGCGACCACCCGGTCCATCGCGCCGTTGCGGTCCGCCGCCAGGTGCGACGCCGAGAAGTAGGAGTGCCCGCGGACCTCCGGGTACCGCTTGGCGAAGGTCAGGTGCCGGGACAGCTCCGCCGGGTCGCGCCAGGCGGCCGTCGGGCTCTGCGCGTCGCAGCGGTACAGGGCCTCCCCCACGTAGAGGTCGACGCCCGTGCCGCGCACCGTCTTCGCCCACCACGGCACGATCGCCGCGTAGTCGGCGGTCGGGTGGCCGATGTGCCAGTACGCCTGGGGGGCGATGTAGTCGAGCCAGCCCTCCTTGACCCACTTGCGGGTGTCCGCGTAGAGGTCGTCGTACGTGGACACGCCCGCCCGGGTCGGGGATCCGTTCGGGTCCACGTCGTCGCCCCGCCACACCGCGAAGGGACTGACGCCGAACCGGGCCGTCGGCCGGATGCGGCGGACCTCGGCGGACATCTCCCGCACGAGCGCGTCGATGTTGGCGCGCCGCCAGTGCGCCCGGGAGGCGTACGCGCCGCCGTGACGCGCGTACGCCGCGTCGTCGTCGAAGCGCGCGCCGCCGACCGGGTACGGGTAGAAGTAGTCGTCCAGGTGGGCCCCGTCGATCGGGTAGCGGGAGACCGCGTCGAGCATCGCGCGCTGCACGAAGGCGCGGACCTCCGGCAGTCCGGGGTTGTAGTAGAGCTTGCCGCCGTAGGGCACGGTCCAGTCGCGGTTCCTGCGCGCCGGGTGGGAGGCGACCAGCCGTCCGGGATCGGTGTGGTTGGCCACGCGGTACGGGTTGAACCAGGCGTGCAGCTCCAGACCCCGACGGTGCGCCTCCTCGACCGCCACGCCCAGCGGGTCCCAGCCCGGGTCGCGGCCCTGCGTCCCGCTGAGCCACTGCGACCAGGGCTCGTGCGGGGAGGGCCACAGCGCGTCGGCCGCCGGGCGCACCTGGAGGATCACCGCGTTGAGCCGGCGCTCCACGGCGGCGTCGAGGAAGGCCGTCAGCTCGTCGCGCTGCTGCCGCGCGGAGCGTCCGGCCTGGGAGGGCCAGTCCACGTTCTGTACGGTGGCGATCCACATCGCCCTGAATTCCGGCGTCGTCGCCCCGGCCGGACCCGCCCGTTCCGGGGCCGCGGCCGGACCCTCCGACGCGGAGGCCTCCCCGCCGAGCCCCGCGACCGCCGTCGCCGCCAACGCTCCCGCCGCTCCGGCCAGCAGCCCACGCCGTCCGATGTACGTCATGTGACGAATCAACTCCGCTCCGTGACAATGCCTCGCGTGGGCCCAGCATGCCCGCCCCGGCCCGCCCGACACGCCGAGGACGGGGGTAACGTCGGGGGGCGTGGCGGGCGCCGGAACGCAGTTACCACTGCACAGCACGGGGGACCCGCGATGGATGAGCTGCGAAAGGCACGACGTGACGGACCTCTCTACCCTCCCGACCGACATCGCACGGGTCGGCGTGGTGGGCTGCGGCCAGATGGGCGCGGGCATCGCCGAGGTGTGCGCCCGCAGCGGTCTGGAGGTGAAGGTCGCCGAGACCACCGGCGAGGCGCTGGAGATCGGGCGCACCCGCCTGCACAACTCGCTGACCAAGGCCGCCGAACGCGGCAAGATCACCGAAGAGGAGCGGGACGCCACCCTGGCCCGCCTCACCTTCACCACCGACCTCGGCGAGTTCGCCGACCGTGACCTCGTCATCGAGGCGGTCGTCGAGAACGAACAGGTCAAGACGGAGATCTTCCAGGTTCTCGACCAGGTGATCACCCGCCCGGACGCGATCCTCGCCTCCAACACCTCCTCGATCCCGCTGGTCAAGCTGGCCGTCGCGACCTCGCGGCCGGACCAGGTCATCGGCATCCACTTCTTCAACCCGGCCCCGGTGCAGAAGCTCGTCGAGCTGATCCCGGCGCTGACCACCGGCGAGGAGACCGTCAAGCGGGCCGAGGCCCTGGTGCGGGACGTGCTGGGCAAGCACGCCGTCCGCGCCCAGGACCGGTCCGGGTTCGTCGTCAACGCGCTCCTCGTCCCGTACCTGCTGTCCGCGATCCGGATGTTCGAGTCCGGCATCGCGAGCCGCGAGGACATCGACAACGGCATGGAGCTGGGCTGCGCCCACCCGATGGGCCCGCTCAAGCTGTCGGACCTGATCGGACTGGACACCATCGTCTCGATCGCCGACTCCATGTACGCCGAGTACAAGGAGCCGCTGTACGCCGCTCCCCCGCTGCTCCAGCGCATGGTCGACGCCGGCCGCCTGGGCCGCAAGACGGGCTCGGGCTTCTACCCGTACGGCTGACACCCCCGGAGCCCGGGCCCGCTCCGGGCCTAGCCGAGCCGCAGGTGACGCAGCAGGAGCAGCCCGGCCGCCATGTTGGCGGCCGGGACCTCCCCGCGCGCGATCAGGTCGGGCACCGACTTGAGCGGCACCCACGCCCGCCGCGAGGACTCGAACGCGTCCTCGGGCGGGCCGACGTACGTCGCCTCCTCGGACCAGTAGAGGTGGTGGCGGGCGTCGGTCAACCCGTTCGAGGGTTCCACCGTCATCAGCCGGCGCAGCGGGCCCGGCCGCCAGCCGGACTCCTCCTCCATCTCCCGGGCCGCCGCCGCCTCGACGGACTCGCCGTCCTCGACCACCCCGGCGGGCAACTCCCAGCCCCAGCTGTCGGTGATGAACCGGTGGCGCCACAGCAGCAGCACCTCGTCGGCCTCGTTGACGGCCGTGGCGACGGCGACCGGCCGCAGCCGGATCACGAAGTGGTCCAGGTGCCGCCCGTCGGGAAGCTCCACGTCCGCCAGGTTCACGTCGAACCAGCGGTTCTTGTACACGGTCTGCTCACTCAGGTTCATCCACTGCACGGTCGTGCCACCTTCCGCATCCGTTGGTGGCAACATGGCAGCAGTCCGAGCCCTCAGAGGGGAACGCGCAGCGCCTCGTCGATGAGCCGCGCGGTCTCCTCCGCGCCCGCCCGACCGCTGGTCAGCACCTGTTCGCGGACCGTCCGGAGCCGGTCGCGCAGGCGCAGCGACTCCATCCCCTTGGCCCGTTCCGCCATCTCCGCCGCCGACACCGCCGCCCGGTCCGCCTCGCCCTGGCGCAGCTGGATCTCGCAGAGCATCGCCAACCGGTGCACCCGGCCCCGGTCGTGCGCCGGGGCCGAGGCCGCCTCGGCGGCCTGCGCGTGCGCGGCGTCCAACTCGCCGAGGCTGAGCAGCGCCTCGGCCACCTGGACGTTGACCAGCCCGGGTTGTACGTAGCCCGTCTCGTCGGGCTCGGCGCCGGGCCGGATCCGCGCGGCCGCGGCCTCGGCGCTGCGGATGCAGGCCAACGCGGCCGCGGTGTCGCCGAGTCGGGCGTACGCCTTGGCCTGCATCGCGTACAGGTCCGCGGCCAGCGCCGGGGTGGTGTGCCGGCCGGCGGCCCGCAGCGCGGCCTCGGCGAAGGCGACGGCCTGGCGGAACTCCCGCAGGTGCAGGGACTGGTTGACCAACAGGGCGATCACGTAGGCGCCGAGGCCCCGGTCCCCGCTGGCCTTGGCCAGGCGCAGGGCCTGGTGGAAGTAGCGCTGGGCGAGACCGTGGGCGTCGGAGTCGTAGGCGCAGATCCCCGCGACGGCCACCAGGGAGCCCGTGGCCCGGTGCAACAGCCGGCCGAGGTCGTCGGGGTAGCTGCCGCGCAGCAGCGGCGCGGTCTCGCTGCCGAGGAAGCGCACGATGCGGGCGCGGGTGGCCACGCCGCCGGCGCGGCGGTACATCAGCTCGTAGTGGGCCCGGGCGGCGCGCAGGATCTCGATGTGCTCGGGGCCGACGCGCAGCGGGCCGGCGCGGGACACGTCGGCGTCCTCGGGCGGGTTCTCCCACTCCCACACGGGGATCACGGCCGGGGTGCCCGTGACCGCCTCGGCGGTGAGCCGGTCGGAGCGGCCGAGTTCGTCGGAGCGCCACAGGGCGGTCGCCCGGTCGACGAAGCCGCCGATCCGGTTGGCGTGCGCGCCCGTCTGGCCGGGGATCCCGAGGCCGATGTCGTCGAGGGCGACGGTCCGGCGCAGGCGTCCGCCCAGCACCTCGCAGATCAGGTCGGGGACCTGGCCGCGCGGGCGTTGGCCCTTCAACCAGCGGGATACCGCGGTGTGTTCGTAGCGCAGTGCCAGTCCGCGGGTGCGGCCCGCCTGGTTCACGTGCGCGGCGAGTCCGGCGTGGGACATGCCCGCCTCGGCGAGGAGGGCGTCGAGCAGGGCGTTGGGCTGCATGGGCCCCTCCAAGGGCTCGTCGGAATCAGGCTAGTGGGTGCGCGCTTCACACGGGGTGTGAATGCAGTACGCGCATAAATGCGATCCGCACCCTGCCCGGGGAGGGCCTTGCGGCGGTTCACTGAAGAGCCTCGCCAATGAGGCCGCTCGGGTCGTCGGCTCCCCCTCGTACAGTGCGACGACCCGGCACACCGCGCCGCCCGCCTTGCTGTCTGCCCGACACTCCATGGCAGGCGGGCGGCGCGCGCAGCGGCTCCCTCGGGCCCCGGTTGGTCGCCGGGACCCGACCGGAGCCGGGCCACGTCCGCACCGGGTCCGTCCACCGGCCCGGTGCGGACCGGCACCCGCCGGACCGGGCGGGTACGGCCGGACCGGTTCAGGGCCGGCGCGGCCGTACCGGGCCCCCGCACCGGATCCCCACCGGAGCGGACGGTCAGGGGCGGTCGTTGCGCAGCACGAGCAGGGCGACGTCGTCGGTGATCCTGCCCCCCGTGTGGCGCAGCAACGCGGCGTGCACGCCCGCCACCAGCCGGGCGGGCGTGGACGCCGGCGTCCGGGCCAGGACCCGGCCCAGCGGGAAGAACCGGCCGTGGCGGTCGCGGGCGTCCTCCGCCCCGTCGGTGTGCAGCACCAGCACCTCGCCCGCGGCGAGTTCCCCGCAGGGCCGCGGTCGCAGGTCGTGCGGCAGGGGCAGCACCCCCAGCGGCGGCAACACCTCGCCGCCCACCAGCCGGCTCACCCCCACCGGCTCGCCGGGGCCCGGGGCCGCGGAGCCCCCGGGCCCCGGAGCCCCGTACGGTTCGCCGACGGGCGCGCGCCACCCGCTCCAGGGCCCCGCCAGACGCGCGGCCCCGGCCCCGCAGGGTTCGCGGTGCGGCAGCGGGGCCGGCGGCGGGGAGACCGGTGCCGGCGCGTGAGGCGGGCGCGGGCCGATCCGGTACGGCCAGGGGTGGCCGCAGTTGAGGGCGGACACGGAGCCGTCCGCGCCGATCTGGAGCAGCAGCAGCGTCACGAACTCCTCGCCCGCCGGGGGCTCCGGCTCGCCGGGCCGGAGCGCCGGCTGCTCGGTGCGGGCCCGCTCGCGCAGGTACCGCTGGAGGGAGCGCTCCATGCGGCGCAGCACCCCGGCCGGCGAGGGTTCGTCGTACGCCGCCTCGCGGAAGGATCCGAGGACGGCGGCGGCGGCCCCCAGCGCGGGGAGCCCGTGGCCCCGCACGTCGCCGATGAGCACCCGCACCCCGTACGCCGTCGACACGGCCTCGTACAGGTCCCCGCCGACCGAGGCGCCCCGGCTCGCCGACAGCTGGGCGGCGGAGACGGTGAGGCCCTCGATCCGGGCGGGCAACGGCCGCAGCAGCACGCGTTGGGTGGCTGCGGCGATCTCCCGCGAGCGCCGCAGTTCGACGGCCAGGCCCCGACGGACGTGCAGGGCGCACCCCGTGGCGAACAGCAGGAACGCCGCGCAGGTGGCCAGGCCGGACCCCAGCGACCCGGAGGAGGACAGCTCCCAGGACACCGCGGCGCCGCCCCAGGCGAGGACGCACACCCGGCGCAGCCGGTGCCTCCGCCCGCGCGTGATCATCCGTAGGACACTCCCCTTCCGGCCGTACGGCCGGAACGATTGTGTCGACCTCACGACGTACCGGACACGGGTCGTCGGCGTTCTCACCCGAACGAGTGAGGGGGCACGCCCGGTGGTCCGGGCGTGCCCCCTCGTCAGGGCTCTACGGCGGGATCCTCACGGCCCGCCGCCGGGCGCTCACGCGCCCCGCAGCACCGCCCCGGTCCGCTCGCCGGCCAGGGCCACCGCCGCGTCGCGGGCGGCCGTGGACTCCTCGGCCGTCAGCGTGCGGTCGGGCGCCCGGAAGCGCAGCGCGTAGGCCAGGGACTTCTTGCCCTCGCCGACCTGCTCGCCGGTGAACACGTCGAACAGCCGCAGGGACTCCAGCAGTTCGCCCGCGCCGGCGCGCAGCGCGGACTCGACGGAGGCCGCCGGGACGGAGGCGTCGACGATCAGCGCGACGTCCTGGGTCGCCACCGGGAAGGAGGAGATCCGGGGCGCCCGCAGGGCCTCGCCGCCGGCCGCCGCGAGGAGGTCGAGGTCGAGCTCCATGGCGCTGGTCCGGGCGGGCAGGCCCAGGGCCTTGACCACGCGGGGGTGCAGCTCGCCGGCGTGGCCGACGACCGTCTCCGCCCCGTCCAGGGTGACGACGAGCTCGGCGCACCGGCCCGGGTGCCAGGGACCGTACTGCCCCTGGCGCACGACCAGTTCGGCGCCGGCCTCGGCGGCCAGGTCGCGGGCGGCCTGGATCGCGTCGGCCCAGTCGGCCGGGCGGCCCTTGCCCCACCAACCGGCCTGCTCGCGGGCACCGGCCAGCACGACCGCGGCGTACCGCGGCTGCGCGGGCAGGGCCGCGTCCAGGCCGGCGATCTCCTCGTCCGTGGGACGCCGGTCGACGGGCAGGCGTACGGCGACGCCCGGCTGCCCGGCGGCCCGGAAGACCGAACCGGTCTCGAAGAGCGCGAGGTCGTGGCTGCCCCGGCTGTCGTTGCGGCGCAGCGCGCCGAGCAGACCCGGCAGCAGCGTGGTGCGCAGCGCCGGCTCCTCGTCGGAGAGCGGGTTGACGAGGCGCACGACCCGGCGGGCGGCGTCGTCGGCGGGCAGCTGGAGCTGGTCGAAGACGCCCTCCCCGATGAAGGGGTAGCTGAGCGCCTCGACGTAGCCGGCGCCGGCGAGCGCGCGGCCGACCCGGCGGTGCAGCTGCTGGCGGGCGGTCAGACCGCGACCGGAGGGCACCTGCGGGAGGGTGGACGGGAGGTTCCCGTAGCCCTCCAGGCGGATGACCTCCTCGGCGAGGTCGTTGGGCTCGGCGAGGTCGGGCCGCCACGAGGGGACGGTGACGACGAGCTCGTCCTGGCCGTAGACGTCGCAGCCGATCTCCTGGAGGCGGCGCACGACGGTCTCGCGGCCGTACTCCATGCCCGCGACGCGGTCCGGGTGGTCCGCGCGCATGGCGATGCTGCGCGGGGCGCCCGGGGCGATCAGCTCGGTGACGCCCGCCTCGGCGGTACCGCCGGCGAGGAGCACGAGGAGGTCGACGGTGCGCTGCGCGGCGGCGGCCGCGGCCTGCGGGTCGACGCCCCGCTCGAAGCGCTTGGAGGCCTCGGAGGAGAGCTTCAGGCGACGGGCGGTGCGCGAGATCGACACGGAGTCGAAGTGCGCGGCCTCGATGACGACGTCCGTGGTGCCCGTGACCAGACCGGTCTCGGGGTCGGTCACGGAGTCGGCGATCTCGGTGTTCGCGCCGCCCATGACACCGGCGAGCCCGATCGGGCCGCTGTTGTCGGTGATCACCAGGTCCTCGGCGTCGAGCGTGCGCTTGACCCCGTCGAGGGTGGTGAACTTCTCGCCCTGCTCCGCGCGCCGGACGCCGATCGCGCCGTCGAGGCGGGAGCGGTCGTAGGCGTGCAGCGGCTGGCCGAGCTCCAGCATCACGTAGTTGGTGACGTCGACGGCCAGCGAGATCGGGCGCATGCCCGCCTTCTGGAGGCGGCGCGTGAGCCAGATCGGGGAGCGGGCCTCGGGGTCGAGACCGGTCACGGTGCGGGCGGTGAAGCGGTCGCAACCGGCCGGGTCGTCGACCTTGACGAGGTAGCCGTAGGAGTTGGGCGCCGGGACGTCGATCAGCGCCGGGTCGCGCAGCGGCAGGCCGTAGGCGGTGGCGGCCTCGCGGGCCACACCGCGCAGGGACATGCAGTAGCCGCGGTCCGGGGTGATGTCGATGTCGAGGACCTCGTCGACGAGCTGGAGCAGCTCGATCGCGTCGGTGCCGACCTCGTACTCCGGCGGCAGCACGATGATGCCGTGCGTGCCGTCGTCGCCCATGCCCAGCTCCTCGCCGGAGCAGATCATGCCGTGCGAGGTCTTGCCGTAGGTCTTGCGCGAGGCGATCGCGAAGTCGCCGGGCAGGACGGCGCCGGGCAGGACCACGACGACCTTGTCGCCGACGGCGAAGTTCCGGGCGCCGCAGACGATCTCCTGCGGCTCGCCGGTGCCGTTGGCCGCGCCGACGTCGACGGTGCAGAAACGGATCGGCTTGCGGAAGCCCTCGAGCTCCTCGATGGTCAGCACCTGGCCGACGACGAGGGGGCCCTTCAGGCCGGCGCCGAGCGTCTCGACGGTCTCGACCTCCAGGCCGGCGTCGACCAGCTTGGCGGCCACGTCGCGGCCGGTCTCACCCGCGGGCAGGTCGACGTACTCCCGCAGCCAGGAAAGCGGGACGCGCATCAGATCTCACTCCCGAACGGCCGGGTGAAACGCACGTCACCCTCGACCATGTCTCGCATGTCTTCAACGTTGTGACGGAACATCAGCATCCGCTCGATGCCGAAGCCGAAGGCGAAGCCGCTGTACTTCTCCGGGTCGACGCCGCAGGCGACGAGCACCTTCGGGTTGACCATGCCGCAGCCGCCGAGCTCGATCCAGCCCTCGCTGGAGCAGGTGCGGCAGGGGCGGTCGGGGTTGCCCACCGAGGCGCCGCGGCAGACGTAGCACTGCATGTCCATCTCGGCGGACGGCTCGGTGAAGGGGAAGAAGTGCGGGCGCAGGCGCGTGGTGGTGCCCTCGCCGAACAGCTCCTGGACCATGTGGTCCATGGTGCCCTTGAGGTCCGCCATGGTCAGGCCCTCGTCCACGGCGAGCAGCTCGACCTGGTGGAAGACGGGCGTGTGCGTCGCGTCGAGCTCGTCCGTGCGGTACACGCGGCCGGGGCAGACGATGTACACGGGGGGCTTGCGCTCCAGCAGCGAGCGCGCCTGCACCGGGGAGGTGTGGGTGCGCAGCACGACGCCGGACTCGTCGCCCTCGGTGCCCTCGGGGCCCTTGACGAAGAACGTGTCCTGCATCTGGCGCGCCGGGTGGTCGGGCGTGAAGTTGAGGGCGTCGAAGTTGAACCACTCCGCCTCGACCTCGGGGCCTTCCGCGACCTCGTAGCCCATGGCCACGAAGATGTCCGCGATGCGGTCCATCAGCGTGGTCAGGGGGTGGCGGGCGCCGGCGGGCACGCGGTCGTGGGGCAGCGTGACGTCCACGGCCTCCTCGACCAGCACCCGCTCGTCGCGCTCGGCCTCCAGCTCGACCGTGCGGGCCCCGAAGGCCTTGTTCACGGCGCCGCGGGCCTGTCCGACGCGCTTGCCCGCCTCGGCCTTGGCCTGGGGCGGCAGGGCGCCGATCTCGCGGTTGGCGAGCGCCAGGGGCGAGCGGTCGCCCATGTGCGCGGTCTTCGCCTCGCGGAGCTCGTCGAGGTCACCCGCGGAGGCGAAGGCGGCGAGCGCCTCGTCCCGCATGCGCTCGATCTCTTCCGGTTTCAGTGCCTCGACCTCGACAGGGTCGTACGACTTGTTCGGTGCCGACATCTCTTCCCGTACTTCCGATGGCTGGCTGGTGGGTCCCCGTACGACTCGGCACGCGGACACAAAGGTGCCAAAGGACGAGTCTAAAGGTCGACGGGGGTGGAGGAGCCCGTGGGCCGCCTGGCGAGACTCTCCGCAGGGTTACTGGGTGAGGTAGGCCGGCGCGCTCACGGGCAGGATAAATCGGAATTCGGCGCCGCCTCCGGGGCCCCGGCCGACGGTGATGGTGCCGCCGTGGGCCTCCACGATGCCCTTGACGATGTACAGGCCCAGGCCGGTGCCGCCGCGCTTGCTCCCCCGCCAGAAGCGGGTGAAGACGCGGGCCATCGACTCCTCGGGGATCCCGGGGCCTTCGTCGGTCACGGTGACGGCGGTTCCCTTCTCGTGCGGCGACACGTCGATGGTGACCGTTCCGTCCCCGTGGCGCACCGCATTTTCGAGCAGGTTGCCCAGGATCTGGTCGATCTTGTCCGGGTCGGCCCAGCAGTCCGGCAGCGGCCTGCTGACCCGTACGAGGAACCGCTCGGGGGCCTGGCCGTTGGCGGTGAGCGCCTGGACGTGCCGGCCCACGGCCGCGGCGAGGTCCACCGGCTGCCGGCGCACCTCCAGGCGACCGGAGTCGATGCGGGAGATGTCGAGGAGTTCGGCGATCAGCCGCGTGACGCGGTTGGCGTCGGCGTCGACGGTCTCCAGCATCAGCCGTTTCTGGTCGTCGGTGAACCGCTCCCACTTCGCGAGGAGGGTCGCGGTGAACCCCTTCACGGAGGTCAGCGGCGAGCGCAGCTCGTGGGCGACCGTCGCGATCAGTTCGGCGTGGCTGCGCTCGGTGCGGCGGCGGGCCTCGGTGCCGCGCAGCGTGACCACGAGGCGGCGCACCGGGCCGGTGGGGTGGGCGCGCACGTACCGGGCGGAGACCAGGACCTCGCGGCCCCCGGGGAGCAGCAGGTTGCGCTCGGGCTGGCCGCGTCGGGTGGCGAGCCCCCCGTAGGGGTCCGTCAGCGCCCACCAGCGGCGGCCTTCGAGGTCCTCCAGCGGCAGGGCCCGGTCGATGCGGGCGCCGAGGGCCCGCGCGGGGTCGGTGGCGGTCATCCGGGCGGCGGCCCGGTTGAAGCAGATGACCCGGCCGTCGTGGTCGGCGATGACGAGCCCGTCGGGCAGGTCGTCGGGGTCGATCAGCCCGAGGTCGGCCGGCGACGTACGACCGGACCCGTCCTCGGCGGCGACCGTACGGGTCCGCGCGCCCGCGCCGCGGCCGCGCGGGGCCCCCTCGCCGCCCGGGGCGCGCCGGGCCGCGGCCGGGGCCTGCGGCGGGACACCGCGCAGGGCGTCGGGAACGGTGGCCGGGTCCGGTGCGGGCGGCACGGGGAACCCTGCGTCGAGGGGCCCGGGGGTGTCCCGGAGTCCTTCCCCGGCCGCGTCCGCGGCTCCCGCGGCCCCCGGCGAGCTGTTCGTACCGACGGTCATGTCCCCGTACCCCACATCTCCGAGGAGCGCAGTGACTCCCGGGCGGACACCCTACTAGCTGGGGGTCACGGAGCGGCACCCTCCGGGCGCCCGCTGTGCACGGGCGGACGCGTAGAGGCACACGGCGGCGGCCGTCGCGAGGTTCAGGCTCTCCGCCTTGCCGTGGATCGGGACGCGCACGACGGCGTCGGCGAGCGCCCGGGTCTCCTCGGGCAGGCCCCAGGCCTCGTTGCCGAAGACCCAGGCCGAGGGGCCGCCCATCGTGCCCGCGTCCAGCTCGGCGTCGAGGTCGTCCGTGCCGGCCCCGTCGGCGGCGAGGATGCGCACGCCGGCCGCCCGCAGCCCCGCCACGGCCTGCTCGACCGGGACGCCGACGGCCACCGGGAGGTGGAAGAGGGAACCGACGGAGGCGCGCACCGACTTGGGGTTGTACAGGTCGACGGAGGCGTCGGTGAGCACGACCGCGTCGGCGCCGGCGGCGTCCGCGCAGCGCAGGACCGTACCGGCGTTGCCGGGGTCGCGGACGTGCGCGAGGACGGCCACCAGCTTCGGGCCGGCCTTGAGGATCTCCTCGAACGGCGAGTCCAGGAAGTGGCAGACGCCGACCAGGCCCTGGGGGGTCACGGTCTGCGAGACCTCGGCGAGGACCTCGTCGGAGGCGTGGTGGACGCGGGCGCCGGCCAGCAGCGCGGCCTCGACGATGTCGGCGTAGCGCTCGGCTGCCTCGACGGTGGCGAACAGCTCGATCAGGGTCGCGCCCTGCGCCCCGCGGTGCTCGACGGCCTCCCGGACGGCCTGCGGGCCCTCGGCGATGAACCGCCGCTCCTTGGTGCGGAAGTTGCGCCGCGCGAGGCGCCTGGCGGCGGCCACCCGCGGGGATCGGGGGGAGATCAGCTCGTCGGCGTAACCCATGTGTCTGCGGTTCTCTTTCGAAGGTTCCGGGGCCCGGGGGCGCGGCGGGGCCGGGTGGGGCCGGGCGTGGGGCGTGAAGCACACCGGGGGTGGGGCGCAAAGCACACGGACCCGCAGGCGAATCGCCTGCGGGTCCGTGGGGGCCGGCCGCGTGGAGCGGGCCGGCTAGCCCTTAGGCAGCGGCCTTGGGGGCGTTGACGTCTGCCGGAAGCGCCTTCTGGGCGACCTCGACGAGCGCGGCGAAGGCGTTGGCGTCGTTGACGGCCAGCTCCGCGAGGATCTTGCGGTCCACCTCGATGTTGGCGGCCTTCAGACCCTGGATGAGGCGGTTGTACGTCATGCCGTTCTGGCGGGCAGCGGCGTTGATGCGCTGGATCCACAGCTGACGGAAGTCGCCCTTGCGCTTCTTGCGGTCGTTGAAGTTGTAGACCAGCGAGTGGGTGACCTGCTCCTTGGCCTTGCGGTACAGGCGCGAACGCTGACCACGGTAGCCGGAGGCAGCCTCGAGGATCGCCCGGCGCTTCTTGTGGGCGTTTACCGCCCGCTTGACGCGTGCCACTTTTTACTCCTTGTAGCGGGGCCGCGGTTGTCTTCACACGGCCCGAATTCGATGGGGTCCCGGTCTTGAACCGTCCGCTCCGACGGGCGGAGCGGAAGCGGATCAGATGCCGAGAAGCTTCTTGATCTTCGCGGCGTCGCCGGGGGCCATCTCCGCGGTGCCGGTGAGGCGGCGGGTGACACGGGACGACTTGTGCTCGAGCAGGTGGCGCTTGCCGGCGCGCTCGCGGAGCACCTTGCCGGAGCCGGTGACCTTGAAGCGCTTCTTGGTACCGCTGTGCGTCTTGTTCTTCGGCATGGCGCCGTTATCTCCTCGTCGGTGGCGCTCCCACCCGGTCCGGGGAAGGACCGGACGGCGGGAGCGTCATGTTGTGTAGGTGATCCGAGACGGGCTGCCTCGGGATCAGGCCTCGGTGTTCGCCTCGGTGGAGGGAGCCTCCGGGGAGACCTCCTCGGTGGCCTCGACCTCGACCGGGGCGGCCTCCTGAGCGGGAGCCTCCTCGCCGGTGGCCGCGACACCCTGGCGCTCGGCCTTGCGGGCGGCCTGCGCCTCGCGGGCTTCGGCCATCGCCTCGGTCTTCTTCTTGTGCGGACCGAGAACCATGATCATGTTTCGGCCGTCCTGCTTCGGGTTCGACTCGATGAAGCCGAGCTCCTCGACGTCCGAAGCGAGACGCTGCAGCAGTCGGTAGCCGAGTTCCGGCCGGGACTGCTCGCGACCACGGAACATGATCGTGATCTTGACCTTGTCGCCCTGCTTGAGGAACCGAACGACGTGACCCTTCTTGGTGTCATAGTCGTGCGGGTCGATCTTCGGCCGGAGCTTCATTTCCTTGATGACCGTGTGCGCCTGGTTCTTGCGCGCCTCACGGGCCTTCATGGCCGACTCGTACTTGAACTTGCCGTAGTCCATGAGCTTGCAGACCGGCGGGCGGGCAGACGCGGCGACCTCGACCAGGTCGAGGTCGTACTCCTGCGCGAGCTCAAGCGCCTTCGCAAGCGGGACGATGCCCACCTGTTCGCCGCTGGGACCGACGAGTCGCACCTCAGGGACACGAATCCGATCGTTGATGCGGGGCTCGGTGCTGATGGATCCTCCTCGGTAGCACCACACGGATGTCTGGCAGACAGCCGCTGACGTCTTTCTGTCGTCAGACCTACCGCGGCGGAAACGAAAAAAGCCCCGCCGGGCACAGGCAGGGGCTCCAAAACAACCGGAGCACCGCCGCGTGCGAACCGCGGGGCGCAGACTCGGGCGACTTTCCATCGTCCGTACGGAACGATGGATACCGCCTGACCGGATGACCCGCCTCCCCGGAGGGTGGTCGGGTGGGAGAACGGAGCCTCCACTTGTGGGCCGGGCACAGCAGTGTCCGGCCGGTCGATGTACATACTAGCACCCGCGAAACAAGCCCGCCGCACGGCATATCGTGGGACGCATGACTGACGCGACGCCCTCCGATTCCGCTCTCGACTCCGCCACCGCCCCCGACTACGACGACATGACCCGCGACATCGCGGACGTGCCGGCCGTGGAGGTCATCACCACGGTGGCCGTCCACCTGCTGAGCGCGGCGGCCGTCAACCTCGGCCTGGACAAGCCGGACTCCGAACACAAGGACCTCGACGAGGCCCGCAAGCTGATCACCGCCCTCGCCGGCCTGGTCACCGCCAGCGCCACCGAGATCAGCTCCTTCCACGCCGCGCCGCTGCGCGACGGCCTGAAGTCCCTCCAGCTCGCCTTCCGCGAGGCCTCCCTCGTCCAGGACGAGCCGGGCCAGGGCCCGGGCGAGAAGTTCACGGGTCCCGTCTACGCGTAACGCGCGGGGCGGTACGGCGGACCCGACGGGGGCCGCGGGGTCGAGCACCCCGCGGCCCCCGTCCGCGTTCTCGGCCGCGTCCGCGTCCGCTGCGGCGTCCGCGCTCAGCGCGTGAAGAGGGCCTCCCCCGGCGGGGCCGGGGAGTCGGCCGGGAGCAGGGCCAGGTCCAGGCCCCGGACGAGGCGGGCGCGCAGGGTCTCGTCGGCGGCGAGGGCCCCCGCCACGCGGCGGGCCGCCGGCGCGGGCTCGGCGTCGGGGGCCAGGACCACCGCGAGGGTTCCGTCGGAGCCCGAGCCGGAGCGGCCGGGTACCAGGTGGGCCCGCAGCACCGCCGGCTCGGCCGCCACGGCGGCCCGTACGGCCTCCCGCACGGCCGGCGCGGCCAGCGGGTCGGCGTCCGTACGCCCCTCCGCGAGGGCCAGCAGGGCGGAACCGGTCAGCTGGTAGGGGACGGGTCCGGCCAGGTCGACGACGATCGTGTCGGCCTTCTCGTGCGCGGCCGCGGCCAGCGCCTGGTGCAGCGGGACGGCCACCGGGCGGGCCGCCGGGTCCCACAGCGCCAGCGAGGCGATCGAGGTGAACGCGGGCAGGGCCCGCCGGTCGCCCGCCGTGAGGGTGGGCACCGCCATGTCGCTGGTCTTCTCGCGCTTGAGGCCCGTCTCGGGGTCCGTCTCGACCTCGCCGAGCATCGCCACCACGGGCACCAGCAGCCGCGCGTCCTTCAGGGCCGCGAGCACCTGCGGTTCGGCCGACCGGTCCGCCGCCCACGCGGCGAGGGCCGCGCTCAGTCGGGGATCGGCGGTGCCGTCGTCGTCGGAGAAACCGGGGTCGGGAATGTTCTTGGTCGCCACAGTTACCCGACCCTATCCCGCCGGGCGACGCGGGGCCGCCGCGCCAGTACGGCGGCCAGCACCAGCAGGCCCGCTCCCCCGGCGGCGGCCAGGGCGGTTCCCGGGCGGGAGTCCTTCCCCCGGGCCGGCGCCGGCTCGGGGCCGGGCCCGAAGTACTGCCGTCCGGCGGCGACGGCGGCCGGTGCGGGGGCCTCGGGGCGCAGCGCCTCGGCGGCCTGGAGGGCCGCGACGGGGTCCACCGTGCCGTGGCCCCGGGCGTCGTCGCGGCCGCCGGCCGGGCGGTCACCGGCGGTGTCCTCCAGGAGCTTCTTGATCTGCGCCGGGGACAGGCCGGGGTGGGCGGCCTTGACGAGGGCCACGGCGCCGGAGACGAAGGCGGCGGCGGCGCTGGTGCCCCAGCCCTCGTAGTAGGAGCGGTCGGGGTCGGCGATGACCACGTCCACGCCGGGCGCGCTCACGGTCGCGTACCAGTGCCTGGTGGAGAAGGGCGCCTTGCGGCCCTTGCGGTCGACGGCGGCGACGGCGATGACACCGGGGTAGGCGGCGGGGTAGGAGGTGTGGTCGCCGCGTTCGCCGCCGTTGCCGGAGGAGGCGACGACGACCGCGCCCTTGCCGAGGGCGTACTGGACGGCCTCGTCCTCGGCGGCCTCGTGGTGGGCGGAGTCGCTGTCGTCGCCGAGCGAGAGGTTGATGACGTCGGCGCCGTGGTCGGCGGCCCAGCGGATGCCCTCGGCGAGGGCGCCGGACTTGCTGTCGCGGGCCTTGGCCCGGCCCGGGTCGCCCTCTTCGAGGATCACCCGGACCGGCAGGATCCGGGCGTGCGGGGCGATGCCGAGGACTCCCTGGGAGCGGTCGGGGCCGTGGCCGTGGCCCGCGATGATGCTCGCCATCGCGGTGCCGTGGCGGGCCCAGGCGCGGTCGCCGCGGCCGGCGCCCATGCCGACGAGGTCGGTGCCCTCCAGGACCTGCCCGGCGAGGTCGGGATGGGTGGGGTCGACGCCGGTGTCGAGGACGGCGACGGTGATCCCGTCCCCCTGGGTGGTGCCCCAGGCCTCCTCGGCGCGCAGGGCGAGCAGGCCCCACTGGCGGTCGCGGATGGTGTCGGCGGCGGCGGGATCGGCCGTCGCGGTGCCGGCGGCCAGCAGCGCCAGCGCCGCGAGCAGACCGGTGGCGGTACGGGCGGCGGCGCGGCCGGCCGGCCGTCCGGCGGCAGGGGCGGCGGTGGCGGTGCGACCGGCGGTGGTGGCGGTGGCCGTCGCGGTGGTGCGGGTCGGGCTCATCGGCGGTGCTCCGGGGTGTCCGGTACGGAGGTGCCCGCGGGGGCGGGCGGGGCCGCGAGGGCGCCCACGTCCAGGCCGATCCGGGTCGCGACGGCCCGCGCGGCGTGGCCGAGGCCCGCTTCGGCGACGACGCCCTCGGCGTCCTCGCGGGCCGCCTCCTCGGCGGGGACCGGGGCGTCCATGGCACGGCCGTCGGCGAGGGCGGAGACGGCGTAGACGACGACCGGGGCCCCGGGGAGGGCCGTCGCCGTCCAGGCGGCGCGGCGGGAGTCGGCGTACCCGAAGGCGGGCGGGACGCCGAGGCGGGGGGCCAGACCGGCCAGGGTCGCGGCGTCGGCGGCGGTGAAGACGAGGCCGACGCTGACGAGGCTGCTGCGGGTGGCGTCCGTGTACGTGGCGCGCAGCACGCGGGTGCAGTCGGTGGCGGCGAACGCGGTCCGCCAGTCGGCGGCCAGGCCGGCCGGGCAGTCGGCGTCCGGGGCCAGGGCGGTGCGGGTCCAGGTGCGGTCGGCGCCGCCGGGGCCGCTGCGCTCGGCGTCGATGACGGGCGGGAACAACCGGTCCACGGGGGCCTCGCGCCACAGCGAAGCGGCCTTGCGGTAGGCGGCGTCGGGGGGCAACGGGCGGTGCGCGGCGCGGTGTTCGCTCCAGGCGGTGGCGGCGGCGCCGGCGAGGAGGCCGCTGCCGAGGAGTGCGCTCAGGACGGCGGTGACCACCCGCAGGGGGTGGCGGCGCGGGCGCCTTGGCGGGGGCGGGCCGGGTTCGTCCAGGATCGTGGGCCCTGGTGTCGACGTGGTCATCCGGCGGCTCCGCCCCCCGATTCCGTACGGCTGCCTGCCCGTACTCTACGGGGCCCGGGGAGCGGGGCCGTCCCCGGTCCGCCCGGGATCGAGCCCGGTCCGCGCCGGTCCGGCGCGGTCGGCGGTGGGTGCGCGTGCGCCTCTACCCACCGGTAGAGGTGTCTGGCAAGCTGCGGGCCATGACTTCCGACCGGGCCCGGTACGACCGGGCGACCGCGCACCTGGACGCTCCGCTGGCCCTCGTGGATCTGGAGGCGTTCGACGCCAACGCCGACGATCTGGTGCGTCGGGCGGGCGGGAAGCCGATCCGCGTCGCGAGCAAGTCCGTGCGGTGCCGGGCGCTGCTGGAGCGGGTGCTGGCGCGGCCGGGGTTCGCCGGGATCATGTCGTACACGCTGGCCGAGTCGTTGTGGCTGGCCCGTTCGGGCTTCGAGGACGTGCTGCTCGCGTATCCGTCCGCCGACCGGGCGGCGTTCGCGGAGCTGGCGGACGACCCGAAACTGGCCGCGGCCGTCACGGTCATGGTGGACGATCCGGCCCAGTTGGACCTGATCGACCGTTCCCGCGCGGGCGGCGCGGAGGAGGTGCGGGTCTGTCTGGAGCTGGACACGGCGCTGCGCCTGCTCGGCGGCCGGGTGCGGGTCGGGGCCCGGCGCTCCCCCCTGCGGGAGCCGGCGCAACTGGCGGAGCTGGCCCGTGCGGTGGCCGCGCGGCCCGGGTTCCGGGTGGTGGGCCTGATGGGCTACGAGGGACACGTGGCCGGGGTCGGTGACGCGCTCACGGGCCGGCCGTTGCGTTCGCGGGCGATCCGGCTGATGCAGTCGGCGGCCCGCAGGGAGCTGGCGGTGCGGCGGGCCGAGGCGGTCGCGGCGGTGCGCGCGGTGGTGCCGGACCTGGAGTTCGTCAACGGTGGCGGCACGGGCAGCGTCGCCGAGACGGCGGCCGAGGCCGCGGTGACGGAGATCGCCGCCGGGTCGGGGCTGTACGTGCCGCGGCTGTTCGACAACTACACCTCGTTCCGGGGGCGTCCGGCCGCCCTGTTCGCGCAGCCGGTGGTGCGCCGGCCGGGCGTCGGGGTGGTGACCGTGCTGGGCGGGGGCTATCCGGCGTCCGGGGCGCCGGGTGCGGACCGCCTGCCGGTGCCGTACCTGCCGGCGGGCCTGCGCTACGACCCGCAGGAGGGCGCCGGTGAGGTGCAGACCCCGCTGCTCGGCGCCCCGGCAGACGATCTGCTGATCGGGGACCGGGTGTGGTTCCGGCACGCGAAGGCCGGTGAACTGTGCGAGCGCTTCGACGTGTTGCACCTGGTCGAGGGGGACCGGGTGACGGCCTCCGCCCCGACGTACCGGGGCGAGGGGCGCACCTTCCTCTAGGGCTTGTCGTCGAACTCCTGTCGTCGCCCGGAGGCGGGAGTTCGACGACAGGCCCTGGTCGCCGCCGCCGGGCGGGCGGGGCGTCAGGGGAAGACGGTGTCCGTCTGGTCGGGAACGACGGCGCCGTCGGACCGGCGGACGGGGCCCGGGGTGCCGTCGTGGTCGACGTAGCCGGTGGTGGAGCAGGGGTAGGGGGTGGTCCTGCGCGGCTTCGGCTCGATGAACATCGGGTTCACGATCCACTTGCCGTCGGCGTCGTCGTAGGCCCGGCACATGAGTTCGTTCTTGTTGCGGTTCACGACGAGTCGCAGCGCGGTCGCGTCCCGCAGGAACGAGACGTCGGTGTCGGAGTCGCCCGCGGCGAAGACCTGGCGGCGGGAGGCGGGCTGGATCCGCTCGGCCGCGGCGCCGCGCACGCCGAAGACCTCCTGGTTGATCCAGCAGCGTTTGCCGTCGATGTAGGTGATCATCGTGTCGGCGCCGTCGCGCACCGTTCCGCACCCCCGGACGTGCGGGGTGTGCCGGCCGTCGCGCGTGGTCGTGTTGCGGATGCCGATGACGTGGTCGGCGTCGATGCCGACGTCGTCGGCCCACACCTCGACGACGGGCTGCGGGGAGGCGGAGCTGATCCAGACGTCGAAGCCGGCCTTCCGCAGGGTCGCGACGAGGTCCCGCTGCTGCTCGTAGTAGCGGACCCAGCCGGTGACCGTGCCGCTGCCGACGCGTTGGGTGGCGCCGACGGGGGCCGCCAGGTTCTCGGCCCGGGCGGCCGCCGCGAAGCCGCGTACCTCACGCGCGGTCCAGCCCTGGGTGAGTTGCGCGAGCCAGGCGTAGCCGGGTTCGGTCGTCCGCCGGTCCCAGCCGGCGAAGGCGGCGGCTCCGGCGCGGGTCGTGGCGCTCCCGTAGACGGCGTTGATCTCGTCGGCGCAGGCCGTGCCGGCCGGGGTGCCGGTGGGCAGCGGTGTGCCGGGGCGGGCGAGCGGGCCGCAGGCGTCGGCCAGCGCGCGGGCGGCGGCCGGGGTGAGGAAACGGCTGGTGGTGGACCAGTCGCGGGCGGCGGGTTGGCGGATCTTCCCGTGGCGCAGCAGCCAGAACATGGTGGCGTCGCCGACGTCGTTCCTGACGACGGTGTTGTCCCAGTCGAAGACGGCGACGGGCTTGTTCCGGTGCGGCCGGTACGGGCCGCAGCGGCCGTACTCGTCGATCAGTCGCTGGAGGCGGGCCCGGTTGTCCCCGTGCCAGCCGGCCCCGAGGCGCGGGGTGACGCAGGGTGCGCCGTCGGTGGTGGCGTGGGCGGGGGCGGAGGCGGCGAGGGTGCCGGCGGATATAGCGAGGGCGGCGCCCACGGCCTGGATCCGTCGCACGGTGCGGCGGTGGGTCACGGGGCGGGGCACGGTTCGGGGCACGGGTGGGAACGCTCCCTTGTCTCCTGGAGGTCGTGACGGGCGGCGGTGCGGCGTGTGCGGCGGTGCGCGACAGCCGGGCGTCGTGCGACGCCCGGCTGTCGGGAGGGGTGGAGCGGGGGTGGCGGGCCCTCGGGGCCGCGCGGGGGCCTACAGGGGGGTGACGTACGCGCCGGAGATGCCGCCGTCGACGAGGAAGTCGGTGGCGTTGATGAAGGAGGAGTCGTCGCTGGCGAGGAACGCGACGGCGGCGGCGATCTCGGTGGGTTCGGCGAAACGGCCGAGCGGGATGTGCACCAGGCGGCGGGCCGCCCGCTCGGGGTCCTTGGCGAACAGTTCCTGGAGGAGGGGGGTGTTGACCGGTCCCGGGCACAGGGCGTTGACGCGGATGCCCTCGCGGGCGAACTGCACGCCGAGCTCGCGGGACATGGCGAGCACGCCGCCCTTGGAGGCGGTGTAGGAGATCTGGGAGGTCGCGGCGCCCATGATCGCCACGAAGGAGGCGGTGTTGATGATCGAGCCCCGGCCCTGGCGCCGCATGTACGGCAGGGCCGCCTTGCAGCACAGGTAGACGGAGGTCAGGTTGACGTCCTGGACGCGCTTCCAGGCCTCCAGGCCGGTGGTGAGGATCGAGTCGTCGTCCGGGGGCGAGATGCCCGCGTTGTTGAAGGCGATGTCGACCGAGCCGTAGGTGTCGAAGGCGGTCTTGAACAGCGCCTCGACCTCCTCGGGGCTGGTGACGTCGACCTTGACGAACAGACCGCCCACCTCCTCGGCGGCGGCCTTGCCGGCGGTCTCGTCGATGTCCGCGCACACCACGTTGGCGCCTTCGGAGGCGAGCCGGCGGGCGGTGGCGAGGCCGATGCCGCTGCCGGCTCCGGTGATGACAGCGGTCCGGCCGACCAGGCGGCGGCAGACGATCTCTTCGCGGGACGCAGTGCTCATGGTGTTTCAGGCCTCCGTGCTGATGAAGACGTTCTTGGTCTCGGTGAAAGCGGTGAGGGCGTCGGGTCCGAGCTCGCGGCCGAGTCCGGACTGCTTGTAGCCGCCGAAGGGGGTCCAGTAGCGGACGCTGCTGTGGGAGTTGACGGACAGGTTGCCCGCGGCGACGGCGCGCGAGACGCGCAGGGCGCGGCCGACGTCGCGGGTCCACAGGGAGCCGGACAGTCCGTAGGAGGTGGCGTTGGCCAGGCGTACGGCGTCCTCCTCGTCCTCGAAGGGCAGGACGACGGCGACGGGTCCGAAGACCTCCTCGGCGGCGACGGGCGCGGTGGGCGCGACGTCGGTGACGAGGGTGGGCGGGAACCAGAAGCCGGGGCCGTCGGGGGCGGTGCCGCGGATCGCGGTGAGGTCGTCGGTGACGTACGAGCGGACCCGCTCCAGCTGGGTGCGGGAGATGAGGGGGCCCATCTGGGTCTTCTCGTCGAGCGGGTCGCCGACGCGGACGGCCTCGACGGCGGGGGCGACGAGCTCCAGGAACCGGTCGTAGACGGTGCGCTGCACGAGGATCCGGGTGCGGGCGCAGCAGTCCTGGCCGGTGTTGTCGAGGTAGGCCATGGGGGCGGCCGCGGCGGCGGCTTCGAGGTCGGCGTCGGCGAAGACGATGTTGGGGCTCTTGCCGCCGAGTTCGAGGGTGACCCGCTTCACGCGGTCGGCGCACTTGGCCATGATCCGCTTGCCGACCGGGGTGGAGCCGGTGAAGACGATCTTGGCGACTCCGGGGTGCTCTACCAGGGCGTCGCCGGTGACGGACCCGTGGCCGGGGAGCACCTGGAAGAGGTGTTCGGGGATCCCGGCTTCGAGGGCGAGTTCGGCGAGGCGCAGGGCGGTGAGCGGGGTGGTCTCGGCGGGCTTGAGGAGGACGGCGTTGCCGGCGGCGAGGGCGGGGGCCAGGCCCCAGGCGGCGATCGGCATGGGGAAGTTCCAGGGGGCGATCACGCCGATGACGCCGAGGGGTTCGAGGAAGGTGACGTCGATGCCGCCGGCGACGGGAATCTGGCGGCCGGAGAGGCGTTCCACTCCCCCGGCGGCGAACTCCAGCAGGTCGCGGACGTTGCCGGCTTCCCAGCGGGCGTTGCCGAGGGTGTGGCCGGCTTCGCGGACCTCCAGCAGGGCCAGTTCCTCGATGTGCCCGTCGACGACGGCCGCGAAGCGGCGCAGTGCTCTGGCCCGGTCCGCGGGGGCGAGGGCCGCCCAGCGGCGCTGGGCCGCGGTGGCCCGTACGACGGCTGCGTCGACGTCGTCCCGTGTGGCGGCCGGGACGGTGGCGACGAGTTCCTCGGTGGCCGGGTTCAGTACGGCCAGGTCGGCGGGGGCCGGCGCGTCGGACACGTGATGCCTTTCGGGGTGCGGGTGCGGATCGGGGGTGCGGGTCGAAACCGCGGATCGGGGGTGCGGTCGTGCCGCGGGGCGGTCAGAGGCGTTCGAAGGAGCGGCGCAGCTCCCAGTCGGTGACGGCGGAGTCGTAGGCGTCGAGTTCGACGCGGGCCATGTTGCGGTAGTGCGCGACGACCTCGGGGCCGAAGGCCGCCTTGGCGATCTCGCTGTTCTCCCACAGTTCGGCGGCCTCGCGCAGCGTGGTGGGGACGTGCGCGAAGTCGGCGGTGTAGGCGTTGCCGGGGCAGGCCTCGGGGAGTTCGAGGCGGTTCTCGATGCCGTAGAGACCGGCCGCGACCAGGCCGGACACCGCGAGGTAGGGGTTGACGTCGCCACCGGGGAGGCGGTTCTCGAAGCGCATGGAACGTCCGTGGCCGACCACGCGCAGGGCGCAGGTGCGGTTGTCGACGCCCCAGGCGACGGCGGTCGGTGCGAAGGATCCGGGGCGGAAACGCTTGTACGAGTTGATGTTCGGGGCGTAGAGAAGGGAGAAGTCGCGCAGTGCGGCGAGTTGTCCGGCCAGGAAGTGGCGCATCACGGGGGACATCCCGTGGTCCCGGTCGGCCTCGCCGGCCATGGCGTTGCGTCCGTCGGTGTCGGTGAGTGAGAGGTGGATGTGACAGGAGTTGCCCTCGCGCTCGTCGTACTTGGCCATGAAGGTCAGGGAGACGCCCTCCTGGGAGGCGATCTCCTTGGCCCCCGTCTTGTAGACGGCGTGCTGGTCGCAGGTGGTGAGCGCCTCGTCGTAGCGGAAGGCGATCTCGTGCTGGCCGAGGTTGCACTCGCCCTTGGCCGACTCGACGACCAGGCCGGCGGCCTGCATCTCGTTGCGGATGCGGCGCAGCAGGGGTTCGACCCGGCCGGTGCCGAGGACGGAGTAGTCGATGTTGTACTGGTTGGCCGGGGTCAGGCCCCGGTAGTTGGTGTTCCAGGCCTGCTCGTAGGTGTCCTGGAAGACCATGAACTCCAGCTCGGTGCCGACCATGGCGGTGTAGCCGAGTTCGCCGAGGCGTTCCAGCTGTCGGCGCAGGATCTGGCGGGGCGCGGCGACGACGGGCGTGCCGTCGTTCCAGGCGAGGTCGGCCATGACGAAGGCGCTGCCGGGGTTCCAGGGGATGCGGCGCAGGGTGGCGAGGTCGGGGTGCATGGCGAAGTCGCCGTAGCCCCGGTCCCAGGAGGACATCTCGTAGCCGTCGACGGTGTTCATGTCGGTGTCGACGGCGAGGAGGTAGTTGCATCCCTCGGTGCCGTGGGCGAGGACCTCGTCGAGGAAGAAGCGTGCGGCGAACCGCTTGCCCTGGAGCCGTCCCTGCATGTCGGGGAAGGCCAGGACCACGGTGTCGATCTCACCGCTCTCCACGAGGGCACGGAGCGCCTCGGGGGTGAGCGGGGGCTTGCGGTCTACCACTGGAATCTCTCCTTCGGTGAGCCGAGTGCGCCTAAGGTATTGAACAGAACCATTGCTTGGGAAGGGGAGGGGCCGAGATGACCGACATCACGGACGAGGGTGGCGCGATCGCGCGGCTGAATCCCGTACTGCGCCAGGTGCGGGCGGGCAACGGGTTCGAGGAGGCGCTGGAGCAGATCCTCCAGGTGGTCCGGCTGGGTCTGGTGCCCGGCGGGGAACGCCTTCCGCCGGAGCGCGAGTTGGCGGAGCGGATGGGCATCAGCCGGGTCACCCTGCGCGAGGTGCTGAAGGTGCTCCAGGACCAGGGCCTGGTGGAGGCCCGGCGCGGGCGCTACGGCGGGACGTTCGTCCTGGCCCGCCCGGACACGCCGGCCGGCGGCGCCGAGGAGGAGCTGCGCCGGCGCGTGGCGGGGGTGGACATCGAGGACGTGCTGCGGTTCCGCGAGGTCCTGGAGGTGGGGGCGGCCGGACTGTGCGCCTCCCAGGGGCTCTCCGAGGAGGGCGCCGAGCGGCTGCTGCGGGCGCTGACGGCCACGCACGACGCCCCGCTGCCCGACTACCGCCGCCAGGACACCCTCTTCCACCTCACCCTGTGCGAACTGGCGGGCTCCGCCAGCCTGACGGCCCAGTACGCCGCCGTCCGCGCGACCGTGAACGACCTGCTGGACTGCATCCCGCTGCTGGTGCGCAACCTGGAGCACTCGCAGCAGCAGCACACCGCGCTCGTCGAGGCGGTGCTGGAGCGGGACGCGGAGGGCGCCCGGCGGGCGATGCGGGAGCACTGCTGCGGCACGGCGGCCCTGCTGCGGGGGTTCCTCGCCTGACCGGGCGCCCCGCGGCGGCCGTTTCGTAACCGGTGTTTAACGCAAGGGTCTTGCGCGCTCCACACCCTTGACGCAAAGGTACGCCTCACAACCATTGCATTGCCCTAGGCAGGAGCGCACATGGCCGACGACATCGCACCGCTGCCCGTATCCGCACCACCCGCCGAGAAGGGCGACGCCGACGCGGCCTATCTGGAGCGCCGCACCCTGCGCCGCGGCAGCGCCGGCTGGCTGCTGCTGACCGGCCTCGGCGTCGCCTACGTCGTCTCCGGGGACTTCTCCGGCTGGAACGTCGGCCTGGACAAGGGCGGCTTCGGCGGCCTGGCCATCGCCACCGTGCTCATGGGCACGATGTACGCCTGCCTGGTCTTCTCCCTGGCCGAGCTGTCCACGATCCTGCCGACGGCGGGCGGCGGCTACGGCTTCGCCCGCCGGGCGCTGGGCCCCTGGGGCGGCTTCCTCACCGGCACCGCCATCCTCATCGAGTACATCCTGGCCCCCGCGGCCATCGTCATCTTCATCGGCGACTACGTCGAGTCCCTGGGCCTGTTCGGGCTGACCTCCGGGTGGCCCGTCTACCTCGGCTGCTTCGTCCTCTTCATCGGGGTGCACCTGTGGGGCGTGGGCGAGGCCCTGCGCTTCAGCCTGATCGTCACGGCCGTGGCGGTGGCCGCGCTGCTGATCTTCGCGGTCGGCGCCCTGACCGAGTTCGACGCCTCCTCGCTCGACGACATCCCCGTGGACACGAGCGCGTTCGGCTCCGGCTCCTGGCTGCCCTTCGGGATCCTCGGCATCTGGGCGGCCTTCCCGTTCGGCATGTGGTTCTTCCTCGGCGTCGAGGGCGTACCGCTCGCCGCCGAGGAGGCCAAGGACCCGGTCCGCTCGATGCCGAAGGCGCTGGCCATCTCCATGGGCGTCCTCGCGCTGCTCGCCCTGATCACCTTCTTCGCCGCGACCGGCGCCCAGGGCGCCGACGCCGTCAAGAGCGCCGGCAACCCGCTCGTCGTCGCCCTGGAGGGGGAGGACGGGCCGACCGCGCTGAGCCGGTTCGTCAACTACGCCGGGCTGGCCGGACTGGTCGCCTCCTTCTTCTCCCTCATCTACGCGGGCTCGCGCCAGCTGTTCGCCCTGTCCCGCGCCGGCTACCTCCCGCGGTTCCTCTCCCTCACCTCCAAGCGCAAGGCCCCGTACCTCGGACTGGTGATTCCCGGCGCCATCGGATTCGCCCTCGCGGCGGCCACCGGCAACGGCGCGCGCATGCTGAACATCGCCGTGTTCGGGGCGACGATCTCGTACGCCCTGATGGCCCTGTCCCACATCGTGCTGCGCCGCCGCGAGCCCGGCCTGGAGCGGCCGTACCGCACCCCGGGCGGCGTCCTGACCTCGTCCGTGGCCTTCGTCCTCGCCCTTTCGGCCCTGGTCGCCACCTTCCTGGTGGACCGGGACGCCGCGTTCATCGCCCTCGCCGTGTACGCCGTCGCCCTGGCCTACTTCGCGATCTACAGTCGGCACCACCTGGTGGCCTCGGCACCCGAGGAGGAGTTCGCCGCGCTGGCGGAAGCCGAGGCCGAGTTGACCCGCGACTGAAATCCTTGCCCCTGTCGTCTCCGAGCACCACCGTCCGGCACCACCCTGGAGGTAACACCGTGCCCAGGCCGCTCATCGGCATCAGCACCTACGTCGAGGAATCCACCCGCTACAACGTGTGGGACCTGCCCACGGCCCTGGTGCCGAGCGGGTACTACGAACTGGTCCAGGCGGCGGGCGGCACGGCCGTCCTGCTGCCGCCGGACGAACCGGAGCGGGCGGCGGAGGTGCTGGACCGGCTGGACGGCCTGATCGTCTCGGGCGGCCCCGACGTGGACCCGGTCCGCTACGGGGCCCCGCGCGACCCCCGTACGGGGCCGGCGGCGACGGTGCGCGACGAGTGGGAGCTCGCGCTGATCGCGGCGGCCCTGGAGGCGGGCACCCCGCTGCTGGGCATCTGCCGGGGCATGCAGGCGCTGAACGTGGCCCTGGGCGGCACGCTGATCCAGCACATCGACGGCCACGTCCACACCCCCGGGGTCACGTCCTGGCACCCGGTCAGCCCCGTGGCGGGCACCCGGTACGGGGAGTTGGTCCCGGAGGTGGCGGACGTGCCGACGTACCACCACCAGGCGGTCGAGCGGCTCGGGCGCGGCCTGGTCGTCTCCGCGTACGCCGAGGACGGCACGGTGGAGGCCGTGGAACTGCCGGAGCGCGACCGGTGGGTGGTGGGGGTCCAGTGGCACCCCGAGCGGGACAAGGACACCCGCGTGATGGCCTCGTTCCTGGAGGCCGCCGCCGAGCGCTCGGCGGTACCGGTGGCCTGACCCGGCCGTCCGGGGCAGGCTGGAGGGGTGCGGTCCGAAGCCTATGGAGCGGCCTCCCGGTCGATGGCCGGGTTCCTGGAGAACCCGGTCATCGGGATGGCGCCGTGGATCGTCTTCTCCCTGCTGGTCGGCCCGGGGCGCTTCGAGATCGCGGTCGGGCTCGCCCTGGCCGCGGCCGTCGCCCTGGTCGTGCTGGGCCGGGTGGTCCACCGGGGCAGCTCGTGGAAGCTGCTGGAAGTGGCGGACGTCGTGTTCTTCGCCGCGATGACCGTCGTGGGGATCCTGGCGAGCGCGGGCACGCTGCGCTGGTTGGAGACGTACGCCGGCGAGGTCGCGAACATCACCCTGACCCTGATCGCCTTCGGCTCGATCGCCGTCGGGATGCCCTTCACCCTCCAGTACGCCCGTGAACAGGTGGATCCCGCCCTGTGGCACGAGCCCGGTTTCCTGCGGGCCAACCGGGTCATCACGGCCGTGTGGGGCCTGGCCTTCCTGGTGGCGGCCCTCGCGGGCGCCTTCGGGGACCTGGTCCTGCGCAACCCGAACAACATCTGGACCGGCTGGATCATCCAGATCCTCGCGATCGTGGCCGCGCTGCGGTTCACCGTCTGGTACCCGGAGGTCGTGCGCGCCCGCGCCGTCCGCGCGGCCGGTGGCGGCGCCCCCGAGGGCGGCCGGCTCGCCGGTCTGCTGCTGCCGCTGGCGGGCCTGCTCGTCCCGATCGGCATCGCGGTGCTGGTCTTCGACGGGAACGTGTGGTGGCTGGGCGTGGCCCTGATCGTCGCCGGCGCCCTCCTGACCAAGGCCCTGCGCGCGCACGACGACACGCCGAGCGAACCGGCCTGATGCGCCCCGACCCGCCCCGATCCGGCCGGAACCGGGCTCAGGCGGAGACGGGCGGGGTGCGGCGGCGCGTCAGGGAGAGCAGGTCGCGGGCCGGACCGGCGGGGCGGGCGCCCATGGGCCACACCGCCCGCAGCGCGCGGTCGAGCGCGGTCCCCTCCACCGGCACCCCCACCAGGCGGCGGGCCGCCAGTTCGTCCCCCAGGGCCAGCTCGGACAGGACGCACGGGCCCGCTCCGCTCACCGCGGCGCCCTTGACGGCGGTGGTCGACGCCAGTTCGAGCAGCGGCTCCGCCAGTCCTCCGGCGGAGGCCAAGGCGGCGTCGAGCACCTGTCGGGTGCCCGAGCCCCGCTCGCGCAGGATCAGCGGGGTCGCCGCCAGTTCCGCCGCCAGGACCCCGCGCGAGCGGCGCGCCCAGGGGTGCGAGGGGGCCACCGCCACCACGAGGCGGTCCTGGGCGATGACCACCGAGTCCAGGCCGTCGGGGACCGACAACCCCTCGACGAAGCCGAGGTCCGCCTCGTGGGCCAGTACGCGCTGGGCGACGTCGGCCGAGTTGCCCGCGTGCAGGGAGACCGCGGTCCCGGGGCGTTCCCCGCGCAGGGCGATGAGCCAGCCGGGCAGCAGGTACTCCGCGATGGTCATGCTGGCCGCCACCCGCAGCCGGGAGTCGCGGCGGCCCCGTAGCGCCTGGGCCCCGGCGTCGAAGGCCTCGGCGGCCTCCACCACGCGCCGGGCCCAGTCCGTGACCAGCGCGCCCTCCGCCGTGAGCGTCGAGCCGCGCGGCGATCGGTCCACCAGGGCCACCCCGAGGCGGGTCTCCATCGCGCGGATCCGGCTGCTCGCGGCGGGCTGCGTGATGCCCAGCCGGCGGGCCGCGCCGCTCAGACTGCCGACACGGGCGACCGCGAGCAGCAGCTCCAGCGCGCCCAGGTCCGGTACGCGGTGCGCGAGCGGAACCCACTCCTCATTACCCATAACATCAGTTTATGGCCTCATAGGGAGGTGATCCCTGCCGTCCGGGTAGGCCCCGCCGCAGGCTGGACCCATGGCCACCACGCTCGTGCACCCCCGCACCACACCCCGCACCGCCCGCACCGCGCCCCGGACCCACAAGCTCCCGGCGCTGCGCCACCTCGGCCCCAACTGGTACGCGTCCGTCATGGGCACGGCGATCATCGCCAACGCCGGCGCCGGTCTCCCCTACCAGCTCCCGGGACAGCGCGTGGCCTGCCAGGTCTTCTGGGCGCTGTCCCTCGCGGCCCTCCTCGTCCTGCTCACCGCCCGCGCCGGCCACTGGCTCCACCACCGCGACCAGGCCCGCGCCCACCTCCTCGACCCGGCCGTGGCCCCCTTCTACGGGTGCCTGTCCATGGCCCTGCTGGCCGTCGGCGGCGGCACCATGATCGTCGGAAAGGACCTGATCGGGGAGCGGGCGGCCGTGGCCGTCGACACCGTCCTGTTCACCGCCGGCACCGCCGTCGGCCTGCTGATGGCGGTGGTGGTGCCCTACCTGATGGTGGTCCGGCACAAGGTCGAGGCCTCCCAGGCCACCCCCGTCTGGCTGCTGCCCGTGGTCGCCCCGATGGTCTCCGCCGCCCTCGGCCCCCTGCTGGTCCCCCACCTGCCCGCCGGCCAGCCCCGCGAGGCCCTGCTGCTGGCCTGCTACGCCATGTTCGGCGTCAGCCTGCTCGCCACCCTGCTGATGCTCCCCCTGGTCTTCGGCCGGCTGATCGTCAGCGGCCCCCTGCCCCTGGCGCTGACCCCCGCCCTGTTCCTGGTGCTGGGCCCCCTCGGCCAGTCCACCACCGCCGTGAACCAGCTCGCCGACGTCGCCGGGGGCGCCATCGCGGCCCCCTACGCCGGCGCCCTGGGCGCCTTCGCGGTGGTCTACGGGGTCCCCGTGATGGGCTTCGCCCTGCTGTGGCTGGCCCTGGCCGCGGCGATGCTGGTCCGGGCCGCCCGCGCCGGCATGGGATTCGCGATGACCTGGTGGGCCCTGACCTTCCCCGTCGGCACCTGTGTCACCGGCGCCGCGGGCCTGGCCCGGCACACCGGGCTCACCGCCTTCTCCTGGCTGGCCGCGGCCCTGTTCCTGGCCCTGGTCACCGCCTGGGTGCTCGCCGCCGGGCACACCCTGCGCGGCCTGTTCGACGGCCGCCTCCTGGCCGCGCCCCGCTAGGGTCTGTCGTCACGCTCCTGTCGTCGCCCGGAGGGCGGCCCCGCGGCGTCCGGTGCGTGCTCTCGGCGTGCCGGGCGGAAGCCCGCGTACCGGTCGTACTCGGTCTTTCGCCCGGTACGGCGAGAGCGCGTGCCAGGCGTCGCGGGGCAGGCGGGAGTGTGACGACAGGCCCTAGCGGCGCGCCGCCGCCAGCGCCTGCGCCAGCACCCGCGGGGCCTCCTCCAGGGAGGGCCCGTACCAGGTCAGATGACGACCGCTCACCAGCGCGGCCCGGATGCCTGGGAAGGCCTCCGGGCCGTCCCCCTCGGTGAAGCGGTACGGCTCGTCGGGGAGCACCACCAGCTCGCAGCCGCTCGCCGCGAGCTCCTCGGCGGGTACCCGCGGGTACCGCTCCGCGTGCCCGGCGTAGACGTTGCGCACGCCCAGTCGGGCCAGCAGGTCCCCCGCGAAGGTGTCGCGGCCGAGCACCATCCAGGGCCGCCGCCAGACGGGGACGAAGGCGCGCGCCGGCGGACCGCCGGCAGCCACCGGGCCGTCCCAGGCGGCCTCCGCCCGCGACAGCCAGGCGGGCCTGCGCAGCCCCAGCGCGTCCACCAGCACCCGGTCCAGCTCGGTCCAGGCCTGCGGCAGGGTGCGGACCTCGGTGACCAGCACCTCCACCCCGGCCGCGCGCAGCTCCGCGAGGTCGGGGGCCCGGTTCTCCTCCTCGTTGGCGATCACCAGGTCGGGGCGCAGCCCCACGATCGCCCGTACGTCGGGGTTCTTCGTACCTCCGATCCGAACCGCGCCCCCGAGGTCGGCCGGGTGCGTGCACCAGTCGGTGACGCCGACCAGCCGTCCGGGCGCGGACACGGCGACGGCCTCCGTCAGGGACGGGACCAGCGAGACGACGCGCACCGGCTCAGCGGCCCGGCGCGGGCGGCTCGGAGGTGGCGTGGATGTGCTCGCCGACGGCGACGACCAGCAGCCGGGTGTCCTCGCTGACGGCCCTCCAACGGTGGCGCACCCCGCCGGAGAGGAACAGCGCGTCCCCGCTCTCCAGCCGGTAGGCCCGCCCCTCCGCCTCCACCTGACAGGCGCCCGAGACCACGTACATCAGCTCGTCGTTGCGGTGCTGGTACTCGCGGCCCGCGTCCTGGTCCCCGCTGAACTCCAACGCGTGCAGCTGGTGGTGGCCGCGCACCAGGGGCCGTACGCCCTTGATCGGCGCGAGCCCCGAATCGTCGCCGGCCCGTACGAGGTCCACGGTGCGCGCGGTGTCGGAGGCGGCCAGCAGGTCGACGGCGGTGGTCTCCAGCGCGTCCGCGACCCGCTCCAGGGAGCGCATGCTGGGGCGGGCCCGTTCGTTCTCTATCTGACTCAGGAAGGGCACGGACAGGCCGCTGCGGGCCGACACCGCGGCCAGGGTCAGGTGCAGGGCGCGGCGCCGCTTGCGCACGGCCACGCCCACCCGCAGCGGCTCCTTGGAGTCCTTCTCCTTGTCTCCGCCGTCCATGCCGCCGGCGCCGTCCTCCGCGATCTTCCTGTCGTCCTTCTCGTTCATGGCGGGGCTGCCCTCCCCTGTCCTCGTCGCACGTCGATGTGCTGTAAGCACCTTACGCAGCATCCCGCCCCGGATTCGCGCCCAAGGGCCTCACCCGATCGCACCCGGGCAGGTTTCCGCGGCGCGGCGGTCACCCTGCGTGCGCGCGCCGGTCCTGGGGTGCGCTCCAGACCACCCGGTCCCCGTCGACGATCACCACGTCGCCCTCGGGCCTGACCAGCAACCTCGCCCCGGGGTGCCCCTCGGTGCCGCTGCTCCAGACCCGTTCGCCCGAGGCGTCGCGCACGGTGAGCTCCCCGTCGCGGTCGAACAGGGCGTCGTGACCGGATCCGGCGGTACCGGCGCTCCAGGTCCTCGCCCCGCCGCGGTCGAGGGCGACGAGGTCCCCGTCGGCGCCCAGGACCAGACGCACCGCGCCCGCGTCGATGACGTCGCCGGCGCGCAGCACGGTGGCGGGGTGGACCTCGACGGAGTCGTCGAGGGTGCCGCGGGCCAGGTCGCGCAGGGTCGTCAGGGAGGGGGTGAAGGCGTAGAGGGCACCCTCGGTGCGGACGAACCGGCCGAAGCGCAGGGTGGCGGCCCGGCTGCCCGTGTCGGAGGGGTTCTCGAAGGTGACCGGGGTGTCCGGGCCGATCACCGGGTCGGCGCCGACGCGGGGGTTGCGGCCTGCCGGGAAGTCCTGCTCGTTGATCCAGCGCTTCGCGACGAACTCGAACTGCTGGACGAGGTCGGCCTGGTAGCCGACGAAGACCAGCCCGCGCGGCACGTCCGCGCCCGAGCGGGCGCCGCCCTTCGGGTCGTACGCGGGACCGTAGGGGATGCCGCGGCGGATGATCCGGCGGCTGTCGAGTTCGGCGGCGTCCACCGGGGGCCGGCCCGGGGCGGGGTTCAGTCCGTCGCGCGGGTTGCCCTTGCGGATGTGCGCGAACAGCGGGGTGTGCCAGCCCTGCGGGTCGTCGGCGTAGGTGAGGTCGGCGTCGGGGTCCCTGCCGAGGGGGCCCGGCTTCTCGACGAGCGGGCAGCCCGCGATGGGGGTGCCGCCCGGCCACCGCCCCACCAGTCGGGCCGCGAGCCAGGTGTCGCCGGCCTCGGCGGGCGCGGCCCCGGCCCGCTTCAGCTCGACGAGCCGCGCCCGGACCTGCTCCCACCATCCGGGCACGTCCTGCGCGAGGCGCCGGACGACCTGGAAGGAGCCGCCCGTGGCCCACGCCGGGAGCCCGGCGGGCCGCTGTCCGATCCGCTCCTGTCCCACGAGGAACTCCCCGGCCGGGACCAGCCGCGTGCCGGGCTTGCCCTCGACGGTGGTGCCGGTGGCCGCGTCGGGCGCGTGGAAGCCGCGCACGCCGGGCTGGCTGATGCCGTCGGTGAAGCCGAAGTGTTCGTGGCCGCGCAGGGCGCCGGTCAGGGTGGCGGCGTCCTGCCGGAAGACGACGGTCCCGGAGGCGGGCCCAAGCGCCTCGCGGTGGCGGGCGACGGCGGCGGCGAGCTTGGCGGGTTCGTCCGCGGAGAGGCTGAGCACCGCGTGGACCGGTCCCCCCGACGCGGCGGAGCGCCCCGGCCGCTCGGACTGCCCGGCCCCGAACAGCCAGGAGTCGGGGGCGCTGTCACCGGTGTCCCCCAGGGCCTCGGCCCGTTCGGCCGCGCCCTGGGCGAAGGCCTCGGCGGTGCCGCCCGGCGGCAGGGCGGGGAAGGGCTCGCGTCCGGCGAACAACCGCAGGCCGGGGTGGGTCAGGGACAGACCCGTCCAGGTGGCGGAGAGGGCGGCGGGATCGACGCCTCCCGCCTTGACGCGGGCCGCGCTGAAGGCGGCGTTGAAGCGGGCCATCTCCTCGGTGGTGGACAGCTGCGGGAGCAGGTCCGCGAGCCAACGCCTGGCCTTGACGGGGTCGGTGAAGCGCAGGAGCAGCAGGCAGGCGTGGTCCTTGCGGGAGCCGGCGAGGATGTCGCCCTGGGTGGTGCGGTCGGTGCGCAGGGGCAGGTCGTCCGCGTCGGCGCGGGGGGCCGCGGGCCTCGCGGGCGGCGCGGCGGGGGCGGGGGCGGCCGCGGCGGCGTGGGGGCACATCGCGAGCGCGACGGCGCCCGCCCCGGCGGCCCCGGCCCGGAGCACGGTCCGGCGGTCGGGGGCGGATTGCTGGGCGGCGACATCCATCGTGGGGGCTCCTGGGTCGGGGTGCGGACGGGTACGCCGAAGGGGCCGGGGCGCAGGGGGGCGCGGCGCCGGCACACGACGACGGGGGCTCGAACGACGGGAACGGCCGTACGGAACCGGGCGGGCGGGACGTCCCGCCGGTGATCCACACCCTCCGCGAAAGATCGCGTACGCGCGCGCCGGACGAACTGTTGGAGTGACGGCCGCGTCGCCCCGAGTGACGCCGCGTCACGATCCGCCGTCGGACCGGTGCGGCATCATCGACCCGTGACGACACGACGCCTGATGCTCCTGGACACCGCCTCCCTCTACTACCGCGCCTACTTCGGGGTGCCGGACTCCGTGAAGGCCCCCGACGGCACGCCCGTCAACGCCGTGCGCGGACTGCTCGACTTCATCGGACGGTTGGTCCAGGACCACCGCCCCGACGACCTGGTGGCCTGCATGGACGCCGACTGGCGGCCGCACTGGCGGGTGGAGTTGATCCCCTCCTACAAGGCGCACCGGGTCGCCGTGGAGACGCCGACCGGGCCCGACGTCGAGGAGACCCCCGACACCCTGACGCCGCAGGTCCCGATCATCGAGGCGGCGCTCGACGCCTTCGGGATCGCCCGGGTGGGGGTCGACGGCTACGAGGCGGACGACGTGATCGGCACCCTCACGGCCCGCGCCGACGGACCGGTGGACATCGTCACCGGCGACCGCGACCTCTTCCAGCTGGTGGACGACGCCCTCGGGCGCCGCGTGCTGTACCCCCTCAAGGGCGTGGGCACCCTCCAGGTGACCGACGAGGCCTGGCTCCGGGAGAAGTACGGGGTCGACGGCTCCGGGTACGCGGACCTCGCGCTGCTGCGCGGCGACCCGAGCGACGGCCTGCCGGGGGTTCCCGGGATCGGCGAGAAGACGGCCGCCAAGCTGCTGGAGGCGTTCGGGGACCTCGCGGGGATCGTCGCCGCGATCGACGACCCGAAGGCGAAGCTGACCCCCACCCAGCGCAAGCGGCTCGACGAATCCCGCGCGTACCTCGCGGTGGCCCCCAAGGTCGTCCGAGTCGCCTCCGACGTGCCCGTTCCGGCCTTCGACCCGGTGCGCCCCCATGCCCCGAAGCACCCCGAAGCGGTGGACGCACTCGTCCATCAGTGGGGTCTGGGAGGAGCCGTGGCACGTCTGAGCAGCGCGCTGCGCCCATGAGGTGCTAACTTAGGTAATCCTAAGCTTGCTAAGTTCAGGGGAGTCACCGTGGCTGAAGGACGCGCCCGCTCTGTCGGCACCGCCGTCGTCGTACGTACCGAGCGGCTCACGCCGCACATGGTCCGGGTCGTGCTGGGCGGTGACGGGCTGGCCGACTTCGGTGCGGGCGTGTACACCGACCACTACGTGAAACTCCTGTTCGCCCCCGAGGGCGTGCGCTACGCGGAGCCCTGGGACCTGGACGTGATCCGCGCGACCCACCGCCGCGAGGAGTGGCCGCGCCAGCGCGCGTACACGGTCCGCGCCTGGGACCCGACCCGCCGGGAGCTGACCCTCGACTTCGTGGTCCACGGCGACGAGGGCCTCGCCGGACCGTGGGCCGCCCGCGTCCAGCCGGGTGAGGCGGTACGTTTCCTCGGCCCGGGCGGCGCCTACGCCCCGGACCCGCTCGCCGGCTGGCACCTCCTCGTCGGCGACGAGAGCGCCCTGCCGGCCATCGCCGCGGCCATGGAGCGGATGCCGCGCGGCGCGACCGTACGGGCCATCGTCGAGGTCGAGGGACCGGCGGACGAGCACCCCCTCCTCAGCACCCCGGACGGGATCGCCCCGATGTGGCTGCACCGCGGGGACCGGCCGGTGGGCTCGACCCTGCTGCCCGCCGTCACCTCGATGGTGTTCCCCTCCGCCGACGTCCACGCCTTCGTCCACGGCGAGGCCGGCTTCGTCAAGGAGCTCCGCCGCCACCTGCGCCTGGACCGCGGCATCACCCGCGAACGCCTGTCCATCTCGGGCTACTGGCGCCACGGCGAGACCGACGAGGGCTGGCGCGCGATCAAGCGCGACTGGAACGCCACCGTCGAGGCCGAGCAGGAACTGCGCACCCCCGCCGCCGCCTGACCCGCGGCGCCCGCGCGGGCGCCGCGGGCGGCGGACGCCGACGGGCGGGACCCCGGTCCCGCCCCCGCGCCGCCTACCCTGGTCTGCGATGAGCCGCAGATCCCACATCCCGCCCGCACCCCTGCCCCAGCAGTCCGGCATCGACCCGGTCCGCATGCGGCTGCCCCCCGACCCCGAGGGCCGCTGGCCCGTCCTCGGCGCCTACCTCACCGAGCGCTACGCCGGCACGCGCGGCGCCGAGTCCATGGCGCGCCTGCTCGCCGCGGGCCGGGTGCTGGGGGTCGGCGGCCGGGTCCTGGGCGCCGGGGACCCCTACGAGCCCGGCGGCTGGCTCTGGTTCCACCGGGACATGCCGCCCGAGCCCCCGGTGCCGTTCCCGATCCGCGTCGTCCACCGCGACGACCGGCTCCTGGTGGTGGACAAGCCGCACTTCCTGGCGACCACCCCGCGCGGCAGCCACGTCACCGAGACCGCGCTGGCCCGACTGCGCCGCGAGCTGGACCTGCCCGCCCTCAGTCCGGCGCACCGCCTCGACCGGATGACGGCCGGACTGGTGATGTTCAGCATCCGCCCCGAGGACCGCGGCGCCTACCAGCTGCTGTTCCAGCAGCGCCGCGTCCACAAGGAGTACGAGGCGATCGCCGCGCACGATCCGGCCGTGGAGCTGCCCCGACTGGTCCGCAGCAACATCGAGAAGGTGCGCGGGGTGATGGCGGTGGTCGAGGACCCGGACGCCGAACCGAACGCCGAGAGCCTGGTCGAACTCGCCGACGTGCGCGAGGGCCTGGGCCGCTACCGGCTGACCCCGCACACCGGACGCACCCACCAGCTGCGGGTGCACATGAGCGGCCTCGGCCTGCCCATCCTCGGCGACCCCGTCTACCCGGTCGTCGCCGGCGAGGTCGACCCGACGGACTTCCGCCGCCCCCTCCAACTGCTGGCCAGGCGCCTGGCCTTCACCGACCCGGTCACCGGCGGGGAACACCGCCTGGAGTCCGGTCTCACCCTCCAGGCCTGGGAGGACCGGGCGGGCTGGGAGGCGGGCCGACCGCCGCGCGACCACTGACCCCGGCGAGGCCCGCGATCCGCAGCGCGGCGTCGGCGGCCGCCTCCGCGAAGGCGGCCACCGGCCGGGCCGGATCGGAGCGGTGGACGAGGCTGACGCCCTCGATCAGGCCGAAGAGCAGGTCGTTGCGGAGCGTCAGCCCGGCCCCGTCGCCGTCGAGTTCGTCACCGACGTCCGTGGCGTACAGCAACGAGCGGTAGTTGTCGCGCAGTTCCTCGCGCATCCGGTGGAAGCGCCCGAACCGCGGCCCCCTCAGTTCGGGCAGCAGGTAGAGGGCGCCCAGGTTGTACGGGCCCCCGCACAGCAGTTGCACGTCGAAGCGGCACAGCTCCCACAGCCGCAGCGCCGCCGCCCGGCCGGCGTCGGCCAGGAGCCGGCGCGACAGGGCCAACGAGGGCCCCACCGTGGACTCCAGCAGCTCGGCGAGGAGCTCCTCCTTGCCGGCGAAGTAGTGGTACATCGTGGCCTGGCGCATCCCGGCCCGTTCGGCCACCTCCCGCGTGGTGGTGGCCGCGTATCCCCGGGCCGCGAACAGTTCGGCCGCCGCGCAGAGGAGTTCCTCGCGCGGCGGCCGGTCGCTCGGCACCCTCATCCGATCGGCGCGCGGCCGACCGACGCGTCTCGGTCCTTCGTCCGTTCCCCCACTCATGCGCCGATCGTCGCACAGGACACGCCCGAAGGATCATGGCAAGAGATGAGATCCGGCCACGCCACGGTTCGGAGGAAGCCCCAAAACCGCCTATCCGAGCGAACTGTAGGCCACTACACCCCGCAACAGCGCGTCGACGGCCTTGCGCGCGTTGCGCGCCACCGTGCTCCCGCTGCCCGAGGAGGCCGGCGCCGTGTTCACCGGCGCCGCCGCCGCGATCTGCCCGAGGACGTCGATGACCTGCTTGCACCAGCGCACGAAGTCACCGGCCGGCATCTCCGCCTCGCGCAACACCTCGTCGAGGCTCTTGTCCGAGGCCCACTGGTACGCGGCCCACGCGAAACCGAGGTCCGGCTCCCGCTGTCCCACGCCCTCGGCCTGGTTGATGCGGTGCTCCTCCTCCAGCGCGTCGAGCCGACCCCAGATGCGGACCATCTCGCCGAGCGCGGCCTTCGCCGGCCCGTTCGGCACCTTCGGCGCCACCGCGTCGTCCGACTGCCGCGCCTCGAAGACCAACGCCGAGACGCAGGCCGCCAGTTCGGCGGGGCTCAGGCCCTCCCAGACACCCTCGCGCAGACACTCCGAGGCCAGCAGGTCCAGCTCCCCGTAGAGCCGGGCGAGCCGCTTGCCGTGCACGGTGACCTCGTCCTCGCGCAGGTAGTCCAGCTCGGTGAGCAGCGCGTGGATCCGGTCGAACGTCCGGGCGATGGTGTTGGTGCGGCCCTCGATGCGCCGCTCCAGCTGCTGCGTGTCGCGCCTCAGCCGGTGGTAGCGCTCCGCCCAACGGGCGTGGTCCTCGCGCTCGTCACAGCCGTGGCAGGGGTGCGCGCGCAGCGCGGTGCGCAGCCGGGCGATCTCGCGGTCGTCGGCCGCGGCGGCCCGGCCGGGCCGGTGCCGCTCGGGGGTGAGGTGCCCGGCCTTGTTGCGCAGCGCGGTCGCCAGGTCCCGGCGAGACTGCGGCGAGCGGGCGTTGAACGTCTTCGGGATCCGCATCCGGTCCAGGGGCTCGACGGGGACCGGGAAGTCGATCGCGGCGAGTCGCTTGACCTGCCGCTCGGCGGTCAGCACCAGCGGGCGCGGGCCCTCGTGGTACTCGTACCCGCGGTGGCCGTGGACGCGGCCGGCGGGCACGCCCGGGTCCAGGACCAGCGCGAGACCGGCGAACTTGCCCGTGGGCACGTGGATGACGTCGCCCGGCTTGAGCCGCTCCAGCGCCGAGGCGGCCTGCGCCCGACGCTGGGCGGCGCCCTGCTTGGCCAGGTCGTTCTCGCGGTCCTTCAGCTCGCGGCGCAGTCGCGCGTACTCCTCGAAGTCCCCGAGGTGACAGGTCATGCCCTCCCGGTAGCCGTCGAGGCCCTCCTCGTTGCGCTGGACCTGCTTGGAGATGCCGACGACGCTGCGGTCGGCCTGGAACTGCGCGAAGGAGGTCTCCAGGAGCTCGCGGGAGCGGTGGCGCCCGAACTGCGAGACCAGGTTGACGGCCATGTTGTACGAGGGCTTGAAGCTGGACCGCAGCGGATACGTACGGGTGCCCGCGAGTCCGGCGAGCTGCACCGGGTCCATGCCCCGCTGCCACAGCACCACCGCGTGGCCCTCGACGTCGATGCCGCGCCGCCCGGCCCGGCCGGTGAGCTGCGTGTACTCGCCGGGGGTGATGTCGGCGTGCTGCTCGCCGTTCCACTTGACGAGCTTCTCCAGGATGACCGTGCGCGCGGGCATGTTGATGCCCAGGGCGAGGGTCTCGGTGGCGAAGACGGCCTTGACGAGGCCGCGGACGAACAGCTCCTCCACGACCTCCTTGAAGGTGGGCAGCATGCCGGCGTGGTGCGCGGCGATGCCCCGCTCCAGGCCTTCGAGCCATTCGTAGTAGCCGAGGACGTGCAGGTCCTCGGCGGGGATGGAGGCGGTGCGTTCCTCGACGATCTCGCGGACCTTCAGGCGGGCGGCGTCGTCGTTCAGGCGCAGGCCCGCGTACAGGCACTGCTGGACGGCGGCCTCGCAACCGGCCCGGCTGAAGATGAAGTTGATGGCCGGGAGCAGGTCGTCGCCCTCCAGACGGGCGATGACCTCGGGGCGGGCGGGGGTCCACACGCGGCTGCGGGAGCGGCGTTCGCGCTCGCGGTCGGCCTCGCGGACCATCTTGCCGCGCCGCCGGTCCTTGGGGCTGTAGCCGCGGCTGTTCTCCTCGCGGGCCATGCGCAGCAGGTCGGGGTTGACCTCGCGGCGGGCGGAGCCGCGGCCGCCGTGGTCGGACTCCTCCTCGAAGAGGTCGTAGATCCGCCGGCCCGCCATGACGTGCTGCCACAGCGGTACGGGCCGCTCCTCGGAGACGATCACCTCGGTGTCGCCGCGCACGGTGTCGAGCCAGTCGCCGAACTCCTCGGCGTTGGAGACGGTCGCGGACAGCGAGACGAGGGTGACGGACTCGGGGAGGTGGATGATCACTTCCTCCCAGACGGCGCCGCGGAAGCGGTCGGAGAGGTAGTGCACCTCGTCCATGACCACGTAGCCGAGGCCGCCGAGCGCCTGGGAGCCCGCGTAGAGCATGTTGCGCAGGACCTCGGTGGTCATCACGACCACCGGGGCGTCGCCGTTGACGCTGTTGTCGCCGGTCAGCAGGCCCACGCGGTCCGCGCCGTAGCGCTTGACGAGGTCCGCGTACTTCTGGTTCGACAGGGCCTTGATGGGTGTCGTGTAGAAGCACTTGCGGCCCTGTTGCAGGGCGAGGTGCACGGCGAACTCGCCGACGATGGTCTTGCCCGAGCCGGTCGGGGCGGCGACGAGGACGCCCTTGCCGGCCTCCAGTGCCTTGCAGGCCTCGATCTGGTACGGGTCCAGGTCGAATTCGTACATCTCGCGGAAGGGGGCCAGGGCGGTGGCCTCTTCGGCGGCGCGGATCCGGGCAGCGGCGTACCGCTCGGCGGGGGAGAGTTCTTCGGTCATCTTGCGTCGAGCCTACCCGCCGCCTCCGACAACAGTCGCGGGCATTTAAACGATCAGCCCGGGCGCGCCGGGAACGCGGAAGCGGCCGGTCGCGCGGTGTGCGCGCCCCGGCCGCTTCGGCGGTGCGTTCGACGCGGAAGACGGCTCGGCGGCCGTCCCCCCGGGCGTCACCGGTCAGGTGGCGTCGTCGTAACCGTTGATCTGTCGCCGTCCGCCGTCGGCCTGCTCGGGCAGGCTGGAGGCGGAGGGGGCCGCGTCGGGCGCGCCGACGGGTGCCGGGGTGAGGTCCACCTCGGAGGCCTCGTTGTCGTCGAGGTCGGCGTCGGGGTTGTTGCGCCGGCGCCGCCGGTCGTTGAGGAGGCAGATCCCGAGGGCGATGAAGTACAGGGCCACGATTGGGGAGGCCAGCGTCAGCATGGTCAGCGGGTCGCCGGTGGGCGTCGCGAAGGCCGCGAAGACGGTGATGCCGAGCACCATGGCGCGCCACCAGCTGCCGAGGCGCTTGGCCGTGAGGACCCCGGTGAAGTTCAGCAGGACCAGCATCAGCGGCAGCTCGAAGGCGATGCCGAAGACCACGACCATGCGCGTGACCAGGTCGAGGTAGTCGTCGACCGGCAGCAGGTTCTTGACGTGGTCGGGGGTGAAGCCGAGGAGGATCTCCGCCGTCTGCGGCAGGATCTTGTAGGCCAGGACCGCGCCCGCGAGGAAGAGGGGGGCGCCGATCGCGACGAAGCTCAGCGCGTACTTCTTCTCGCTGCGGTGCAGGCCGGGGGCGGCGAAGGCCCACAGCTGGTAGAGCCAGATCGGGGCGGAGAACACGATGCCCGAGGACAGGCCGACCTTCAGCGCGATGGAGAACGGCGCGGTGAGCCCGTTGGTGGTCATCTCGGCACAAGGGGCACCGTTGCGCTGGTGCGTGGCGCCGTTGGTGCACCCGACGGACGACAGCATCGGTTCCAGCAGGAAGTCGATGATGTCCCGGTAGAAGTAGGCCGCGACCACGGTGATGACCATGATCCCCAGGACCGACTTCAGCAGGCGGTTTCTCAGCTCACGCAGGTGCTCGACCAGCGGCATGCGCCCTTCGGCGTCCTTCGCCTGCTGGTCCTTGTTCCCCTGCTTGCGGGCAGACTTGAGCAACCCACGTCCCTTGTCTCGTTGCAGATGACTGGTGTGACGGGTGTGACCGCCGGCCGTCAGCCCTGGGTGGTGCGGTTCGGCTCGCCGACGGGACGGGCGCTGGTGACGTCACCGGGAGCGGCCTGGATGGTGCGCGGGGCGACGGGCTGCTGCGCGGCCTGGTCGGCGGCCGGAGCGGGCGCCGCGGCGTCCTCCGCCTCGCCGTCCTTCTTCATCGCCTTGGCCTCGCTCTTGAGGATGCGGGCCGACTTGCCGAGGGAGCGGGCCATCTCGGGAAGCTTCTTGGCGCCGAACAGCAGCACGATGACAGCGATGATCAGAAGGATCTCAAGGGGCTTCAGATTGCCGATCATGTAAGTCTTCCTTCTCACCGAAGCGGCTGGTTGTGGTGGCCTCGCGTAACGGACAAAGATCCGATACGCCTGACAAGGATCGTAACCCCCGAGGGTTAACGCCCGGCAATCCCCTGGGGTCCGCGCGCTTGCGCACGCCTCCTGACGGTACGGGTAGAGGCCGCCAGTTTCCATGGACGGACCATGACGGGCCTATATCCTACGGCCGCGCCGCCCGCCCCGACCGGGCCAGATCGGCGGCCGCCCGCTCCAGGTCCCCCGAGGCCTCGGTGATCCGGCGGCTGGCCTCGGCCACCTGGCCGGACAGCCGCCGCACCTCCAGGAAGACCCGTACGGCCAGTACGGAGAGGACGGCGAGCCCCAGGAACCCCAGGGCGATTGCGAGCATCGGCCACAGCATGGGAGGAGCCTAACCGGCCCGCCCTCACACGCTGCGCAGGGTGCTCACCCCGCCCCCCGTCAGCAGCTCCACGATGCGCTCACCGGCGGGTTTGCGGACGGCGGCCGCGCACCGCGGGCAGGTGAAGGAGTAGAAGGTGCTCCGTCTGCTGCCACCGATCACGAGGCGCAGCGCGTTCGCCGCCAGCTCGAAGCGGGCCCTGCACTGCGGACAGGCGGCTTTGAAGGTGACCTCGTGCGCCATCGCTCCCTCTCTCCCCGGACCCGTTCCCTGCCCTAGATCTGTTCCCCGTATCCCGCGAGTGCCTCTCGAGCGGCCTTCCGCGCGCTCTCGGCCGGCTCCGGCGGGGACACGATCCGTCCCTCGCGCCCCAGGCGCAGCGCCAGGCGGCGCAGCGAGGCGGGGTCCGGGCTGCGCAGGGTGATGCGCAGACCGCCGTCGGTCAGCTCCTCGGCGCTGTCGTGCGGGTAGTACTCGGCCACCCAGCGTCCGCCGGGCGCGACCTCGATCACCACCTGCGGGTCCTCGGCGGCCGGCTGGACCAGGCCCTCGGACAGGTCGCGGGGCTCGATCGCGGGCGGCTCGGCCCGCTCGTCCAGCAGCCGGATCTCCGCGACCCGGTCGAGGCGGAAGGTGCGCCGGGCCTCGGAGAGGTGGCACCACCCCTCCATGTAGGTGTGGCCCACCGCGAAGAGCCGGATCGGGTCGACGGTGCGCTCGGTCAGCTCGTCGCGCGCCGGGGAGTAGTAGCGCAGCCACAGCCGGCGCCGCTCGGCGATGGCCCGGTCCACGTCGGCGAAGACCCCGCCCTCCGACTCGAACGTCACCGAGAGCCGGGCGCTGGCCCCGGCCGCCTCGCCGGCGGCCGCCTCCAGCTTGGCGGTGGCGCGCAGCAGCGCGTCCCGGTCGCTCTCGCGCAGCCCCGGCAGGGTGGCCACCGCGCGGGCGGCCACCAGCAGCGCCGTCGCCTCGTCGGCGGCCAGGCGCAGCGGTTCGGCGGTGGACTCCCCCGAGGCGTCGGGGTTGCGCCACCAGATGCGCTCCCCGTCGGTGTCGATGTCGAGCAGGTCCCCGCCGCGGAAGCTGGTGCCGCACATGGGCAGCACGTCGAGGTCCGAGATCAGCTCGTCCTCGCTGATCCCGAAGGCCCGGGCGACGTCGGCGACGTGCGCACCGGGGCGCTCGCGCAGGTAGGTCACCAGGGACAGCATGCGGCGGGTCTGGTCGATGGCGTTGGCGGCCATGCTGGTACGTCTCCCCCTCGGGGCGTCGCTGTTGTTGTTCCGGTCAGCCCTGCGCGACGGCGCGCAGCCGGTCCACCACGTCGGAGCGCAGGTCGGCGGGCTCCACCACCACCACGTCCGGGCCGAACTCCACGAGCCAGGCGTCGAGCCCGTGCCCGTAGGGGATCTCCAGCTCGTCCCAGCCGTCGACGCCCTCGCGCACGGTCGTGGCCTTGGCCCGCAGCGGGTACCCGGCCCCGGCCCGCAGCCGGATCAGCGCCGAGCGCTGCGCGCCCTCCCCGGCCCAGCTCGCCACGGTCTCCCGTACGGTCACCACGTCCGGCACCTCGGCCGTGTAGCGGCCCGCCCGGGAGCGGACCTTGCCGGTGATCCGCGAGAGGCGGAACACCCGCTCCGCCCCGCGGTCGCGGTCGTAGCCCGCCAGGTACCAGTGGCCGCGCCAGCACTCCAGCGCCCACGGCTCGACCTGTCGGGTCTCGGGGCGGGCCGCGTTGGAGCGGCGGTAGTCGAAGACCACGGGCCGGCGGTCGCGGCAGGCCAGCATGAGGGGCTCGAACGCCGCCTCGTGGACGGGGATGCGCGGCTCGATGGCGCTGTGCTGGCCCTCGTAGGGGTCCCCGGCCTCCGGCATCCCGCCGGCCCGCAGCTTCTGCAGGGCGCCGCTGGCCGCGCCCGCCAGCCGGGCCTGCTGCCACACCTTGGCCGCCAGCCCCAGGGCGGCGGCCTCCTCCGCGTCCAGGGAGACCGGCGGCAGCCGGTTGCTGTCCCGGCGCGCCAGGTAGCCGGTCTCGCCCTCCAGGTTCTCCACGGTCTCGATCACCAGACCGAGCTCCCGCAGATCGTCCTTGTCCCGCTCGAACATGCGGTTGAAGGACTCGTCGTTGCCGGCTTCCATGTAGGCCTCGATGGATCCGCGCAGCTCGCGCTTGCTGAGGGGACGACGGGTCCCCAACAGACACAGCGCCAGATTCATCAGCCGCTCGGCCTTGGCAATCGCCATCGACGCCATTCCCCCCGCTTCTCGACGCACACGCTCGTTGACCGTTGACCGTACCGCCCCCGCGGTCCCCGACAAAAGCGAGGGCCCCCGCCTCACGGCGGGGGCCCTCGACGCACGGCGGCCCTGGATCAGGCGGCCATCAGGTCACAGACGAAGATCAGCGTCTCGCCCGGGGCGATCGCGCCGCCCGCGCCGCGGTCGCCGTAGGCGAGGTGGGCCGGGATCGTCAGCTTGCGACGGCCGCCGACCTTCATGCCCTGGATGCCCTGGTCCCAGCCCGCGATGACGCGGCCGGCACCGAGCGGGAACTGCAGCGCGGAGCCGCGGTTCCAGGAGGCGTCGAACTCCTCGCCGGTGGAGAACGCGACACCCACGTAGTGGACGGAGACCATGGCACCGGCCTTGGCCTCGGCGCCGTCACCCACCCAGATGTCCTCGATGACCAGGTCGGTGGGGACCGGACCCTCGGGGAAGTCGATCTCGGGCTTCTCGAGCTTGTCGCTCACGGAACTGCTCCTCAAAACTGATGGGACAACCGGGACAGTCTTACATCACCGTGAGGATGTCGAGGCTGAAGACCAGCGTGGAGTTCGCCGGGATCGTGCCCTGCTCCTTGTCCCCGAAGCCCTGGTCCGGCGGGATGACCAGCAGGATCCGGCTGCCGGCCTTCTTGCCGAGCATGCCCTCCTTGAGGCCCTTCACCGACAGCTCCGCCATCGGCCAGGTCACCGTCGTGTCGGTGGCGTACGTGCTCTCGAAGGTCTTGTCGTCCTTCCACGTCTTGCCGTTGAACTTGACCACGACGTTGTCGGTGTCCTTGATCACCGGGCCGTCGCCCTCGATCACGTAGTTCGAGACCAGCTTGGTCGGCGCCGCCGTGTCCTTCGGAACCTCGACGGAGACCTCCTTGCCGTCCGTGTTGGTGCCGACCTTCGGCAGCGCCTTGTCGTCCTGCGGGACCTCCTTGCCCTTGGCCGAGGCCGGGATGGTGGCACCCTTGACGATGTCGACGACGAACACCAGCGTCGCGTTCGGCTTGATCTTGTCGCCGGAACCCTGCGCTCCGTAACCCAGCTCCGGCGGGATCACCAGCTCCAGGCGGCTGCCGACCTTCTGGCCCTCCAGGCCCTGGTCCCACCCCTTGATGACGGCGCCCGCGCCGATCGTCACGTCGAAGGTCTTGCCCCGTCCGAAGCTGGCGTCGAACGGCTCCTTGCCGTCCCACACCTGACCCGAGTAGTTGACCTGGGCGACGTCGCCCTTCTTCAGCACCGGGCCGCTGCCCTCGCTGATGACCTCCACCTTCAGTTCCTTGGGAGGCTCGCCCTTGCCCTGCGACAGGGTCGGGGTCTCCCCGAACTTGGCGCCCTTCGTGATCGCGGGCACCCCGTTCTTCATCTGGGCGGAGTCGGAGCCGCTGTCGTCACCGCACGCCGCCGTGGACAGCAGCAGAAGGGGGACGACAATCAGGCCGGCAAGTCGGCGCACGTGTTCCTCAGATCTCAGACGGCAAGACGGTCCTCGCCACTCTAAGGCGTGACAAGGGCCCCGTACGAGATACGAACGGGGCCCCGGCCGAGATCCACACCGTGTCACGCGCCCGCGGGCACGTTCACGGCTACATGCCCGCGATCAACTTCTCCACCCGGTCGTCGACCGACCGGAACGGGTCCTTGCACAGCACCGTGCGCTGCGCCTGGTCGTTCAGCTTCAGGTGCACCCAGTCGACGGTGAAGTCCCGCCGCTGCTCCTGCGCCCGCCGGATGAAGTCACCGCGCAGCCTGGCCCGTGTCGTCTGCGGGGGCACCGACTTGCCCTCGAAGATCTTCAGGTCGTTGCAGATCCGCGCCGCCTGCCCCTTGCGCTCCAGCAGGTAGTACAGCCCGCGCCGGCGGTGGATGTCGTGGTAGGCGAGGTCTATCTGCGCGACGCGCGGATTGGACATCGTCATGTTGTGCTTGGCCCGGTACCGCTCGATCAGCTGGTACTTCATCACCCAGTCGATCTCCGTGCCGATCCGGTCCAGGTCCTCCGCCTCGACCGCGTCGAGGGTGCGGCCCCACAGCTCCAGCACCTGCTCGACGACCCCGGTACGGATCCCCCGCCGCTCGGCGAAGTCCAGGGCCTTCTCGTAGTACTCCCGCTGGATCTCCAGCGCGGACGCCTCGCGCCCGCTGGCCAGGCGCACCTTGCGCTGCCCCGTGATGTCGTGGCTGACCTCCCGGATCGCCCGGATCGGGTTCTCCAGCGTCAGGTCGCGCATCACCGTGCCCGCCTCGATCATGCGCAGCACGAGGTCGGTGGCGCCGACCTTCAGCAGCATCGTGGTCTCGGACATGTTCGAGTCCCCCACGATGACGTGGAGGCGCCGGTAGCGCTCCGCGTCCGCGTGCGGCTCGTCGCGCGTGTTGATGATCGGCCGCGACCGGGTCGTCGCGGAGCTCACGCCCTCCCAGATGTGCTCGGCCCGCTGGCTGACGCAGTAGACCGCGCCCCGGGGGGTCTGGAGCACCTTGCCCGCGCCGCAGATCAGCTGCCGCGTGACGAGGAAGGGGATCAGGATGTCCGCCAGACGGGAGAATTCACCGTGCCGCGCCACGAGGTAGTTCTCGTGGCAGCCGTACGAATTCCCCGCCGAGTCGGTGTTGTTCTTGAACAGGTAGACGTCGCCCGCGATTCCCTCCTCGTGCAGGCGACGTTCGGCGTCGACCAGCAGGCCTTCGAGAATGCGCTCGCCGGCCTTGTCGTGGGTGACCAGTTCGGTCAGGTTGTCGCATTCGGGAGTTGCGTATTCCGGATGCGATCCCACGTCCAGGTACAGGCGGGCGCCGTTCCGCAGGAAGACATTGCTGCTGCGGCCCCATGACACGACACGGCGGAAGAGGTAGCGCGCCACTTCGTCAGGAGACAGTCGGCGCTGTCCCCTGAACGTGCACGTGACGCCGTACTCGTTCTCCAGCCCGAAAATGCGGCGGTCCATGACTGAACATTACGCCTTCTGCCCTCTTCTGAAACCGGGTTCGAGAAGGCGTTCCGATCGGATTCCGCGCGTCGGCCGCGCGCGGGCCCCCGCGGACCCGCGCCCGGACCCCCGCGGACCCGCCGCGCCGAGCCCTACGAACCCTCCGCGACGGCCGCCTTCGAGCCCTGCGCGGCCGCGTCCGACGGCGCCCCCGCACCGCCCGCGACGGCCACGCCGCGCCCACCGCCGGACAGCGCCCGCTGAGTCCCCATCAGGACCGCCCACGCCGCCACGCCCGCGCCGACCGCCACCGCGAAACCGGCCGGGACCCCGCCCAGTTCCACCGCGGGGCCCGCCGCCGCCGTACCGATGGCCGCGCCCACGCCGAAGAAGGTCACCAGCCAGGAGAAGGCCTCGGTCACCGTCCCCACCGGGGCGTGCCGGTCCACCACGATGAAGGCGCACGCCAACGAGGGAGCCAGGAACACGCCCGCCAACGAGCCCAGCAGCACCATCGCCACCGGACCCACCGTCAGCACAAGCGGCACGTAACACACCGCCAGCAGACCCACGAGCACCCGCAGGCGCCGCTCCGGCGCGCCCGCCCACTGCCGCGCGCCGTAGGTCACGCCGCCCAGCAGCGCGCCCAGCCCCAGCGCCGCCATCAGCCAGCCGTACACCGCCTGGCCGCCGTTGCGGTCCGCGTAGGCCACACCGGCGACCGTGATCGAGCCCAGCGCCATGCCCACGAAGAAGAACGCGCCCAGCAGCGCCAGCAGACCCCGCGAGCGCAGCGCGCCCAGCCAGTGCGCCTCGCGCGGCGCGGAACGCCACGTGCGCGAGGGCTCCGACACCACCACCGACAGCGCGCCCAGCACCCCGAGCGCGTTCAGCGCGAGCAGGGCCACCGCGGGCGACCACAGGGCCACGAAGAGCGTCACCAGCAGCGGACCGACCGTGTACATGATCTCCTGGGCCACCGCGTCCATCGCGTACGCGGCGTGCACCCGCTCCTGCTTCCCGCCCAGCACGCTCGGCCACAGCGCCCGCAGGCCGCCCTCCAGGGGAGGCGTGAACAGGCCCGCGACCAGCACGGCCGCGTAGGCCACGCCGACCGAGTCCGTCCCCGCCAGCGCCAGCCACACCATGCCCAGCGCCGAGATCACCGCGGACGGCAGCTGCACCCGCGGCTGCCCGTACAGGTCCACCGCCCGGCCCAGCAGCGGCTGACCCACCGCGTTCGCCAGCCCGTACGCCGCCGCGAGCGCGCCCGCGAGGGTGTAGGAGCCGCCCTCCGCGCGGGTGAACAGCACGATCGCCACCGGGCCCGTGCCGTTCGGCAGCCGCCCGATCAGCGTGCCCGCCAACAAGCGCGCGGCGTGCCGGGTCCTGAGCAGCTCCGCGTATCCCGCGGCCATGTCCCGCCCCTTTCTGCCCGGACCAGCCGGAGTAATACGTATAACGTGACCCGTCATACGTACCATGGCGACAGCCCACCGTCCACCCGGCCCGACCGCCACACCCCCTCCCACCTCGGACTTCAGGAGCACGCTGTGACGAGACCCACCAGCCGCGACGTCGCCGGCGCCGCCGGAGTCTCCCAGGCCACCGTCTCCCTCGTCCTCGGCGACAAATGGCGCGGCCGCGTCTCCGAACGCACCGCCGCCCTCGTCCGCGAAGCCGCCGCCGACCTCGGCTACCGCCCCAACCTCGCCGCCCGCAACCTGCGCCTGGGCAGCACCCGCACCGCCCTCCTCGTCGTCCCCGCCCTCACCAACGAGTTCTTCGCCCGCGTCTACACCGGCGCTGCCCGCGTCGCCGCGGAACACGGCTTCGGCGTCGTCCTCTACCCCTCCCCCGACGGCACCGGCCCCGCCCGCGACCCCTTCGCCTCAGCCCGCGCAGCCCTCGACGGAGTCATCGCCTCCTCCATGGCCGCCGCCGCCCTCGACGCCATCGGCGGCGACGACCTCCCCCTCGTCATGCTCGACAGCGACCCCGCCGCCCCCGGCCCCGCCGCCCACGTCAACCTCGACATGCCCGACGGCGTGCGCCAGACCGCCCACCACCTCCTCGACCTCGGCCACCGCGACTTCCTCCACCTCGCCTCGGCCGTCGACACCTGGACCTTCCACATCCGCGCCCGCGCCCTCGCCGAACTCCTCGACACCACCGCGCGGCTGCGCACCGTCCGCTCCGCCCTCACCGTCGACGCCGCCCGCACCGCCATGGAGAGCGCCCTCGCCGACCCGGCGACCCGCCCCACCGCCGTCGTCTGCGACGACGACATCCTCGCCGCCGGCGCCTGCAAGGCGGCCCGCCGCCTCGGCCTGCGCATCCCCGAGGACCTCTCCGTCACCGGCATCGACGACCTGGCCCTCGCCACCGCCGTCGAACCCGAGCTCACCACCGTGCGCCTCCCCGCCGAACACGTCGGCGAACAGGGCATGAGGGCCCTCCTGACCGTCCTGGACGGCTCCCCCTGGACCGCCCCCGACCTCCCCGTCGAGCTCGTCGTCCGCGGCTCCACCGGCCCCGCCCCGACCCCCTGAGCCCCCGGCCCCCGCCGACCGCCCACGGGCACGCGAGAGCCCCGGCCCGCACACGGCGGACCGGGGCTCCCCCGACACACGGGCGGACGCGCGGCTACTGCGCGTCGTCCTCCGGGACCTCGTCGTTCGAGACGGCATCGGCCTGCGCCGCCGCCGGCACGTCCGCCTCCAGCAGCCGCGACAGCTGCCGACCCCGGATCCGCTTGAACTTGCGCTGCTGCGCGCGCGTGCGGTCCAGCACCGCGACCTCCAGCCGCTCCGCCGGGATCGTCTTGTCCGCCCCGTTGGCCTGGCTGGACAGCGCCTGCACCGCCAGCTTCAGGGCCTCCGACAGCGTCATCCCGTCCTGGTGGCGCTGGTCGAGGTAGGTGCTGATCTGCTCGGCGTTGCCGCCGACCGCGACCGAACCGTGCTCGTCCACGATCGACCCGTCGTGCGGGAGCCGGTAGATCTGGTCCCCGGCCGCCGTCGCGCCGACCTCCGCCACGACCAGCTCCACCTCGTACGGCTTCTCGCCGGCCGAGGAGAAGATCGTGCCGAGGGTCTGCGCGTAGACGTTGGCCAGACCGCGGGCCGTCACGTCGTCACGGTCGTAGGTGTATCCGCGCAGATCGGCGTAGCGCACGCCGCCGATCCGCAGGTTCTCGTACTCGTTGTACTTGCCGGCGGCCGCGAAGCCGATCCGGTCGTAGATCTCGCTGAACTTGTGCAGCGCGCGGGACGGGTTCTCGCCGACGAACACGATGCCGTCGGCGTACTGGAGCACGACGAGGCTGCGGCCTCGGGCGATGCCCTTCCGGGCGTATTCCGCCCGGTCGGCCATGGCCTGTTGGGGTGAAACGTAGAACGGAGTCGACACCGGCTTTCCGTCCCTTTCTTCTGGGCGACGAGAGGAGTGGTCAGAGCAGGGCGGCGCGCGGTCCGTCGGGCTCCTGGAGCCGACGGTCCGTCACCTTGCGGGCGAGCGCCTGCGACTCGTCCTCGTCCAGCCTGCGGAAGCCCTCGTCGGTGATGACGGTGACGATGGGGTAGATGTGGCGGTACAGGTCCGGCCCACCGGTCGCCGAGTCGTCGTCGGCCGCGTCGTACAGCGCCTGCACGACGAGGGTGGTGGCCTGGTCCTCCGTCAGGTCGGGGCGGTACAGCTTCTTCATCGAGCCCCGGGCGAAGATCGAGCCGGAACCGGTGGCGGCGTAACCGTGCTCCTCGGAGCGGCCGCCGGTCACGTCGTAGGAGAAGATCCGGCCCTTCTCCTTGGCCTCGTCGTAGCCCGCGAAGAGCGGGACCACGGCCAGGCCCTGCATCGCCATCCCCAGATTGCTCCGGATCATGGTCGACAGGCGGTTCGCCTTGCCCTCCAGTGAAAGGGTCGCCCCCTCCACCTTCTCGAAGTGCTCCAGCTCCAGCTGGAACAGCTTCACCATCTCCACCGCCAGACCGGCGGTGCCCGCGATGCCGACGGCGGAGTACTCGTCGGCCGGGAACACCTTCTCGATGTCCCGCTGCGCGATCATGTTGCCCATGGTCGCGCGCCGGTCACCGGCGAGCACGACGCCGCCGGGGAAGGTCGCGGCGACGATGGTCGTCCCGTGCGGCGCCTCGACGATCCCGTCCGGCAGCCTGCGGTTGCCGGGCAGCATCTCGGGCGCGTGCGCGCCCAGGAAGTCCATGAAGGACGACGATCCCGGCGTCAGGAAGGCTGCCGGTAGACGCCCTGTGCCACGAGTGTTGGGTTCCACAGGTTTCCTTCCACGTAAGCGGCTGCACGCCGGATGACGTCCTGCCGATCTTGAACTACGCCCCGGACCCTACCGCCCGACGACCGTGACCCACAGGGCTCGCCCGACGGCGTACGGCGACGCTCGTCGTCGTACGCCGCGACGCGATCACGACATCGGGCCGGGGCCCGTCCCGGCGGTTGCGGTCCGCCGGAAACCCGCTTCGAGATGAAGCCGGACCTTCGATCCGAAGGCCGTATGGCCTTACTGGCCACCCTTTTGCACGAAGGAGCGCACGAAGTCCTCGGCGTTCTCCTCGAGTACGTCATCGATTTCGTCGAGAACCGAGTCGACGTCGTCCGAGAGCTTCTCCTGCCGCTCCTTGAGGTCGGACTGCGCCTCGGCGGCCTGCTCCTCGACCTCTTCGGTCGAGCGCGTCGCCTTCTGCTGTCCGCCGCCGGTGTCCTTGGTCGCCATGTCTACCTCACCCCGCTCGGTTCGCACGCTCACGTGGAAGGACCCCGGGATTCGGGATCCCTCAAGATCAGACCCTACTTCGGACCCTACAAGGAGGGCCCGACATTCGTCCCCGCAGTTGTTCAAAAACGACCGGTGCGAAGTCCGGTCCTCCTCATGATTCCCGGGCCGGGGCCCTTTCAGGCCCCGAAGGCGGCGCTCACTGTCCCGAAAGCACCCGCACCAGGTCCTCGGCCGTGCGACAGCGGTCCAGGAGCTCCTTGACGTGGTTGCGGGTGCCCCGCAGCGGCTCCAGCGTCGGGACCCGCTGGAGCGAGTCGCGGCCCGGCAGGTCGAAGATCACCGAGTCCCAGGAGGCCGCGGCCACGTCGTCCGCGTACTGCTCCAGGCAGCGGCCCCGGAAGTACGCCCGGGTGTCCTCCGGGGGCTTGCTCTCGGCCCGCTCGACCGCCGACTCCTCCAGGAGCCTGCGCATCTTCCCGCGGGCCACCAGACGGTTGTACAGCCCCTTCTCGGGCCGTACGTCGGAGTACTGCAGGTCCACGAGGTGCAGCCGGGCCGCGTCCCACTCCAGCCCGTCCCGCCTCCGGTAGCCCTCCAGGATCTCCCGCTTCGCGATCCAGTCGAGCTCTCCCGACAGGCTCATCGGGTCGGTCTCCAGCCGGCCGAGCACGTCCTCCCAGCGGGACAGCACGTCCTTGGTCTGCTCGTCCGCGTCGGCGCCGAAACGCTCGTCGACGTACTTCCTGGCCAGCTCGAAGTACTCCATCTGGAGTTGTACGGCGGTCAGGGTGCGCCCGCTGCGCAGCGTGATCAGGTGCTGGAGGTCGGGGTCGTGGGAGACCTGGTGCAGGGTGCGCACCGGCTGGTCGACGGCGAGGTCGACGTTGATGAACCCGTCCTCGATCATCGACAGGACGAGCGCGGTGGTGCCCAGCTTGAGGTAGGTCGAGATCTCGGAGAGGTTGGCGTCTCCGATGATCACGTGGAGGCGCCGGTACTTCTCGGCGTCGGAGTGGGGCTCGTCGCGGGTGTTGATGATGGGGCGCTTGAGGGTGGTCTCCAGACCGACCTCGACCTCGAAGTAGTCGGCGCGCTGGCTGATCTGGAAGCCGTGCTCGCGGCCGTCCTGGCCGATGCCGACGCGGCCGGCGCCGGTGACGACCTGGCGGGAGACGAAGAAGGGCGTCAGGTGGCGCACGATGTCCGAGAAGGGGGTCTCCCGCTTCATCAGGTAGTTCTCGTGCGTGCCGTAGGAGGCGCCCTTGTTGTCGGTGTTGTTCTTGTAGAGGTGGATCGGCTGGGCCCCGGGCAGCTGGGCGGCCCGTTCGGCGGCCTCGGCCATGATCCGTTCGCCGGCCTTGTCCCAGAGGACGGCGTCCAGCGGGTTGGTGATCTCCGGCGAGCTGTACTCGGGGTGGGCGTGGTCGACGTAGAGCCGGGCTCCGTTGGTCAGGATGACGTTGGCGAGGCCGATGTCCTCGTCGGTGAGCTGACTGCTGTCGGCGGCCTCGCGGGCGAGGTCGAAGCCGCGGGCGTCCCGCAGCGGATTCTCCTCCTCGAAGTCCCAGCGGGCGCGTCGCGCCCGGTGCATCGCCGCCGCGTAGGCGTTGACGATCTGGGACGAGGTGAGCATGGCATTGGCGTTCGGGTGTCCCGGGACGGAGATCCCGTACTCCGTCTCGATTCCCATTACTCGCCGTACGGTCATGCGGCCCTCCTTGCCCGGCGGCGCTCCCGTTCGGGGCGGCGCTCAAGTACCGCTGGTGCTCCGGTGCGTCGTGTGCGGTGCCCGTCCCCGCGCTGCGCGACCGGCGGTACGCAAGAGCCTAGAACCACTCCGCGCTGGTGGGGAGATCATTTCAGTCATTGCCTTGGACCGCCGTCCGGCCGAAAAGCGCGGGGCGGTTTCGCGGTGGTCGGGGGCGGTAAAGCAAGCGGCTGCGGGTGCCCGGTGTGGGCATCCGCAGCCGCCCGGCCTCGTCAGAGGTACTGACCGGTATTCGCCACCGTGTCGATGGAACGTCCGGTGTCCGCTCCCTGCTTTCCGGTGACGAGCGTGCGGATGAATACGATCCGCTCGCCCTTCTTGCCGGAGATGCGGGCCCAGTCGTCCGGGTTGGTGGTGTTGGGCAGGTCCTCGTTCTCCTTGAACTCGTCCACGCACGCCTGGAGGAGGTGGGAGACCCGAAGGCCCTTCTGGTTGTGTTCGAGGAAGGCCTTGATGGCCATCTTCTTGGCCCGGTCGACGATGTTCTGGATCATCGCTCCGGAGTTGAAGTCCTTGAAGTAGAGGACTTCCTTGTCGCCGTTGGCGTACGTGACCTCGAGGAAGCGGTTCTCCTCGGTTTCGGCGTACATCTGCTCGACGACGGTCTGGATCATGCTGTGCACGGTGCCGGCCGTGGAGCCCTGGTGTTCGGACAGGTCGTCCGTGTGCAGGGGCAGGGTGGCCTTGAGGTACTTCGCGAAGATGTCCTTCGCGGCCTCCGCGTCCGGGCGCTCGATCTTGATCTTCACGTCGAGGCGGCCGGGGCGCAGGATGGCCGGGTCGATCATGTCCTCGCGGTTGGAGGCGCCGATGACGATGACGTTCTCCAGGCCCTCCACGCCGTCGATCTCGGCGAGGAGCTGCGGGACGATGGTGTTCTCCACGTCCGAGCTGACGCCGGATCCGCGGGTGCGGAAGAGGGATTCCATCTCGTCGAAGAAGACGATGACGGGGGTGCCCTCACTGGCCTTCTCGCGGGCACGCTGGAAGACGAGGCGGATGTGCCGCTCGGTCTCGCCGACGTACTTGTTGAGGAGCTCGGGTCCCTTGATGTTCAGGAAGTACGACTTCCCGGCCGCCTGTCCGGTCACCTCGGCGACCTTCTTGGCAAGGGAGTTGGCCACGGCCTTGGCGATGAGCGTCTTGCCGCATCCGGGCGGGCCGTAGAGCAGGATGCCCTTCGGCGGCCGCAGTTCGTGCTCCTTGAAGAGGTCCGGGTAGAGGTAGGGGAGCTCGACGGCGTCGCGGATCAGCTCGATCTGGTCGCCCAGGCCGCCGATCTTGTCGTAGTCGATGTCCGGGACCTCTTCGAGGACGAGGTCCTCGACCTCGCTCTTGGGGACCACTTCGTAGACGTAGCCGGAGCGCGGTTCGAGCAGCAGGGCGTCGCCGGGGCGGATGGTGATGTCCAGGAGCGGCTCGGCGAGCCTCACCACCCTTTCCTCGTCGGTGTGCCCGACCACCAGGGCCCGCTCGCCGTCCTCGAGGATCTCCTTGAGGGTGACGATGTCCCCGGCCCGCTCGAATTCCATGGCCTCGACCACGTTGAGCGCTTCGTTGAGCATGACCTCCTGGCCGCGCCGGAGGTCTTCCGGGTCGACGCTGGGGCTGACGTTCACGCGGAGTTTGCGGCCTCCGGTGAAGATGTCGACGGTGCCGTCCTCGTTCGCCTGCAGGAAGACACCGAATCCGGCCGGCGGCTGCGCGAGCCGGTCGACCTCCTCCTTCAGCGCGACGATCTGGTCGCGTGCTTCACGGAGGGTGTTCGCCAGTCGTTCGTTCTGCGCGGAGACGCCTGCCAGATTCGTCTGGAGCTCTACGATCCGCTCTTCGAGAATCCTCGTGTGTCGCGGAGAGTCGGCGAGCTTGCGTCGCAGGACGGCGATTTCCTGCTCGAGATAGGCAACCTGGCCGGCGGGGTCCTCAGACCCTCGCCCGGGCCGGATGCCGCGGTTGATGTCGTCGTCGTGGGCTGCCACGGTCCTCACCTCCTCCAAGGGGAGCTGGACGCTTCCTGACCCTACCTGGGCTGGTGGTGATTGAAACCCCTAGATCACAAAGACGGTAGGGGTGTGTCCGATCTTCACCCTTGCGTACTCCCTCACGCCAAGGAAATACCCACCCTTCAACATCGGAAAGCAGCCGGTTGTAAGGTCGAACTGTTCAACACCCGCCAGAGCTCGCGCGACTTGCCGCGAGTTGTGTCCGGGACGGATCACCGAGCGCAGGAAACGGCAGGAGATATGACCGTGCAGCAGGAGGCCCCGGCGGGCGGTGCCGGCGAGTCCGGAGAGCCGCTGGAGGTCTGGATCGACCAGGACCTCTGCACCGGGGACGGCATCTGCGTGCAGTACGCCCCGGAGGTGTTCGAGCTGGACATCGACGGTTTGGCGTACGTGAAGAGCGCCGATGACGAGCTGCTCCAGGAGCCGGGGGCGACCACTCCGGTTCCGCTGACGCTCCTGGTGGACGTGGTCGATTCGGCGAAGGAATGTCCGGGTGACTGCATCCACGTGAGGCGGGTTTCGGACAGGGTCGAGGTGTACGGTCCCGACGCCGAGTGACGGCTCAAACACGTCCGGCGGTCGAGTCCGTAAGCTCCTGGCGGAATTTTCCGCCGCTCCAGCGCCACTTGGCGAGCTGTTTCACGTCGGGTGCGTAGCGCGGCACCTCGGGTGAGGAGTACCCGAGGAGGGTGGCCGTGATCGCCGCGTCGCGGACCGTGAGATCGGTGGCGGTCCGGCGGGCCGCAGCGTCGAGGAGCGTGGCGACGACGCGGGGCGCGCCGTCGGGCGTCCGGGCGTGGGTGAGTACGTAGAGCGCGTGGGGCGGGGTGCCGGAGCCGGCGTCGCAGCGGACGGCCGCGACCGTCTCGGGGCGGCCGTCCCCGTCGAGGTCTCCCCGGGCGGTGTCCGTGACGGTGTGCGGGGCGCCCTTGCAGTCGAGGGGGTACGCGACCGCGTGCGCGTCGGGGGCGTCGGCCTGCCGGGCGTCCGGACCGGAGCCCGAGGCGGGTCCGGTGGCGGTCACGGCGGTCGCCCCGCCGGCCGGGGCTCCCTGGAGCAGCCCGGCGGCGGCCACGACGGCGGCCAGGGCCGCGGCGGTGACGACCCAGTGCCGGGGGCGGGTGTGCCCGTGGGCCGGGCTGTGGGGTGCGGGCGCGGCGGGGCTGTGCGGCACGCGGGGGGTCTCCTGTGCGCGGGGTGACGGGGAGCCAGCATCGTGCCACACCTCACACGGAGGGGGAACGGCCGGGTCCGGACCGGTGGGGCGGGGTGTCGTGGTCCCCTGCCCGTGACAACGAAAAGGCGCTGTGCCGCAGTTCCCCCGGGGCCGGGGGAACTGCGGCACAGCGCCTTGGTGTTGGGCCGTGCCCGGATCCGCGGTGGCGGGTCCGGTGGTGCGGGGGTCAGGCGGAGCGGTCGCTGCCGGGGCCGTCGTAGTCCTCGCCGTAGGCGCCCTTGGAGGGGCGGCGGCGGCGCATGGGGGGCTCGACGCCGTCCGCGAGGCGGCGGGCGGTGACGAGGAAGCCGGTGTGGCCGATCATGCGGTGGTCCGGACGGACGGCGAGGCCCTCGACGTGCCAGTTGCGGATCATCGATTCCCACGGCTGCGGTTCGGCGTAGCAGCCGAATTCGCGGATGGACTCGACGGTGCGCGAGAGCTGCGTGGTGGTGGCCACGTAGCAGCACAGGATGCCGCCGGGGACCAGGGCCTTGGAGACGGCCTCCAGGCACTCCCAGGGGGCGAGCATGTCGAGGATGACGCGGTCGACGTCGGTGTCGGACAGGTTGTCCTGGAGGTCGCCGACGGTGAGGGTCCACGCGGGGTGGGGACCGCCGAAGTAGCGCTCGACGTTGGCCGTGGCGATCTCGGCGAAGTCCGCGCGGCGCTCGTAGCTGTGGAGCATGCCCTGGTCGCCGATGGCGCGCAGCAGGAAGCTGCTGAGCGAGCCGGAGCCGACGCCCGCCTCCACGACGCGGGCGCCGGGGAAGATGTCGGCGAAGGCCAGGATCTGGCCGGCGTCCTTGGGGTAGACCACGGCGGCACCGCGGGGCATGGACAGGACATAGTCGGGGAGCAGGGGGCGCAGCGCGAGGTACGCGACGTTGCCCGTGGTACGGACAACGCTTCCTTCGGGGGCGCCGATCAGCTCGTCGTGGGGGAAGGAACCCTTGTGGGTGTGGAAATTCTTCCCGGCTTCGAGCGTGAACGTGTAGTGGCGGCCCTTGGGGTCGGTGAGCTGAACCTGGTCCCCGACCTCGAAGGGCCCGCGTCGGCGGGCGGCACCGGTCGGTTCGGACATGTGACCAGTGTATTGGCTTCAGGACTGGGGGCGTGCCATGGCCTTCACGAAGGCCTTCTCGACGTCGAGGGTGGACAGGACGCCGTAGATGCGGCCTTCGGGTTCGAGGACGAGGTACTCGGTGGCGGGGGTGGCGCGCAGGTGGTCGAGGAGTTCCTCGCCGGCGAGTTCGGCGGAGACCCTCATGCCGTCGGTGAGGTCCTGGGCGAGGGTGCTGACGGCGACCCAGGGGCGTCGGTGTTCGGGGACGGAGGCGATGGCGCTCTCGCGGACGATGGCGGTGGCGTCGCCCAGGCCGTCGACGACGACGAGGGCGCGGGCTCCGGCCTCGTTGGCGCGGCGGAGCGCCTCGGAGAGGGGCGTGGTGTGTTCGACGGGGATGGCCCGGCGGGTGAGGGTGCGGGCGCGCAGTTCGGGGAGGTGTTCGCGCAGGCGGGCCAGGCGCAGGCTGTTGCCGGCGCCGGTCCAGATGATGCCGGCGAGGATCGCGGCGAGGAGGGCGTCCATGACGGTGTTCATGCCGCCGATCTCCTGGGCGGGGTTGCCGAGGAGTCCGGTGTGGGTGAGGAGCGGCAGGCCGAGGAGGACGGCGACGGCGAGGCCGCGGCCGACCCAGGCGGCGGCGATGGTGCCGGCCATGGGTTTGCCGGTGATGCCCCAGATGACGGCGCGGAGCATGCGTCCGCCGTCGAGGGGGAGGCCGGGCAGGAGGTTGAAGGCGGCGACGAGGAGGTTGGAGATCATCAGCCCGGCGAGGAGGACGCCGGGGACGGTGGCGGGGTCGACGACCTTCATGCCGAGGTGGAAGACGCCGGCGAGGGCGAGGGAGAGCAGGGGGCCGACGAAGGCGAGGACGAATTCGCGGCCGGGGGTCTCGGACTCCTTCTCGATCTCGGAGACTCCGCCGAAGAACTGGAGCTGGATGCGGCGCACGGGCAGCTTGAAGCGGAGCGCGGCGATGGTGTGCGCGAGCTCGTGGACGAGCACGGAGGCGTAGAAGGCGACGGCGAAGAAGAGCGAGACGAGGTAACGGGCGGGTCCGAGGTCGGGCAGGACGCGGTCGAGCTGGTCGCCGAAGACCCAGGTGATGAGGGCGGCGACGAGGAACCAGCTGGGCGAGACGTAGACGGGTACGCCGAAGGGGCGGCCCATGAGGATGCCGCCGCCCGGATCGGAGCGCTTGGTGCGGCGCGCGCCGGTTTCGTCGGTGTCTGCCACAGGTTTCCTTCGTTCGGGGGTCCCCCGGGGGTGGGGTCCGGCGGGGGGTCTGTCTCCAGTGTGGTGCCTGGTGCCGGGGTGGTGTCGCGGCGGGGGGTGGTCGCGCGGTGTGATGCTCCGATCATGCAGGGCGAGGGTCCCCGCAGTCGATGGTATGCGCGTGCTGTCGGCGTGGGGCCGTAGGGTTTCGCGCATGACGACGATCCCCGGTCCCGTGCCCGGTGCGCGGGGCGATGACACCTCCGCCGGCGCTTCCGCCGACGTACCCGCGGTCGCGGCCGACGTCGCGCCCGCCGAGGCCGGCGCCGGTGTGGCCCCGGGTGCCGCCCGGCCGACGTCGCTGTCCCCTTCGCGGGCCGGCGATTTCATGCAGTGCCCGTTGCTGTACCGGTTCCGGGTGATCGACCGGTTGCCGGAGAAGCCCAGTACGGCGGCGACGCGCGGGACGCTGGTGCACGCGGTGCTGGAGCGTCTCTTCGATCATCCGGCGGTGGAGCGGACGGCGCCGCGGGCGAAGGCGTTGATCCCGGCGCAGTGGGACCGGTTGCTGGAGTCGAAGCCGGAGCTGGCGGAGCTGTTCCCGGCGGACGACGGGGGCGAGGGGCTGGCGCGGTGGCTTTCGGAGGCCGAGGCGCTGGTGGACCGGTGGTTCACGTTGGAGGACCCGACGCGGCTGGAGCCGGTGGAGCGGGAGTTCTTCGTGGAGACGGAGCTGGAGTCGGGGCTGCGGCTGCGCGGGATCATCGACCGGGTGGACGTGGCGCCGACGGGTGAGGTGCGGATCGTCGACTACAAGACGGGCAAGGCGCCGAGGCCGCAGTACGCGGAGGGCGCCCTGTTCCAGATGAAGTTCTACGCGCTGGTGGTGTGGCGGCTGAAGGGGGTCGTGCCGCGGCGCCTCCAGCTGGTGTACCTGGGCAGCGGGGACGTGCTGACGTACGACCCGGTGCCGGCGGATCTGGAGCGGGTGGAGCGCAAGCTGCACGCGCTGTGGGAGGCGATCCGGGAGGCGACGGAGACGGGTGACTGGCGTCCTCGTCCGACGAAGCTGTGCGGCTGGTGCGATCACCAGGCGGTGTGTCCCGAGTTCGGCGGCACTCCCCCGGTGTACCCGTTGACGGTGGTCGGCCGGGGGGATCTCCCGGCTGGGTCGTGATCTTCGGGTCAGGGCAGAATGGGGCGGGTCCGCCGAAGTCGTCCGACGAATACGAGGTACCCCGTGGCGATCCGCGTCCTGCTGGTCGACGACCAGCCACTGCTGCGCACCGGTTTCCGGATGATCCTGGAGGCCGAGCCGGAGCTGGTGGTGGTGGGTGAGGCCGGGGACGGTCTGCAGGCGCTGGACCAGGTGCGGGCGCTTCAGCCCGACGTGGTGCTGATGGACATCCGGATGCCGCGGATGGACGGGGTGGAGGCGACGCGTCGGATCACGGGCCCGGAGCGGGACGGGCCGGCGAAGGTGCTGGTGCTGACCACCTTCGACCTGGACGAGTACGTGGTGGAGGCGTTGCGGGCGGGGGCGAGCGGATTCCTGTTGAAGGACGCCCCGGCGAACGAGTTGGTGCAGGCGATCCGGGTGGTCGCGGGCGGTGAGGCGATGCTCGCGCCGAGCATCACGCGGCGGCTGTTGGACAAGTACGCGGTGCACCTGCCGTCGGGCGAGGAGCGGGTCCCGGACACGCTGGGGACGCTGACCGAGCGCGAGGTCGAGGTGTTGAAGCTGGTGGCGCGGGGTCTGTCGAACGCGGAGATCGCGGCGGACCTGTTCGTCAGCGAGACGACGGTGAAGACGCACGTCGGGCACGTGCTGACAAAGCTGGGCCTGCGGGACCGGGTGCAGGCGGCGGTGTACGCGTACGAGAGCGGCCTGGTCCGCCCGGGCGCGCTGTAGGGCCCGCGGGCCCGGGCGGCCCCGGGGACACCACCGCCCGTACGCCCTCCGAGGGGGGGCCGTACGGGCGAGTGGTTTCCGCGGGATCCGGAGGGCCTAGCCCTTGCTGATCTCCCAGAAGCGGAAGACCGTGGAGGCGTCCAGGGACCACTGGAGGCCGGTGACGTTCTGGCGGGTGACGGCGTACTGCTTGCCCTGCCAGAGCGGGAGGATCGGCAGCTCGTCGGCGACGATGTCCTGGAGCCGGTTGTAGTCCATGTTGGCCGAGGTGCGGTCCGACTTCGCGGAGGTCGAGGGGATGATGGTCCCGCTGATCTCCTTGTTGTCGTAGTTGTTGTGCAGGACGTTGTCCGGGCCGAAGAACGGCTGCGTGAAGTTGTCGGCGTCCGGGTAGTCCGGGACCCAGCCCTTCACGTAGACGCCGTACTTGCCGGCCTCGATGTCCTTCTCGTACTGCTCGTACTCGACGGACTTCATGTCGGCCTCGAAGAGGCCGCTGTCGTTGAGCTGCTTGGCGATCACCTGGAACTGCTGGTCCGTGGAGGGGCCGTAGCGGGACGGCGTGGACCACAGGGTCAGCTTGATCTTGCCGGTGATGTTGGCGGCCTTGAGGACGGCCTTGGCCTTCTCCACGTTCGGGCTGCCGCCGTAGCGGTCGAAGAACGGGGTGGTGTGGCCCGCGATGCCCGCCGGGACGATGGAGTAGAGCGGGGCGGCGGTGCCGGCGTAGACGTCCTTGACGAGGGCTTCGCGGTCCACGAGGTAGGCGATGGCCTTGCGCACGGGGAGCTTGCCGACGACGGGGTCGTTGACGTTGAAGACCATGTGCTCGACCTCGGCGCCGGTGCCCTCGACGACGTCGATCTTCTGGTCGCCGGTCTTGGTGGCGGAGAGGGCGGCGATGTCCTTGGCGGCGAGACCGCGGAAGGCGAAGTCGACGTCGCCGCTCTGGAGGGTGTTCTTCAGGGCGGCCTGGTCGCCGTTGAAGAACTTGAGCGTGACGCCGGTGTTCTTGGCCTTGGCCTTGCCGGTGTAGGACTCGTTGACGGAGAAGCTCGCGCTCTTGTCGTTGATCGAGTCGAGCTTGTAGACGCCGGAGCCGACGGCCTTGCCGTCGGTGCGGAGCTTGTCGGCCGGGTATTCGGCGTGGTCGACGATGGAGCCCGCACCCGAGGCGATCTTGCTGGGGAAGGTCGCGTCGGAGGTCTTCAGGCGGAAGACGACGGTCTTCTCGTCGGGGGTGTCGATGCCGGCGATCGACGAGAGCATGACGGCGGGGCCGTTGGCGTCGTTGATCTTCAGCGTGCGCTCGAAGGAGAACTTGACGTCCTTCGAGGTGAGGCTGTGGCCGTTGCTGAACTTCAGGTTGGGGCGCAGCACGCACTTGAACTGCTTGCTGTCGCCGCCCTCGAAGTTGCAGGTCTGCGCGGCGTCGGGCTCCGGGCTGGTGCCGCCCTTGGGGAAGCTGAGCAGCGACTGGAAGACGTTGTTGAAGAGGAGCCAGGAGCCCGGGTCGTAGCCGGAGGCCGGGTCCACGGACTTCACCTTGTCGGATATGCCCATGACCACGCCCTTGCCGCTGCCGGCGTTGGCACCGTCGGTCGAACCGCAACCGCTGAGCAGCGCGGCCGCAGTGGCCGCGCCGAGCGGGGCCGCCAACCACTGGTTACGTCTCTTCACGCGAAAGTCCTTCACAGTCTTGTCTGGTCGTTGCGCCGGCCTGCGACGTCCGCCGCCGGATGCTGCCGGTACTGCCGGTCTCAGCCGCTGACACCTCGGCCGAGTTCCCACAGCTGGAGGTCGGAGATGGCGTTGACCGACCACTCCACCCCGGTGATCCCGTCGCGTGCGGCGACGTACTGCTTGCCCTGCCACAGGGGCAGGACGGGTACGTCCTCGGCGACGATGTCCTGCATCTCCGTGATCGCGGGCGAGGTGACCGTACGGTCGGCCGCGCGCCGGGCCTCGGGGATGAGCCTGGTGCGCACCGCGTTGTTGGCGTACGGCGTGCCCAGGAAGTTGTCCTGCTCCAGGAAGGGAGCGAGGAAGTTGTCGGCGTCCGGGTAGTCGGGGAACCAGCCGAGCCCGTAGGCGGCGTAGTCGCCCTTCTTCTGCGCGGGACGGAAGTCGCTCCACTCCTTGCCCTGGACGGTGATGTCGAAGAGCTGGGTGGAGTTGAGCTGGGTCTTGAGGGCCTCGAACTCGGCGGCGGTGCCGTCGCCGTAGTGGTCCGTGGTGTAGTTCAGGGTCAGCTTGACGGGGGTCTTGATCCCGGCTTCCTTCAGGATGCTCGCGGCCTTGGCGGTGTTGGCCTCGCCGTAGCGGTTGTAGAAGGAGTTGACGTGGCCGCCGACGGCGGTGGGGACCAGTGAGTACAGGGGCTGCGCGGACTTGCCGTAGACCTTGGAGATGACGTTGTTGCGGTCGACGGCGGCGGCGAGGGCCTGGCGTACGGCCTTGTCCTTGACGACGGGGGCGTCGGTGTTGAAGCCGAGGTAGCGGATCTCCAGGCCGGGCAGGGGGACGAGCTTGACGCCCTTGGGGGGCTTGGCGGAGAACTCGGTGATCTGGGCGGGCGACAGGGTGCGCGAGACCATGTGGACGGCGCCGTCGGCGAGGGCCTTGCCCATGGCGGCGGAGTCGTTGAAGGAGCGCAGCTCGACCTTGTCGTTCTGGACCTTGATGTCGCCCTTGTAGTTCGGGTTCTTGGTGAAGACGGCGCGGACGAGGTGGTTGTCCTTGACCTCGGCCTTCATCGTGTAGGGGCCGGAGCCGTCGACGGCGAAGCCGGGGCGCAGCTTCCTGGCCTCGTAGTTCTTCTCGCTGACGATGCCGGCGGCCGGGGTCGAGAGCTTGTACGGGAAGGTGGCGTCGGCGGTCTTCAGGTGGAAGACGACGGTGTCGGTGCCCTTGGTCTCGACGGTGTCGAGGGTGGAGAGCAGCGAGGAGGGGCCGTTCTCGTCCTTGATCGCGAGGACGCGGTCGATGGAGAACTTGACGTCCTTGGCGGTGAGCGGGTCGCCGCTCGCGAACTTCAGGCCCGGGCGCAGGGTGCAGCGGTAGCTCTCGTTGCCGGTGTCGGTGAAGCGGCAGTCGGAGGCCGCTTCGGGCACGGGCTGGCCGCCGCCGCGCGGGGTGTGCATCAGGGTCTGGACGGTCTGGCGCAGTACGTTCCAGGCGCCGGCGTCGTAGGCGTAGGCGGGGTCGAACGGGGCGGGGGCGTAGTCGGCGGCTTCGAACCGGTCGGTGGTGCCGACGACGATCGCTCCGGACGCTGCTCCTCCGCCGCTCGCGCTGCCGCAGGCGGACAGCGCGGGGGTGAGCAGGCCGATCGCGGCCGTCAGCACCATGGTCTTGCGGTTCATGCTGGACGTACTCCCTCACCCGGCACTTGTTCAAAGCGGCGTAGAGGGCACTTCGCGGCGTCGCCCGTTCAGGGCGGAACGATCGGGCCGGTGTTTGACGATCGGTCCACGCGGTGCCGGCACAGGGGTGTGTGTCCGGTACGGCAGAGGTGCGTGCGTAGTGCCCGCGTCGACATTAGTGGCCCGGGACGGGATGGCTGGAACCGTCAGGAGTTGGGGCGTAATCGGACGGTGATGGGCGCGGACTGACCGCTCATACGGGTGTCTTCGCAGATGGGGTCAGGAGATGATCAATCCGGACACATGGGAAGGCCCTGGGGGTGCGGGGCGGCCCCTCGGAGGGGTTCACGGGTGACCAAGGTCACCCGGTTTCACCCCCTTGGGGAGGATGGAATTTCGGCCTCCGGTGCCGGGCGCGGAAGATCCTCCCGCGATACCTGGGGCCCGCCCCTTTTCCGTTCGGTACGCAGCGTGCGCGCTCAGTTCAGGGGAGTGATGAGGGAGCGCAGGAACGGCAGGTCCACGTCCTCCAGGGAGCGGACCACGGTGCGGCCGGGCGCCGGTTCGATGCGGCCGACGGAGGGAATGGCGACGACCCGGCAACCCGCGGCCTCGGCGGCGGCGACGCCGGTGGCGGTGTCCTCGATGACGGCGCAGCGCGAGGGGTGCGCGCCGAGGGCCCGGGCGGCGAGGAGGTAGGGGTCGGGGTGGGGCTTGGTACGGGGGACCTCGTCGCCGGCGACGGTGAGGCTGAAGCGGTCGCGACCGAGGGTGAGCAGCACCTGGTCGATGACGCGGCGGTGGGAGGCGGAGACGAGGGCCGTGGGCACGTTGTGCCGGGCGAGCTCGCTCAGCAGTCGTTCGGCGCCGGGCATCAGGGGGACCTGGCCGGCGATGCGGGCCTCGAAGCGCTCGTTGAGCAGGACGCTGAGTTCGGCGAGGCCGATGTCGGCGCCGGTGGCCTCGATGAGGAAGCCGGCGCTGCGGCTCATGGGGCCGCCGACGACGACGTCGCGCCAGGCCTCGTCGAGGGTGTGGCCGAGCTCCTGGAAGATCTCCGCCTCGATCTCCCACCAGAACCCCTCGGTGTCGACGAGGGTGCCGTCCATGTCGAGGAGCACCGCCTGCAGGGCGTGACCGTCGGCCGTGCGGGCGACGGGGGCGGGGACGGTGCTGGTCATGCGTACGCCTCTCTGGGGGACGACGAGGCCGGTCACCTCGACCCGCGGGGGGCATCCCTCCGGGGAACAGGTGACCGGCCTGTATGGGACCGACCAGTGTACGCCGCTACGCGTCAGCGTGCGTTGAAATACTTCGCTTCGGGGTGGTGGATGACCAGAGCGTCGGTGGACTGCTCGGGGTGGAGCTGGAACTCCTCCGAGAGGTGGACGCCGATCCGCTCCGGGCGCAGGAGGTCGGCGATCTTCGCGCGGTCCTCCAGGTCGGGGCAGGCCCCGTAGCCCAGCGAGAAGCGGGCGCCGCGGTACTTGAGGTCGAACATGTCCTCGACGGAGGCGGGGTCCTCGCCGCCGAATCCGAGCTCGGCGCGGACCCGGGCGTGCCAGTACTCGGCCATGGCCTCGGCGAGCTGGACGGACAGGCCGTGCAGCTCCAGGTACTCGCGGTAGGAGTCGGACTCGAACAGCTTGGCGGTGGCCTCGCCGATCCTCGAACCGACGGTGACGACCTGGAGGCCGATGACGTCGGTCTCGCCGGACTCCTCCGGGCGGAAGAAGTCGGCGAGGCACAGGCGGCGGCCGCGGCGCTGGCGCGGGAAGGTGAAGCGGGTCCGCTCGTTGCCCTGCTCGTCGAGGATGATCAGGTCCTCGCCCTTGGAGACGCAGGGGAAGTAGCCGTAGACGACGGCCGCCTCCAGCAGGTTCTCGGTGTGCAGCTTGTCCAGCAGGCCGCGCAGGCGCGGTCGGCCCTCGCTCTCGACGAGCTCCTCGTACGTGGCCCCGCCGGCGCGGGCCTGCTTGAGCCCCCACTGGCCCTTGAAGAGGGCGCCCTCGTCCAGCCAGGAGGCGTAGTCCTTGAGCGGGATGCCCTTGACCACGCGGGTGCCCCAGAACGGCGGGGTGGGCACGGGGTTGTCGACGGCGACGTCCGAGCGGGCGCCGGGCTCCTCGGGCTCCTCCACCTGGAGGGCGGGCGTGTCGCGCTTGGGCACGCGGCGCTGCTTGAGCTCGGGCAGGGTGGCGCCGGGGACGCCGCGCTTGACGGCGATGAGGGCGTCCATCAGGCGCAGACCCTCGAAGGCGTCGCGGGCGTAGCGGACCTCGCCCTCGTAGATCTCGTGGAGGTCCTGTTCCACGTAGGCGCGGGTGAGGGCGGCGCCGCCGAGGATGACGGGGTAGTCCGCGGCCAGCTTGCGCTGGTTGAGCTCCTCCAGGTTCTCCTTCATGATCACGGTCGACTTGACGAGGAGCCCGGACATGCCGATGACGTCGGCCTTGTGTTCCTGCGCGGCTTCGAGGATCGCGGAGACCGGCTGCTTGATGCCGATGTTGACGACGTTGTAGCCGTTGTTGGTGAGGATGATGTCGACGAGGTTCTTGCCGATGTCGTGGACGTCGCCGCGGACGGTGGCGAGGACGATGGTGCCCTTGCCCTCGTCGTCGCTCTTCTCCATGTGGGGTTCGAGGTGGGCGACGGCCGTCTTCATGACCTCGGCGGACTGGAGGACGAAGGGGAGCTGCATCTGGCCGGAGCCGAACAGCTCGCCGACGACCTTCATGCCCTCCAGGAGGGTGTCGTTGACGATCTCCAGGGCGGGGCGTTCGCGGAGGGCCTCGTCGAGGTCGGCCTCCAGGCCGTTCTTCTCGCCGTCGATGATCCGCCGCCGCAGGCGCTCCTCCAGGGGCAGGGCGAGCAGTTCCTCGGCGCGGCCGGCCTTGAGGGACTTGGTGTTGACACCCTCGAAGAGGGCCATCAGCTTCTGGAGGGGGTCGTAGTCGCCCTCGCGGCGGTCGTAGATGAGGTCGAGGGCGGTGGTGACCTGTTCGTCGTCGAACCGGGCGATCGGAAGGATCTTGGAGGCGTGGACGATCGCGGAGTCCAGCCCGGCCTTGACGCACTCGTCGAGGAAGACGGAGTTGAGCAGGACGCGGGCGGCCGGGTTGAGCCCGAAGGAGATGTTGGACAGGCCGAGGGTGGTCTGCACGTCGGGGTGGCGGCGCTTGAGTTCGCGGATCGACTCGATGGTGGCGATGCCGTCGCCGCGGGACTCCTCCTGACCGGTGCAGATGGTGAAGGTCAGGGTGTCGATGAGGATGTCCGACTCGCGGATGCCCCAGTTGGTGGTGAGGTCCTCGATGAGGCGCTCGGCGATGGCCACCTTGTGTTCGACGGTGCGGGCCTGGCCCTCCTCGTCGATGGTCAGGGCGATCAGCGCGGCGCCGTGCTCGCGGGCCAGTCGGGTGACCTTGGCGAAGCGGGAGTCGGGGCCGTCGCCGTCCTCGTAGTTGACGGAGTTGATGACGGCGCGGCCGCCCAGCATCTCCAGGCCGGCCTGGAGGACGGGCACCTCGGTGGAGTCCAGGACGATGGGCAGGGTGGAGGCGGTCGCGAAGCGGCCGGCGAGCTCGCGCATGTCGGCGACGCCGTCGCGGCCGACGTAGTCGACGCACAGGTCGAGCATGTGCGCGCCCTCGCGGATCTGGTCGCGGGCCATCTCCACGCAGTCGTCCCAGCGGGCCTCCAGCATGGCCTCGCGGAACTTCTTCGAACCGTTGGCGTTCGTCCGCTCGCCGATGGCCATGTACGAGGTGTCCTGCCGGAACGGCACGGTCTGGTACAGGGAAGCGGCGCCGGGCTCGGGCCGGGGGTCGCGCGGGGCGAGGGCGAGGCCCTGGACCCGCTCGACGACCTGGCGCAGGTGCTCGGGGGTGGAGCCGCAGCAGCCGCCGACGAGGGAGAGCCCGTACTCGCGGACGAAGGTCTCCTGGGCGTCGGCCATCTCGGGCGCGGTCAGCGGGTAGTGCGCGCCGTCCTTGGTCAGGACGGGCAGACCGGCGTTGGGCATGCAGGAGATCGGGATGCGGGAGTGGCGCGCGAGGTAGCGCAGGTGCTCGCTCATCTCGGCGGGGCCGGTGGCGCAGTTCAGGCCGATCATGTCGATGCCGAGGGGCTCCAGCGCGGTGAGGGCCGCGCCGATCTCGGAGCCGAGCAGCATGGTGCCGGTGGTCTCGACGGTGACGGAGCAGATCAGCGGGACCTTGACGCCGAGGGCCGCCATGGCGCGGTGGGCGCCGATGATGGAGGACTTGGTCTGCAGGAGGTCCTGGGTGGTCTCGACGAGCAGCGCGTCGGCGCCGCCGGAGATCAGGCCTTCGGCGTTGGTCTGGTAGGCGTCGCGGATCCGGTCGTAGGTGATGTGACCGAGGGTGGGCAGCTTGGTGCCGGGGCCGATGGAGCCCAGGACCCAGCGCTGCCGGCCGGTGGAGGCGGTGAACTCGTCGGCGACCTCGCGGGCGATGCGGGCACCGGCCTCGGACAGCTCGAAGTTGCGTTCGGGAATGTCGTACTCGCCGAGCGCGGAGAAGTTCGCGCCGAAGGTGTTGGTCTCCACGCAGTCCACTCCGACGGCGAAGTACGCCTCGTGGACGGAGCGCACGATGTCGGGGCGGGTGACGTTGAGGACCTCGTTGCAGCCTTCGAGCTGCTGGAAGTCCTCCATGCTGGGGTCCTGTGCCTGGAGCATCGTCCCCATGGCCCCGTCGGCGACGACCACGCGGGTCGCGAGTGCCTCTCGGAGGGCGTCGGCCCGGGTCTGGGTGTCGGCGGACGGGTTCGGCAACGAGGCCATGGTGGGGCTCCCTGGAGTGCGACGGCTGTCGGCTTTGCACTCCTGCCTGTGTCAGGGGTGCACGCGGTCAGGGTAACCGTGCCGGGCCCCACCCGGTGAGGGCGTCCCACGGAACGGACTGCATTCTGTGCGGCGGGGGCTGCGCACGGGAGGGTGGGTGCGCCGCACCGGGTGACCGCCCAAGCATGCACAAGGTCGGCATCGACCGATACTGTTCAGCATTGTCGAACTACGTCAGCAGGAGGCTGCGCGATGGCACGGAACATCCAGTCGCTCGAACGAGCCGCTGCGATGCTGCGACTCCTGGCGGGCGGGGAGCGCCGGCTGGGCCTGTCGGACGTGGCGTCCTCGTTGGGCCTGGCCAAGGGCACGGCGCACGGGATCCTGCGCACGCTACAGGCCGAGGGCTTCGTGGAACAGGACCCGGCCTCGGGCCGCTACCAGCTGGGCGCGGAGCTGCTGCGCCTGGGCAACAGCTACCTGGACGTGCACGAGCTGCGCGCCCGGGCGCTGGTCTGGACGGACGACCTGGCCCGGGCGAGCGGGGAGAGCGTGTACGTGGGGGTACTGCACAAGAGCGGGGTGCTGATCATGCACCACGTGTTCCGCCCGGACGACAGCCGTCAAGTGCTGGAGGTGGGGGCCATGCAGCCGCTGCACTCCACGGCACTGGGCAAGGTGCTGTCGGCCTACGACCCGGTGGCGCACTCCGAGGTCATGGAGCTCGACCGGGAGGCGTTCACGCCCCGTACGGTCACGGACGCGGTGGGCTTCGAGGAGGTCCTGGACCTGACGCGGGCGCGCGGCTGGGCCGCCGACGTCGAGGAGACCTGGGAGGGCATCGCCTCGGTCGCGGCGCCGATCCACGACCGTCGCCGGATGCCGGTGGGGGCCGTGGCGGTCGCGGGGGCGGTGGAGCGGGTCTGCGGGGAGTCCGGTGAGCCGCGGGCGGCCCTGGTGGCCTCCGTGCGCGACTGCGCGCGGTCGGTTTCGCGCGACCTCGGCGCGGGCCGGTTCTGAGCTTGACCTGAAGGTTTCGATCCACCCGATGGCGCCTGCGGGCGCCATTTGGGTGGATTTTGTCTTTTAGCGATCGATCGTTGGCTTGATTTGGGCGATCGTACTGCGGGGTAACGATCCGGTTCTTTGACCTGGTCAGCCCTTGACGCGTTCTTCACTCAGGCGGAAAACTGCCGTTCATCGGTCGGCATTGTCGAACACCTACCGGCAATACGCGTTAGGGTATGGCGAGGCCAAGGACCGGTGCAGCACTCACCGAGTGCGTGGACCACCGGAGGGACCCGGTGTCCGCCCACCCCTGGACGTAAGACAAAGGAGTCGCGGGTGTCCAGCTCCGACATCTTCATCGGCGAGACCATCGGTACCGCCCTGCTCACACTGCTCGGCGGCGGCGTGTGCGCCGCCCTCACGCTCAAGAGCTCCAAGGCCCGCGGCGCGGGTTGGCTCTCGATCACCTTCGGGTGGGGCTTCGCGGTCCTGATCGCCGCCTACGTCTCCGCGCCGCTGTCCGGCGCGCACCTCAACCCGGCGGTCACCGTCGGCATCGCCGTCAAGACCGGCGAGTGGGGTGACGTCCCCGTCTACTTCGCGGGCCAGCTCCTCGGCGCCATGCTCGGCGCGGTCCTGATGTGGATCACGTACTACGGCCAGTTCCGCGTGCACCTGGCGGACCCGGAGAACATCAAGGACGCCAAGCTCGGCCCCGAGGACCCGCACCCGCACGACGTCGCCGGCCCGGTGCTCGGCATCTTCTCGACCGGCCCCGAGATCCGCAACGTCGTCCAGAACCTGGCGACGGAGATCATCGGCACCTTCGTCCTGGTCCTGGCGATCCTCACCCAGGGCCTCCAGGACGACGGCAAGGGCCTCGGCGTCATCGGCGTCCTGATCACCTCCTTCGTGGTCGTCGGCATCGGCCTCTCGCTCGGCGGTCCGACCGGCTACGCCATCAACCCGGTCCGCGACCTCGGTCCCCGCATCGTCCACGCCCTGCTCCCGCTGCCCAACAAGGGCGGCTCGGACTGGGGGTACTCCTGGATCCCCGTCGTCGGCCCGCTCGTCGGTGCCGCCGTCGCCGGTGGTCTGTACAACATCGCGTTCGCCTGATCAGCATCTGCAGCGCTCGTAAGATCCGCACCGCGTTCCTGATTCCGCCAACTCACCAGACCTGCCAGGAGCAGCCATCATGACCAGCAGCACCGGCCCGTTCATCGCCGCGATCGACCAGGGCACCACCTCCTCCCGTTGCATCGTCTTCGACCGCGACGGCCGCATCGTCGCCGTCGACCAGAAGGAGCACGAGCAGATCTTCCCGAAGCCGGGCTGGGTCGAGCACGACGCCACCGAGATCTGGACCAACGTCCAGGAGGTCGTCGCCGGGGCCATCGCCAAGGCCGAGATCACCGCCGCCGACGTCAAGGCCGTCGGCATCACCAACCAGCGCGAGACCACCGTCCTGTGGGACCGGCACACCGGCGAGCCGGTGCACAACGCGCTGGTCTGGCAGGACACCCGCACCGACGCCCTGTGCAAGGAGCTCGGCCGCAACGTCGGCCAGGACCGCTTCCGCCGCGAGACCGGCCTGCCGCTGGCGAGCTACTTCGCCGGCCCGAAGGTCCGCTGGCTGCTGGACAACGTCGAGGGCCTGCGCGAGCGCGCCGCGGCCGGCGACATCCTCTTCGGCACCATGGACTCCTGGGTCATCTGGAACCTCACGGGCGGCGCCGAGGGCGGCGTGCACGTCACCGACGTCACCAACGCCTCGCGCACCATGCTCATGAACCTGCACACCCTCGCGTGGGACGAGAAGATCGCGGAGTCCATGGACGTCCCGCTGGGCGTCCTCCCCGAGATCAAGTCCTCCGCCGAGGTCTACGGCCACGTCAAGGAAGGCGTCCTCGCCGGCGTCCCGGTCGCCTCGGCGCTCGGTGACCAGCAGGCCGCCCTCTTCGGCCAGACCTGCTTCGCCGAGGGCGAGGCGAAGTCCACCTACGGCACCGGCACGTTCATGCTCATGAACACCGGCGACAAGATCATCAACTCCTACAGCGGCCTGCTGACCACCGTCGGCTACCAGATCGGCGACCAGAAGCCGGTCTACGCGCTGGAGGGCTCCATCGCCGTCACCGGCTCGCTCGTCCAGTGGATGCGCGACCAGATGGGCATGATCAAGACCGCGGCCGAGATCGAGACCCTCGCGCTCTCCGTCGAGGACAACGGCGGCGCCTACTTCGTGCCGGCCTTCTCCGGCCTGTTCGCCCCGTACTGGCGCTCCGACGCCCGCGGCGTGATCGCCGGCCTCACCCGGTACGTCACCAAGGCGCACATCGCCCGTGCCGTCCTGGAGGCCACCGCCTGGCAGACCCGCGAGATCACCGACGCCATGACCAAGGACTCCGGCGTCGAGCTGGCGGCCCTCAAGGTCGACGGTGGTATGACCTCCAACAACCTGCTGATGCAGACGCTCTCGGACTTCCTGGACGCCCCCGTGGTGCGCCCGATGGTCGCCGAGACCACCTGTCTCGGCGCCGCCTACGCCGCCGGCCTGGCCGTCGGCTTCTGGCCCGACACCGACGCCCTGCGCGCCAACTGGCGCCGCGCGGCGGAGTGGACCCCGCGGATGCCCGCCGACCAGCGGGACCGCGAGTACAAGAACTGGCTCAAGGCCGTAGAGCGGTCCATGGGCTGGATCGACGACGAAGACGCCAGCTGACCGCACCGGCTGAGTCAATCGACGAGGAGCTGAAAGAGATATGAGCACCCTGCAGAGCGTTCCCACGCTGGGTACGCACCCCAACGCCGGCTCGAACGCGAGCCGCGCCGAGACCCGTGAGCAGCTGTCGAAGGCCACCTACGACCTGCTCGTCATCGGCGGTGGCATCCTGGGCACCTCGGTGGCCTGGCACGCCGCGCAGTCGGGTCTGCGGGTTGCCATGGTGGACGCCGGCGACTTCGCCGGCGCCACCTCCTCCGCCTCCTCCAAGCTGGTCCACGGCGGTCTGCGCTACCTGCAGACCGGCGCGGTCAAGCTGGTCGCCGAGAACCACCACGAGCGCCGGGTGCTGGCCAAGGACGTGGCCCCGCACCTGGTCAACCCGCTGACCTTCTACCTGCCCGTGTACAAGGGCGGTCCGGTCGGCGCGGCGAAGCTGGGCGCGGGCGTGTTCGCGTACTCGGCGCTCTCGGCCTTCGGCGACGGCATCGGCAAGGTCATCTCGCCCGCCCGCGCCGTGGCCGACAACCCCGGTCTGAAGACGGACAACCTGAAGGCCGTCGCCGTCTACTACGACCACCAGATGAACGACTCGCGGGTCGCCGTGATGACGGTCCGCGCCGCGGTCGAGTCCGGTGCGGTCGTCCTCAACCACGCCGAGGTCACCGGCCTGCGCACCACGCGCGGCCGGGTCTCCGGCGCCGAGCTCAAGGACCGCCTCGACGGCACCGAGTTCGGGGTCGACGCGCGCGTCGTGCTCAACGCCACCGGCCCGTGGGTGGACCACCTGCGGCGCATGGAAGACAAGCACGCGATGCCGTCGATCCGCCTCTCCAAGGGCGCGCACATCGTCATGAAGCGCAAGTCGCCGTGGAAGGCCGCCATGGCCACCCCGATCGACAAGTACCGCATCACCTTCGCCCTGCCGTGGGAGGACCAGCTCCTGCTCGGCACCACCGACGAGGTCTACGAGGGCGACCCGGCGGACGTGCGCGCCACCGAGTCCGACATCCAGCAGATCCTCGACGAGGCGGCCTTCTCCGTGAAGGACGCCGACCTCGACCGGTCCCTGATGACGTACGCCTTCGCCGGCCTGCGGGTGCTGCCCGGCGGCCCCGGCGGCGTCGAGAAGGCCAAGCGCGAGACCGTGGTCTCCGAGGGCGCCGGCGGCATGCTGTCGGTGGCCGGCGGCAAGTGGACGACGTACCGTCACATCGGCCGTGTGGTGATGGAGAAGCTCGCCAAGCTCCCGGGCAGCCCGCTGACCGAGGACATGGAGCCGGTCAAGTCCCTCGTGCGGCGCGTCCCGCTGCCCGGTGTCGCCAACCCGAACGCGGTCGCGCACCGTCTGCTGGTGGACCGCGAGCCCGGAGCCCGCATGGACCCGCTGACCGCCCGTCACCTGGCCTCGCACTACGGCTCGCTGGCCTTCGACGTCGCCCGTCTGGCGAACGAGGACCCGGCGCTGGCCGAGCGCATCCACCCGGACGGTCCGGAGATCTGGGCGCAGGTCGCGTACGCCCGTGACTTCGAGTGGGCCGAGACCGTCGACGACGTGCTGCGTCGCCGTACGACGGTGACGGTCCGCGGCCTGGACGACGAGGCCGTGCGCACCCGCGTCGAGGAGATGCTGGGCCGCCAGGCATAGGTGTCACGCAGGTGGGGAAGAGGGGCGGTTCCGAGGGGAACCGCCCCTCTGTCGTGGGCTGTGGCCCGCGAGCCGCCAAGGCTTAGGCTGGCCCTTGTACACAAGGGGAACTTCGGAAGGAGACCTGGGTGATCGAGCTTGAGGGCGTGCCCGAGCTGATCGACCCGGTCATGGTGGCCGCGTTCGAGGGCTGGAACGACGCGGGTGACGCCGCCTCCGGTGCGGTGGCGCACCTGGACCGGGAGTGGAAGGGCGAGGTCTTCGCGGCGCTGGACGCCGAGGACTACTACGACTTCCAGGTCAACCGGCCGACGGTGTGGCTGGACAACGGGGTCAGGAAGATCACCTGGCCGACGACGCGGCTGTCGGTGGTCCGGATCGGCGGCGCGAAGCCGCGCGACCTGGTGTTGGTGCGCGGCATCGAGCCGTCGATGCGCTGGCGGTCGTTCTGCAACGAACTGCTGGGCTTCGCGCACGAGCTGGGCGTGGAGATGGTCGTCATCCTGGGCGCGTTGCTCGGGGACACCCCGCACACCCGGCCGGTGCCGGTGAGCGGTGTCACCTCGGACGCGGACCTGGCGCGGACGATGGACCTGGAGGAGACGAAGTACGAGGGCCCGACGGGCATCGTGGGCGTGCTCCAGGAGGCGTGCACCCACGCGGGCGTGCCGGCGGTGTCGCTGTGGGCGGCGGTGCCGCACTACGTGTCGCAGCCGCCGAACCCGAAGGCGACGCTCGCGCTGCTGAACCGGCTGGAGGACCTGATCGACCTGCGGATCCCGCTGGGCGAGCTGCCGGAGGACGCGCGGGCCTGGCAGCTGGGCGTGGACCAGCTGGCCGCCGAGGACAGCGAGGTCGCCGAGTACGTCCAGACGCTGGAGGAGGCCCGGGACACGGCCGACCTGCCGGAGGCCTCGGGCGACGCTATCGCCCGGGAGTTCGAACGGTACCTGCGGCGTCGGGATCCGTCGGCGACCGCCGAGCCGGGTGACGGCTCGTACCTGCGCGACACCTCCAGCGGGCTGACCCGCCCGCCGAAGCGCAGGCCGGACGTCTCCGGGACCGGCGCGGGCCCGGGGGCCGGGGAGGAGCCGACGGAACCGCCGGCCTCGGCCGCGGAGCCGTCGGGGCCGGCGGACCTGACGGAGTCGGCGGAGGCGACGGAGGCGTCCGAGCCGTCGGAGGCGTCGGGGCCGTCGGAGGCGTCGGGGCCGTCGGAACCTGCCGAGCCGACGCAGGAGCCGGGGGACGACGCCCCGCGGGCGTAGGCCGCCGGCCGCGACACCGGGAAACGACGACGGCGGGGCCGGAGATGATCTCCGGCCCCGCCGTCGTCGTTGTCGTGAGCGCGCGGGCGCCGCGCTGCTACAGGGCCACGCCCAGCAGGGCGTCCACCGTGCGGGAGACCAGGCCGGGGGCCGATTCGTCGTCCCCGTCCGAGGCGTTCTGGAGCTCCACCCAGCGGTCCACGGCCGCCAGTGCGGCCGGGGCGTCCAGGTCGCGGGAGAGGGCCTCGCGGACCTCTTCGACCAGGGCCTCGGCCGGGAGCCCGTCCGGGCGCGAGACGGCCGCGCGCCAGCGCTCCAGGCGGGCCACGGCCTCCTGGAGGACCTCGTCGGTCCACTCCCAGTCGGCGCGGTAGTGGTGCGCCAGCAGGGCGAGGCGGATGGCCGCCGGGTCGACCCCGGCGCGGCGCAGCGCGGACACGAAGACCAGGTTCCCCTTGGACTTCGACATCTTCTCGCCGTGCAGCGCGACCATGCCCGCGTGGACGTAGGCCTTGGCCATCGGGAACTCGCCCGTCAGGGCCTGCGCGTGCGAGGCGCCCATCTCGTGGTGCGGGAAGGCCAGGTCGGAACCGCCGCCCTGGATGTCGAAGCCCATGCCGAGGTGGTCCAGGGCGATGGCCACGCACTCGATGTGCCAGCCCGGCCGGCCGCGGCCCAGCGAGCCGCCGTCCCAGCTGGGCTCGCCCTCGCGCGCCGCCATCCACAGCATCGGGTCGAGCGGGTTCTTCTTCCCCGGGCGTTCCGGGTCCCCGCCGCGCTCCGCGGACAGCAGGCGCATCGCCTGGACGTCCAGGTGGGCGACGCCGCCGAAGTGCGGGTCCGCCTCCACCGAGAAGTAGACGTCGCCGTCGAGCTCGTAGGCGGCGCCCGCGTCCCGCAGTCGTTCGACCAGCGGCACGATGCCCGGTATGGCCTCGACGGCGCCGATGTAGTGCTGCGGCGGCAGCATCCGCAGGGCGGTCATGTCCTCGCGGAAGAGGGCCGTCTCGCGCACCGCGAGCTCGGTCCAGTCGAGTCCGTCGCGCTGCGCCCGCACCAGGAGGGGATCGTCGACGTCCGTGACGTTCTGGACGTAGTGGACCTGCCGCTTGTTGTCGAGCCACACGCGCTGCACGAGGTCGAACGCGTTGTAGGTCGCCGCGTGACCGATGTGGGTCGCGTCGTACGGGGTGATCCCACAGACGTAGAGGCGGGCGACGGGACCGGGGTCGAGGGTGATCGTCCCCTGGGTCGCGGTGTCGTGGATCTGGAGGTCGCGGCCCTTGCCGGGCAGGGCGGGGACCTCAGAAGCGGGCCAGGCATGCATGCTTCGAGCCTAACCGGACGGGTGTTCCGGAAACGAACCGGACCAGCACTGTTGGCCGGATACCCCCTCTTGCGATCCGGCTGGATCCGTGCGTTCGGCGTCCTGCCCGGTCAGACCGGCGGCCAGGGGATCGCGGGCCACTGCCCCGAGGGCTTCGGGTGCGTGCCCTCCCGCAGCAACTGCGCCACACGGGCCCGTACGGCGGCCAGTTCCACCGGTGTGATCAGTTCGGCCAGGCGGGTGGCGAGCGGCTCCGGCTCGGCCAGCCGCGCCTCCAGGGAGACCAGGACGGCGCGCGCCTCGTCGGTGAGCGGCTCCCCGGCCCACCCCCACAACAGGGTGCGCAGCTTGTCCTCGGTGTGGAAGGTCACGCCGTGGTCGATGCCGTAGAGCCTGCCGTCGGGGCCGGGCAGGAGGTGGCCGCCCTTGCGGTCACCGTTGTTGATCACCGCGTCCAGGACGGCCATGCGGCGCAGCCTGGGGTCGTCCGCGTGGACGAGGAGGGCGGTGCGCCCCTCCCCCACCTCGGCGAAGGCGACCGGTTTCCACCCCTCCCCGGCCTCCTCGCCCTCGACCAGCGCGAGCAGCCCGTCCTCCGGGGATCCTCCGGCGTCGATCCAGTGCTGGACCATGCCCTCCCCGTACGGGCCGTCGCGCAGCACCGTCGTGGGGACGAGCCCCCAGCCGGTGGCCTCGGAGACCAGGTAGGCGGCGCGCTCGCGCCGGGCGAGGTTGCCGTCGGGGAAGTCCCACAGCGGCCGCTCGCCCTTGACGGGCTTGTAGACGCACTCCGCGGTGTGCCCCTCGTGGGTCACGGTGCACCGCAGTACGGCGTTGGACGCCTCGGCGATCCGGCCGTGGACGGTGAGCTCACCGCGGGTGAGCAGCTCTTCGACGGGGGGCGGGGTCACGGCGTTCACACCTGGCGCCGGTAGCCGTTCTGGCGCGGGCACACGTGTCCCTCGGGGTCGAGCGGCAGGCTGCACAGCGGGCACGGCGGACGGCCCGCGTTGACGACGTCCAGGGCCCGCTTGGCGAAGGCGCGGGCCTGCGCGCCGGACAGCCGTACCCGCAGCATGGGCGGGCCGTTCTCCTCGTCCTGGAGCAGGCGTTCCTCCGCCTCGGCGAGATCCTCTTCCGAGTCGGCGTCGAGTTCGACGAGGGCCTGTGCCTCGACGATCATCCGCTGCTCCTCGCCGTCCCAGGCGAGCGCCATGGTGCCGACGCGGAACTCCTCCTCGACGGGGACGTCGAGCGGGGCGGTGTCGGCGGCCTCGGTGGAGGCGACGGCCGGGACGGGGGCGTTGCCCCCGGTGCGGCGCACGACCTCGTCCAGCAGCTCGTCCATCCGCTCGGCCAAGGCCGCGACCTGCGTCTTCTCCAGGGAGACGCTGGTGACGCGGCTGCCTGAGGACGCCTGGAGGAAGAACGTACGGCGCCCAGGCAAACCGACCGTGCCGGCCACGAAGCGGTCCGGCGGGTCGTAAAGGAACACCTGACGGGGCACGTCCAGTCTCCAAGTCTGAGGCGGGGCAGGGCTGCGCGCTTGTGTTGGCCCTGCCACCCTACTGCGCCGTTCGATCAGGCCGCGCCCGCGCCGCCCCCCACGACGGCGTTGCCGTCGCCCTCGCTCTCGCGCTCGGCCTCCCGCTCCGCGTCGGGCGCGGGCCGGGGGGCGAGGGCGGAGAGGTCCCCGGTGTCGCCGAGGCGCAGCAGGAAGGGCCTGGTGGGGGTGTAGCGGATCGCCGTGACCGAGCAGGGGTCGACGTGGACGCGCTGGAAGAGGTCGAGGTGCATGCCGAGGGCGTCCGCGACGAGGGACTTGATGATGTCGCCGTGGGAGCAGACGAGGAAGACGGCGTCGGCGCCGTGCTCCTCCTCGACGCGGTCGTTCCACTCGCGTACGGCGTCCACGGCGCGGGCCTGCATGGCGCGCATGGACTCGCCGCCGGGGAACGCGGCGGCCGAGGGGTGCTGCTGGACGACGCGCATGAGGGGTTCGTCGGCGAGCTCGGAGAGCTTGCGGCCCGACCAGTCGCCGTAGTGGCACTCGCCGACCCGCTCGTCGGTGTGCTCCCGCAGCCCGGGACGGGAGGCGAGCAGCGGCGCGAGGGTCTCCCGGCAGCGCTGGAGGGGGCTGCTGACCACGGCCGCGAGGGGGATGCCCTCCAGGCGCGCGGGCAGGGCGGCGGCCTGTTCGGCGCCGCGTTCGTCAAGGGCTACCCCCGGCGTCCAGCCGGCGAGCAATCCCGCGGTGTTGGCGGTGGACCGCCCGTGTCGTACGAGGATCAGCGTGGCCATGGAAGCACCCTATGCGGTGGCGACGGCGTGCGGGCGGGCGCCGATGGGGGAAGAATGCCCGGCGTGATTGTCGACTGCGCGATGTACCGGGACGGCCGCCGCTCCCCGGCGCCCGGGGACTTCTCGGACGCCCTCGACGAGGCGCGGGCCCACGGCGACGCGTTCGTCTGGATCGGGATCCACGAGCCGACGGCGGCGGAGTTCGACCACGTGAGCCGGGAGTTCGGTCTGCACGCGCTGGCGGTGGAGGACGCGTTGACGGCGCACCAGCGGCCGAAGCTGGAGGTGTACGACGATTCGCTGTTCGTGGTCCTGAAGCCGGTGGTCTACGACGAGGCCGCGGACACGGTGACGGCGAACGAGCTGATGGTCTTCATCGGCGACTCCTTCGTGGTGACCGTCCGCCACGGCGAGGGGGCGGCGCTGACCGCCGTGCGCCACCGGCTGGAGCAGGAGCCGGAGGTGCTGCGGCACGGTCCGACGGCGGTGCTGTACGCGGTGTCCGACGCGGTGGTGGACCACTACATCGAGGTGGCGGCCGAGCTCCAGGGCGACCTGGAGGGGCTGGAGGCGGAGGTGTTCGCGCCGAACGCCCCGGACTTCAAGAACACGGCGGCGCGCATCTACGCGGCGAAGCGGCAGGTCCTGGAGTTCCGTCGGGCGACCAGTCCGCTGCTCCAGCCGATGGACCGACTGGCCTTCGGGCGGGTGCCGTTCGTGGACGAACACTCCCAGCCCTTCTTCCGGGACGTCGCCGACCACCTGACCAAGGCCAACGAGTACATCGAGGGCCTGGACCGGCTGCTGTCGGACGCCCTGGCCGCGCACCTGGCGCAGATGGGCGTGCGGCAGAACGACGACATGCGCAAGATCTCCGCCTGGGCCGCCATGGCGGCCGTCCCGACGATGGTCGCCGGGATCTACGGGATGAACTTCGAGCACATGCCGGAACTCACGTGGGGCTTCGGCTATCCGGCGGTGGTGGTGCTGATGGTGGTCGTGTGTCTGGGCCTGCACCGGATGTTCAAGCGCCGCGGCTGGCTCTGACCCGCGGCCCACGGCCCGCGACCCACGCCCACGGCCGACCGGGCCGGAGCCGGGCCGGAGCCGGGCCGCCCGCGCGTGCGCCTACGCCTGGGCGAAACCGGGCGCGGCGGTGGGCCGGCCCCCGAGGGCGTCGCGCCGCTCCGGGGGGCGCAGGTCGATCATGCGGTGCCAGCCGCTGAAACGCTCGTACGCGTACACCGCGCGGATCCCCGCGGCGAGCGCGGCGGCCTTGGGCGCGGGCCAGCGCAGCAGCCGGCCCATGTGGTCCATGACGGCGAGGCCGACGTCGCGGTAGACGGCGATCTCGGCGAGCGCGCTCTCGCGCAGCACCCGCTGGATGGTCCGGCCGTGTCCGGCGCGGGCCAGGCGCAGCAGTTCCTCGTGGCAGTAGGCGAGGTGGTTCTCCTCGTCGTCGCTGATCATGCGGACGGCCCGACCCAGTTCCGGGTTGCGGCCGAAGAGGCGCACGAGCAGGGCCATCTGGTCCGCGGCGCGCTGTTCGGTGACCCGGCTGTGCGCGAGGTAGACGACGACGTCCTCCTCGGTCAGCGGCCGGTCGCGGCGCAGCTTGTCGTGCGCGAGGCCGATGCCGCGCCGTTCCAGCAGCATCGTGTAGTCGGTCTCGGGAGGGACGGGGACCACGGGCAGGCCGCGGTTGCGCAGCAGGGCGCGGAAGATGCGGCCGTGCTTGTCCTCGTCGGCGCCGTGCCGGGTGATCTTGGGCGCGAGGTCGCGCATGCCCTCGGGGACGAGGGCGGCGATCCGGGCGTTCTCCCAGCCGCCCTGGGACTCCCCGCTGGCGGCGATGGAGCAGAACAGCTGGAAGGAGTCGTCGTGGTCGACGATCTCCTGGAACAGGCTGCGGGCAGAGAGCATGGAACGAGTCAAATGCGGATGTTCCGGGCCGGCAACCGTGCGGTGGCCCCACTCGCCCGAACGAACGAACCGAGCCGTCGGCCCCCGGGGCGTAACCCCGGGGGCCACCCGCGCGTTGTGCGGGGTGTCGGCCGTGGCGGGGAAGACCCCCCGAGCCCCCACCACGGCCGCAGGACCCCTTCCCGGAGCTTCCGGGCCGGCGTTACGCCAGGCCCGCCAGCTCCAGGGCCTCCGTACCCGCCCTCAGGGCCGCCAGCCGCTCGTCGCGGGTGAAGCCGGCCGGGGCCAGCGTCAGGGTGGTGACCCCGGCGTCGGCGTAGGCCCGCATCCCGTCCGCGATCCGCTCGACCGAGCCCAGCAGGGTGGTCGAGTCGATCAGCGAGTGCGGGACGGCGGCGGCCGCGCCCGTCTTGTCGCCGGCCAGGTACTTGGACTGGATCTCGGCGGCTTCCTTCTCATAGCCCATGCGACAGGCGAGCTGGTTGTAGAAGTTCTGCTTGGCGCTGCCCATGCCGCCGACGTACAGGGCGGTGTACGGACGGAACACGTCCGCCAGCGCGTTCACATCCTCGCCGAGGGCCAGCGGCACGGTCGGGCAGACGTCGAAGCCCTCCATCGTCAGCCCGACCTTCTCGCGGCCCGCGCGGATGTGGCGCAGGGCCGTCTCCTCCAGGTGCTCGGCGGCGGGGAAGATCAGCAGGGCGCCGTCGGCGATCTCGCCCGTCTGCTCCAGGTTCTTCGGGCCGATGGCGGCGATGTAGAGCGGGATGTGCTCGCGCTCCGGGTGCACGGTCAGCTTGAGCGGCTTGCCGGGGCCGCCGGGCAGCGGCAGGGTCCAGTGCGCGCCGTCGTACGAGAGGCGCTCGCGGGTCATCGCCTTGCGGACGATCTCCACGTACTCGCGGGTGCGTGCGAGCGGCTTGTCGAACTTCACCCCGTACCAGCCCTCGGAGACCTGGGGGCCGGAGACGCCCAGGCCCAGGCGGAAACGGCCCTTGGTGAGCGAGTCGAGGGTGGCGGCGGTCATGGCGGTCATCGCCGGCTGGCGGGCCGGGATCTGGAAGATGGCCGAGCCGACGTCGATGCGCTCGGTCTGCGCGGCGACCCAGGCCAGCACGGTCGCGGCGTCGGACCCGTACGCCTCGGCCGCCCAGCAGACGTCGTAGCCGAGGCGGTCCGCCTCCTGCGCGACGGCGAGGTTGTCGGCGTCCATGCCCGCACCCCAGTAGCCGAGATTGATGCCGAGCCTCATGTGTCGTCCCCTTACGATGCGCGGTTCACGCGGTGCGTCTTACCCATCAGTAACGTGAGTCTGCGGGGACTGTAGCGCGCCCGACGGCGCTGCGGCAGTGCCCCAGTAGTCTCAGCGCTCATGGAGCAGAGGCATCTCGGCCGCACCGGACTGCGCGTCTCCCGGATCGGCCTCGGCACCCTGACCTGGGGCCGTGACACCGGCGAGGAAGCCGCCGCCGAGCAGTTGAAGACCTTCTGGGAGGCCGGGGGCACGCTCGTCGACACCGCCGACGTGTACGGCGGCGGGGAGGCCGAGTACCTGCTCGGGCAACTGGTGGGTTCCCTCGTCCCGCGCCGGGACCTGGTCATCGCGACGAAGGCCGGCAGCGTGCCGGATCCCGACCGACGGTTCAACGGCTCGCGCGGACACCTGCTCGGCGCCCTCGACGACTCCCTCGACCGCCTCGGCACCGACTACGTGGACCTGTGGCAGGTGCACGCCTTCGACCCGGCGACCCCGCTGGAGGAGACCCTCCAGGCGCTGGACCTCGCCGTCGCCAGCGGCCGGGCCCGCTACGCCGGCGTGTCCAACTTCAGCGGCTGGCAACTGGCGAAGGCCGGCACCTGGCAGCTGGCGGCGCCCGGGACGCGGACGCGGCTCGCCTCGACGCAGATGGAGTACTCGCTCCTGCAACGCGGGGTGGAGCGGGAGGTGTTGCCGGCCGCCCTCGACCTGGGCGTGGGGCTGCTGCCCTCGTCGCCCCTGGGACGCGGGGTGCTCACCGGCAAGTACCGCGACGGCACCCCCGCCGACTCGCGGGGCGCCTCGGAGTCCTTGGCCGCCTTCGTGGACCCGTACCTGGACGAGGCCGCGGGCCGGATCGTGGACGCGGTGGTGACCGCCGCGCAGGGGCTGGCCGTGACCCCGCTCCAGGTGGCCCTGGCGTGGGTCCGGGACCGCCCGGGGGTGGTCGCGCCGATCGTCGGGGCCCGGACGTCCGCGCAGCTCGGGGCGGCGCTGTCGGTGGAGGCCCTTACCCTTCCGGAGGAGATCCGCCGGGCGCTGGACGACGTGTCGGCGCCCGTGCACCGCTACCCCGATCAGGACTGGAGCACGTTGTGAGCACGGACCCCGAGGCCACCGACCCGGACGGCCCCGCCGCCGCCCCCGAGGCAACCGCCGGGGCGCCCGGGGCCGTCGACCCGGCCACCGCTCCCGCGACCGCCCCCGAGGCGGACCCCGCGGACGCCGACGCCGCGGACGCGGACGCGGAGGACGGCGACGGCGACGGCAGCGAGACCGACGAGCACGCCGGGACCGACGCTCCGGCGGCGGACGACGAGGCCGACGCTTCGGCGGAGGACGCCGCGGAGGGCGACGGCACCGAGGGGGAGCCGGCCGCAGCCGATGCCGCCGACGCACCCCCGGGGCTCAGCGAGGCACAGGCCGAACTGGCCGCGCAGAAGGTCGAGCGAGAGCGCATCGCCCGCCGCAAGGCCGAGCGCGAGGCCCCGGTCGAGGCCGGCGCGAAGCTCAGCGGCAAGGCCGCCGACCTGCTCGCCGCCGTACGGGCCGTCGAGGCCGGCGGCAAGCCGTCCCCCGTCTTCTTCGACGAGGCCCCGGCCGCCCCCCGCAGGCCGGCCCCCGCTCCCCCGGCCCCGCCCCGTCCGGCCGCGGTCCCGACCACCCCGGAGCCCGCCGAGGCCGACGTGGCCTCCGTACGGGCCGTCCTGGCCCGCGGCGGCGCCCCCGAGGCCCTGGCCGCCCAGGCCGCCTCGACGCTGGGCGAGGGCGCCGCGGAGAGGCTCGCGGAGGACCCCTGGCGGCTGCTCGCCCTGCCCGGAGTGCGCCCCGCGCAGGCCGACGGCTTCGCGCAGGCCCTGCTGGGCCCGCAGGCCGGTCCCGCCGACGAACGCCGCGGGGCCGCGCTGGTGACCTGGCTGCTCGCGCAGGCCGCCCTCAAGGGGCACACCGCCCTTGAGTCCCCGCTGCTGGAGAAGGCCCTGGCTCAGTACGGGGTGCCGGCCCCCGACGCGGCCGTGGAGGCCGCCGTCGGGGACGGCGCGGTGCTGGCGTTCCACGAGCCGCTCGGCGAGCCCGTCGGGGAGGACGAGGAGCAGCCCGTACGCGTCCTCGTGGGCCTGGAGGAGTACGCGCTCGCCGAGGAGAGCCTCGCCGACGGCCTGGCCCGACTGTCCGCGACCTTCACCGGCGGGGCGGACCCGGGGCCGGCGGCCGAAGCCCCCGGCGCCGAGCTGGCCGCCGCCGTCGCCGCCCACGGCCTGGTCCTGCACACCGGCGGCGAGGCGGCCCGCGCCGAGCCGCTCGCCCTGGTCGCGAGCGCCCGCGAGCGGGGGCTGCGGGTCTGTCTGGCCGCGCACGTCCCGGCCCCGGGCCTCGTCACCGTCGCGGGGCTCCTCGCGGGCGCGGAAGGCCCCGGGCGGGACGCCGAGGGCCGCTTCGACCTCGACCTGCTGGTCGTCCTGGACGCCCCGCAGCTCGATGTGGAGACGGCCGCGGCCCTGGTGGAGTCCGTGCCGGACGGGGCCCGTCTGGTGCTGTCCGGCGATCCCGGCGTGCTCGGATCGGCCGGTCCCGGCCGGGTGTTCGCGGACGTCCTGGCGGCGGGGGCGCACCCCCGGGTGGTGTCGCGCACGCCGGACCCCGGCCCGCTCGGCGAGCTGGTCTCGGGGATCGGGATCGGGGAGCTGAACCAGGTCGACGCCCCCGGCAAGGAGATCGTCATCGTTCCCGTGCGGGACGCCGGCGAGGCCGTGCACCGCACCGTGCAGTTGGTCGCCGAGTCGGTGCCGCGCGCCTTCGGGATCCCGCCGGAGGCCGTGCGCGTGATCACCCCGGGCCACGGCGGCGCCGCCGGCACCCGGGCGCTGAACGCGGCCCTCAAGGAGCGGCTGAACCCCGGCCCCGGCCGGTTCGGCGGCTTCGACCCCGGCGACCTGGTGGTCCACGTACCGTCTCCCGGGCGGGCGCTGCCGGCCCGGGTGGTGTCGGCCGACGAGCGGGGCCTGCACCTGGAGGACCCCGCGGGCGAGCGGATCCTCGTACCGCGGGACCGGGTGGAGGCGCACGTGCGGCACGGTCGGGCGCTGACCGCGCACCAGGCCGCCGGAGCCCGGTGGCCGGCGGCCGTGGTCGTGCTCCCGGGGGACGCGGCGCAGGCGCTGTCCCGGGACTGGGTGTACACGGCCTTCGGTCGGGCGGAGCGGCACCTGTCGGTGGTGCACGGCGTCGACCAGGCGTTGGCGCACGCGGTGGCCCAGGTGCCGCCGAAGCCGCGGACGACCCGCCTGACGGGGCTGCTGCGGTCCCTGACGGCGGCCCAGGAGGAGCCTGGGGCGTAGGGCGGGGCCGTTCCGTGCCCCCTGCCCGGTCGGGCGGGGGCACGGCGGCGTCAGGCGGGGGTCAGTCCGGGCGCGGCGGTGCCCTCGTCCGCCCCGTCGGGGGCGTCGTCGAAGAACTCCCCCTCGTCGTCGAAGACGGCGCTCACGTCGAAGCGGTGCAGGACGTCCTGCGGGTCGGTCTGCCCGAAGGGCGCGCCGAGCCACTCCCCCGGTTCGGCCGTCTCCTCCAGGGCGGCGATCCACAGGGTGGAGTCGCCCTCCTCCAGCCCGAACTCCTTGTAGCGGGAGGCGATCTCGTCGGGCTCGTACTCCCCGAAGAGCACCCCGAGGGCGCCGGCGGTGCCGCCGTCGTCGACGAGTTCGGCGTCACGGTCGTGGGCGGCGACCCGTTCGGCCTGGGCGACCAGTCGGGCCGGCTCGACGACGGCGTAGTCGCGGCGGATGAGCACGCTGAACGCGACGGGCTCGGCGGGGCCGGTGTACGGGACTCCGTCCTCGGGGGTGGGGATCTCGAAGGGGGTGACCTCGTCGTAGCGGTCGTAGAGGAGTTCGTCGTACTCCTCGGCGGCGGCGGCGAGTTCGTTGAACGCGGCGTAGACGGCCGGATCCTCGTCCCCGATCCTGCTCTCGACCGCGGCGAGGTGACGGTCGAGAGCGGCCTTGACCGCCTCGGCGGCGGCGCGTACCTCGGCAACAGTGGGCAGAGCGGCATCAGACATAGTGCAGACGCTATCCGTAGCGGGCCGGTGCCCGCACAATAGATGCGATGCCGGAATACGAATTCGTCGACGTGTACGTGCCCCGCGGGACCCCCCGCCAGGAGGCCACCCGACTGTTGACCGACCACGCGGAGTACGGGCATTGGGAGCTCGACCGCCTGACCCTGCACCGGGACGGCAGCCGCCGCGTCCGGTTGCGACGCCGGATCATCCGCCAGGTCCGGGCGACCTGGTGACGCGGACCCCGGGGGCCGGGGTCCGCGTCGTGAGCGTGCGTCAGGCCGCGTTGCGGGCCCGGCGGTAGAGCACGGCTCCGGCCAGCAACAGTCCACCCGCGAGCGGAACCCCGGCCGTCAGGGCGTCACCGGCGCCGGTGGCGGCGAGGCCGGGGCCCCGGTCACCCGTGCCCGGCCGCGGGGCGGTGCCGTCCGGCCCCGTGCCCGGGTTCTGCGCGCCCGGCGCACCGGGAGTGCCGCCCGGGGTGCCCGGAGTCTGACCACCCGGGGCCTGCGTACCCGGAGTTCCCGGCGTCTGACCACCCGGCGTCTGACCACCCGGGGTCTGACCACCGGGGGTCTGACCACCAGGCGTCTGACCACCGGGCGTCTGACCGCCCGGGGTCTGACCACCAGGCGTCTGACCACCGGGCGTCTGACCACCGGGGGTCTGACCGCCAGGGGTCTGACCGCCAGGCGTCTGACCACCGGGGGTGTGCCCGCCCGGCGTACCCGGGTTCTGGCCGCCCGGGGTGTGCCCGCCCGGCGTGCCGGGGTTCTGGCCGCCCGGGTGACCCGGGTGACCGGGCTGCCCCGGCTCCTCCTCGCAGGGCTCGTCGTCCCCGCCGCCCGGGTGACCGGGGTGACCCGGGTGTCCGGGGTGCTGCGGCCCGCCGGGCTTGCCCGACGCGTTGGCGCAGTGGTTCCCGAAGGCCGGATTCAAGAGGCCGATCACCGAGACCGTGTTGCCGCAGACGTTCACCGGCGCGTCCACCGGAGCCTGCACGTTGTTGCCGGACAGGACGCCCGGAGAGTTCGCAGCGTGTCCGGACGCCCGGGAGTCCGCGTGCGCCTGACCACCCGCCAGCGCGAGGACACCCCCCGCGGCCGCCATCGTGATCAGTGTCTTCCTCGTGACCTGAACCGGTCGTCGCATCTGTACTCGTCCCCTGGTGTGTACGTGTTCGGCCAGGCTCCCCCGCCTGATGTGCCGAAAAGTGAGATTCCGGGCCGGAAAAGCCCGGCGGCCCCGGGACGCTGGAATGCGTCCCGGGGCCAGAACCTTCAGTCGCGTCAGGCGTTGACGCAGGTGTTGCCGAAGGCCGGGTTCAGCAGGCCGATCACGGAGATCGTGTTGCCGCAGACGTTGACCGGGATGTGGACCGGAACCTGGACGACGTTGCCGGACAGGACGCCGGGGGAGCCGATGGCCGCACCCTGGGCGCCCGCGTCGGCGACGGCCAGACCCGCACCCGCGAGAACCAGACCACCGGTGGCAGCCGCAGCGGCGACAACCTTCTTGAGCATTGTTCCTCCTAGTAGGCAAGTGCGGTCCCAGCCGCGGACCGCACCACCTGTAACGAGGAGGGATCACCAGGGCTACGAGCGTATGAGCGCATTCACTCTTCTCAGTGCAATGCGCACACCTTCGCGATTCTTCGGCGTTATGCCTCGTCGATGAAACGGTCGAGCACGCGGACGCCGAACTTCAGGCCCTCGACCGGCACCCGCTCGTCCACGCCGTGGAACATCCCGGCGAAGTCCAGCTCCGGCGGCAGCTGGAGCGGCGCGAAGCCGAAGCAGCGGATGCCGAGGTCGTCGAAGGACTTGGCGTCGGTGCCGCCGGACAGCATGTACGGCACGGCCCGCGCGATCGGGTCCTCCGCCTTCAGGGCGCCCTGCATGGCGTCGACGAGGCGGCCGTCGAAGTCCGTCTCCAGGGCCTTGTCCCCGTGGACGTCCTCGCGCTTCACGCGCGGGCCGAGGATCCGGTCGAGGTCGGCGAAGAACTCGTCCTCGTAGCCCGGCAGGAAACGGCCGTCGACGTGGGCCGTGGCCTGGCCGGGGATGACGTTGACCTTGTAGCCGGCGCCGAGCATCGTCGGGGCGGCCGAGTTGCGCAGCGTCGCGCCGACCATCTTGGCGATGCCGCCGAGCTTGGCGAGGGTGGCGTCCATGTCGTCGGGGTCGAGCGGGGTTCCGAGCGCGTCCGAGAGCTCGTCGAGGAAGGACCGTACGGTCTTCGTCACGCGCACCGGCCACTGGTGGCGGCCGAGGCGGCCCACGGCCTCGCACAGCTCGGTGATGGCGTTGTCGTTGTTGGTCATGGAGCCGTGACCGGCGGTGCCCTCCACCGTCAGGCGCATCCAGTGCATGCCCTTCTGGGCGGTCTCCACGAGGTACAGGCGCAGGTTCTCGTTCACCGTGAAGGAGAAGCCGCCGACCTCACCGATCGCCTCGGTGACGCCCTCGAAGAGGCCGGGGTGCTTGTCGACGAGGTGGCGGGCGCCGTAGACGCCACCGGCCTCCTCGTCGGCCAGGAAGGCCAGCACGATGTCGCGCGGGGGCTTGCGCCCGCTGCGCATGCGGTCGCGCACGACGGCCAGCGTCATCGCGTCCATGTCCTTCATGTCGACGGCGCCCCGGCCCCACACGCAGCCGTCGGCGATCTCGCCCGAGAAGGGGTCGTACGTCCAGTCCGCCGCGTTGGCCGGAACGACGTCCGTGTGGCCGTGGATCAGCAGCGCCGGTCGGGAGGGGTCCTCGCCCTCGATGCGGGCCACCGTGGAGGCGCGCCCCTTGTGCGACTCGAAGATCTGCGGCTCCAGCCCGACCTCGGCGAGCTTCTCGGCGACCCACTCCGCCGCCTTGCGCTCGCCGGGGCCCGAGTGGTCCCCGTAGTTGCTGGTGTCGATCCGGATGAGGTCCCGGCAGAGGTCCACGACCTCGTCCTGGCCGGAGACGGTCCTGCCCGCGCCCGTTGCGCTCACGCTGCTTCCTCCCACTGATCGGTACCGGCTGCCTCCCCCATCCTCGCGCGCCGGGCCCGTCTCCCCAAGGCCGAAGCCCGGCCGGCGGGGGTGTGATCGAGGACCCCGGACTGTTTGGTAATGTTTTCCACGTCGCCGCGGCCCGCAAGGGTGCGCGGAAGGCACCCGGTCCGGGTGGCGGAATGGCAGACGCGCTAGCTTGAGGTGCTAGTGCCCTTTATCGGGCGTGGGGGTTCAAGTCCCCCCTCGGACACAACGGAGAAGGACCCCGCTTCGGCGGGGTCCTTTTCGTCGCGCCCGCGGGGCTCCGGCCCCGGAACCGGGCGTGGACGGCGGACCTGGAATGTTTGGTAATGTTTCCCTCGTCGCAACGGCCCCGCAAGGGTCGGCGCGGACACACCCCGTCCGGGTGGCGGAATGGCAGACGCGCTAGCTTGAGGTGCTAGTGCCCTTTATCGGGCGTGGGGGTTCAAGTCCCCCCTCGGACACAACGGAGAAGGACCCCGCTTCGGCGGGGTCCTTCGCGTTTTCCACCGCGTTTTCCGCCCGGCCCCCTCCCTCGGGCACCGGGCCGTACGCCGGAACGTGCTCCCGGCCGTGCGCCGGAGCGCGGCGGCCACGACGAGGCCCCCGGGCCGGGAGGGGGTCCCGGCCCGGGGGCCTCGTCGTGCGTACGGGTGCGTCAGTCGCGGGTCGAGGCGATCTCGGCCACCCGGCGGCGGACCAGGAACCAGCCGCCGACCAGGGCGGCGGCGATGGCCGGGAGGAACATGACGGTGGTGCGTCCGACGCCGCCGTCGCTCCACATGAGCACCAGGACCGTCACGAGGAAGACCAGGGTGACGATCTGCGTGTACGGGGCCCACGGGAGGCGGTACGCGGGGCGGTCGACCAGGCCCTTGCGGGAGCGCTGCCAGAAGAACAGCGAACAGAGCATGACCATCGCCCAGGTCCCGAGGATGCCGATGGAGGCCAGGTTCAGGACGATCTCGAACGCCTCGCCCGGCATCCAGTAGTTCAGGCCGACGCCGGCGACACCGAAGGCGGCGGTGAACAGGACGCCGCCGTAGGGGACCTTGCCCTTGTTCATGACGCCCGTGAACCTGGGCGCGGAGCCGGACATCGCCATCGAGCGCAGGATGCGGCCGGTGGAGTAGAGGCCGGAGTTCAGGCTGGAGAGCGCGGCGGTCAGGACGACCAGGTTCATGACGCCGGCGGCGCCGGGGACGCCGAGCTTGTCGAAGACGGTGACGAAGGGGCTCTGGTCGGCCGAGTAGGCCGTGTACGGCAGCAGCAGGGCGAGCAGGACCACGGAGCCGACGTAGAAGAGGCCCACGCGCCACATGATCGAGTTGATCGCCTTCGGCATGATCTTCTCGGGGTTCTCGGTCTCACCGGCGGCGACGCCGCACAGCTCGACGGAGGCGTACGCGAAGACGACGCCCTGGATGACCAGGAGCATCGGCAGGACGCCGGAGGGGAAGAGGCCGCCGTTGTCGGTGATGTTGGCGAGGCCCGGGGTGTTGCCGCCGATGTCGTGGCTGGTGGCGACGAGGTAGATGCCGACGATCAGGAAGATCACCAGTGCGGCGACCTTGACCAGGGAGAACCAGAACTCCATCTCGCCGAAGTACTTCACCGAGATCAGGTTCGCGGTGAGGACGACGGCCAGGGCGATGAAGGCGAGGACCCACTGGGGGACGTCGGTGAACATCGACCAGAAGTGGGCGTAGGTCGCGGCGGCCGTGATGTCCGCCACGGTGGTGGTGGACCAGTTGAGGAAGTAGAGCCAGCCGGCGGTGTAGGCGCCCTTCTCCCCCATGAACTCGCGCGCGTAGGAGACGAAGGCTCCGGAGGACGGGCGGTAGAGGACCAGCTCGCCGAGGGCCCGGACCACGAAGAAGGCGAAGACGCCGCAGACCGCGTAGGCGATGGCCAGCGAGGGGCCGGCGCCGGCGAGGCGGCCTCCGGCGCCCAGGAACAGGCCGGTGCCTATCGCCCCGCCGATCGCGATCATGTTGATGTGGCGGGACTTGAGGTCCTTGCTGTAGCCCTCGTCACCGGCGTCGACGTGGCGGACGGACGCCTCGGCGGGGGCCTCGGTCAAGGTGCGGTCACTCATACGGGACTTCGCCTTCGTGGTTCGGACAGGCAGGTCCGGGCGCGGCGCGTGGGGAGCTGGGTGGTGTCCCCCGTGCCGCGTTCCGGTGATTTTGTCGCCCCAGGAGACCATGAGGTTCGGCCACCCGCCAAAATCGGCCCCTGACGCACGGGAGCCCCCGGCGACCATGGAAACGGTCGCCGGGGGCTTCGTACGGGCTCGGATCGCAGGCCTGCGGCCTCAATCGCGCGGGGTGGCCTCCGCTGCCTGGTCGAGGCGGAAGGCTTCGTTGCCGAGGCCGATGCGGGCGTGCGCCTCGGGGCGGCGGGACTTCAGGAGCAGGCCGTGGGCGAGGCCGGCCAGGGCGGCGACGAGGATGATCGCGGGCAGGGCCCAGGAGAGGGCGGAGCCCTCCTCGGCCCCGACGAGGACGCCGAAGTCCTTCACGGTGTAGAGGGCGATGCCCACGAGGGCGATCCCGGCGAGGCCCGCCGCGACGAGCCGCCACACCTGGGCGCCGGCGGTGCCCCTGCGGACGAAGAAGGCGATGACGGCGAAGGAGGCGGTGGCCATGAGGGAGGTCACGCCGAGGGCGCCGACGCTGCCCATCCAGGTGAACAGGTGCAGGACGGGCGCGGTGGGGTCGCCGGTCGGCAGGTCGTCGGTGAGCGCGAAGGCGAGGACGACGACGAGGGCGATGACCGTCTGGAGCAGGGAGCCGGTGGCGGGGGCGCCGGTGCCGGGGTTGGTGCGGCCGAAGCGGGCCGGGAGGAGGCCCTCGCGGCCCATGGCGAAGGCGTAGCGCGCGACGACGTTGTGGAAGCTGAGCATGGCGGCGAACATGCCCGTGACGAAGAGCACGTGCAGGACGTCGGTGAAGCCGGCTCCCAGCCGGCTCCCGGTGAGTTCGAAGAGGAGGCCGGGGCCGGCCTCGGCGGAGGCCTTGACGACGGCGCCGGGTCCGGTGGCGACGGTCAGGGCCCAGGCGCTCAGGGCGAAGAAGAGGGCGACGAAGCCGATCGCGAGGAACATCACGCGGGAGACGACGATGTGCGGCTTGCTGGTCTCCTCGGCGTAGACCGGGGACTGCTCGAAGCCGACGAAGGCGGCGATGCAGAAGCACAGGGCGGTGCCGAGGCCGGCGCCGGAGAGGGCGGCGGGGTCGAAGGCGCCCAGGGAAAGGCCCTCGGGGCCCGGCTTGCCGAGGGCGGCCACGTCGAAGATGACGACGAGGGCGCACTCGATGAGGAGCAGGACGCCGAGCACCTTGGCGTTGAGGTCGATCTTCAGCCAGCCGAGGGCGCCGGTGGCGGCGACCGCGAGGAGGGCGGGGATCCACCAGGCGAGTTCGACGTCGAGGTAGGTGGCGAAGAGGCCGGAGACCTCGAAGCCGAGGATGCCGTAGACGCCGACCTGCATGGCGCTGTAGGCGACGAGGGCGACGAGCGAGGCGGCGGCGCCGGCGGTGGGGCCCAGGCCCCGGGCGATGTACGCGTAGAAGGCGCCGGCGTTGTGGACGTGCCGGCTCATCTCGGCGTAGCCGACGCCGAAGAGAGCGAGGACGACGCCGAGGATCACGAAGAGCAGGGGCTGGCCGACGATGCCCATGACCCCGAAGATCGTGGGCATGACCCCGGCGACGACCATCAGGGGGGCGCTGGCTGCGAGTACGGAGAGCAGCAGTCCGGCGGTACCGAGGCGGTCGGCGCGAAGGGCCCGGTCCTGGCCCTTGTACGTGCGTATCTCGGCCTCGGCGGGGAGCGTGGTGGATCTGCCCGTCGGCATGGCGGGATCCTTTCGGGGGTGTCGGTCCGGGTGCGGTCCGTGCGTCGGGCCCAGGGGGCTAGGCGGTGCCGAGCGCGGCGCTGCGCGCGGCGAGGAAGGCCTTGTGGGGGTCGCGGTCCGGGTAGGACCAGGGGGCGCGGGTGGCGTGGCTGCCGATCCGGTGGAAGAGGGCGGCGGCCTCGGCGGGCCGCCCTTCGCAGAGCTTGGCGTGGGCGAGGAAGTTGAGGTCGACCCGGTTGCGCGGGTGGTCCTCGCGTTCCCACTCCAGCCACCAGTCGAAGGCGGCGCGCAGGACCTGGCGGGCGCGGCGGCCGGTCCAGTGCTCGATGGCGGCCTCGGGCAGCGCGCGGCCCCGGTCGGCGGCGAGGACCCGGTAGCGCTCGGAGTGGGCGATCACGGGCAGGACGGCGAGCGGGGAGTCGGCCGGGGACTCCTCGGCGGCCCAGGCGGCGAAGTCGTAGACCTCGTGCAGGGGGTCGCGGCCGGCGGCGGGGGTGCGCTCGGCGAGCTTGGCGACCATCAGGTGGTGGGCGTGGTGGTGCTCGCGGTGGCGGGCCCGGACCTGGTCGAAGTGGCGGCTGAACTCCTCCTCGGTGCCGAAGGTGCCGCAGAGCAGCAGCAGGCCCAGCCAGGGGGTGGGGTCGGCGGGGTGCAGGGCGGCGGCGCGCCGGCAGGCCTCGTCGGCGGCCTCGGGCGTGCCCTTGCCGCGCAGGGCGGCGAAGACGGCGGCGCAGGCCAGCAGGGTGGCGGCGTCGGCGCTCTCCGGTTCGGCGAGGAGCCATTCGCGGGCCCAGGCGGCGGCGGCCGGGGTCTCGGCGAGGACGACGACGCGGTGGCCCCGGCGGTCCCAGTCGTCGCCGGTGCCGACGAGCAGGGAGCGGGCCCGGGCCCACCGCCCCTGGGCGAACTGGGTGCGTACGTCGACCAGTTCGATGTCGCCGAGGGCGGGGTCGAAGAGTTGGGCGTCCCGCTTGCGGGCGCGGCCGAGGGGCGGCGGCGGGGACATCCGCGGGTTCCCTCCAGGACGCGGGCACGGGTGGGCGCCGTACGCGGGGGCGCACGGGGTGGTCTCGGGGCGGTGCGGCCGGTTCGTGTCTTCGTGAAACCGGATGATCACGCACAGCAAACCGGTAGGCACCGCTCCGCGTCAAGGTCCGTCCCGGCGGGTGGCGGGTTTCAACTGGTGTGGAAGGTGGACGAGTTGGGGCGGATGTGGCGACGATCTCCGGCCGTTCAAACCGATGGAGGGGGGCGGGGGGCGCCCGTAGGGTGATCACATGACGAGCTACGAGGAACTGCGCCCGTTCGAGCTGGGCTTCCCCGGGCCGCTGCGCGACCAACTGGTGGCGGCGGTGTTGAGCGGGGCGAAGACGACGACGACCGGGCTGCTGGAGGAGTACGAGGCGGTCGGGGAGCCGTTGCCCGTGCCGGGCGAGCGGGTGGCGCTGGTGGACTCCGACGAGCGGACGGTGGCCGTGCTGGAGGTGACGGAGGTGCGCGTGCTGCCGCTGGCCGAGGTGGACCTGCGGCACGCGCTGGACGAGGGCGAGGGCTACGGGTCCGTGGCCGAATGGCGTACGGCGCACGAGGGGTTCTGGCACAGCGAGCCGGTGCGGGCGGCGGTGGGCGACCCCCGGTACACGGTGGGCGACGCCACCCCGGTCGTCACCGAGCGCTTCCGCCTCGCCGAGGGCCCCTTCGCGCTCTGAGCCCTCGGCGGGTGGTCCCGTACGGGTGACCCGTGCGGGGTCCGTCGGAATCGACGTCAGGCGGTCGCCGCGGCCGCCGCCCGGCCCGCGGCGCGGCCCGAGAAGATGCAGCCGCCGAGGAAGGTCCCCTCCAGGGCGCGGTAGCCGTGGACGCCGCCGCCGCCGAAGCCGGCGGCCTCGCCGGCCGCGTAGAGCCCGGGGAGCGGCTCGCCCCCGGGGGTCAGGACGCGGGAGGAGAGGTCGGTCTCCAGGCCGCCGAGGGACTTGCGGGTCAGGATCGAGAGGCGCACGGCGATCAGGGGGCCCGCCTTCGGGTCGAGGATCCGGTGGGGGGCGGCGGTGCGGATGAGCTTGTCGCCGAGGTAACGGCGCGCGCCGTGGATGGCGGTGACCTGGAGGTCCTTGGTGAAGGGGTTGGCGATCTCGCGGTCGCGGGCCACGATCTCGCGGCGGACGGTGTCCTCGTCGAGGAGGTCCTCCTTGGTGACGGCGTTCATGCCGCGCACGAGGGAGGCGAGGTCGCGTTCGACGACGAAGTCCGCGCCCTGCTCCATGAAGGCCCTGACGGGACCGGGGACCGCCTGCCGGGCCCGCTCGACGACGCCCCGTACGGACTTGCCGGTCAGGTCGGGGTTCTGTTCGGAGCCGGAGAGCGCGAACTCCTTGCCGATGATCCGCTCGTTGAGGACGAACCAGGTGTGGTCGTGGCCGGTGCGGGTGATGTGGTCGAGGGTGCCGAGGGTGTCGAAGCCGGGGAAGAGCGGCACGGGCAGCCGCCTGCCGGTGGCGTCGAGCCACAGCGAGGAGGGGCCGGGCAGGATGCGGATGCCGTGGCGGGCCCAGATCGGGTTCCAGTTCTCGATGCCCTCGGTGTAGTGCCACATCCGGTCCTTGTTGATGTGGCTGGCGCCGGCGGCCTCGGCGATGCCGAGCATCAGCCCGTCCACGTGGGCGGGGACCCCGGACAGCAGGCGCTTGGGCGGGGTGCCGAGGCGGGCGGGCCACTGGGCGCGGACGAGGTCGTGGTTGCCGCCGATGCCGCCGCTGGTGACGACGACCGCCTGGGCGCGCAGGGTGAAGGTGCCGGTGCTCTCGCGGCCGCTGGCGGTGCCCCGTACGGCACGCGAGGGCGCCAGCACCTCGCCGGTGACGGTGTCCAGGGCGCCGGCGGTGGTGGCGAGGCCGGTGACGCGGTGACGGAAGGCGAGCCGGACCAGGCCCCGGGCGACGCCGGCGCGGACCCGGCGCTCGAAGGGTTCGACGAGGCCGGGGCCGGTGCCCCAGGTGATGTGGAAGCGGGGGACGGAGTTGCCGTGGCCGTTGGCGTCGTAGCCGCCGCGCTCGGCCCAGCCGACCACCGGGAAGAAGCGGACGCCCTGGGCGTGCAGCCAGGGCCGCTTCTCGCCGGCGGCGAAGTCCACGTAGGCCTCGGCCCAACGGCGCGGCCAGGCGTCCTCCTCGCGGTCGAAGCCGGCGGTGCCGAACCAGTCCTGGAGGGCGAGGGCACGGCTGTCCCGGACGCGCATGCGGCGCTGTTCGGGCGAGTCGACGAAGAACAGCCCGCCGAAGGACCAGTGGGCCTGGCCGCCCATCGACTGCTCGGGTTCCTGGTCGAGGAGGATCACCTTGCGCCCCGCGTCGACCAGCTCGGCGGTGGCCACGAGGCCCGCAAGGCCCGCTCCGATCACGATCACGTCAGCGTCGTACGTCATGCGTTGCCCGTCCTCCGGTCGGTGGTGGGGCAGATCCTTTGCTACGGAGCGGTAACCCGTCAACAGCGGTGCTTGGATGAGGACGTGAACGCTGCTGACGAGGTACTGGACGTGGTGGACCGGGACGACCGGGTGGTCGGGCGGGCGCCACGGGGCGAGGTGTACCGCCGGGGACTGATCCACCGGTGCGTGTTCGTGCTGGCCACGGACGGGCGGGGGCGGGTCTTCGTGCACCGGCGGACGGCGACGAAGCTGGTCTTCCCCTCGCACTACGACATGTTCGTGGGCGGGGTGCTGGGCACCGGGGAGGAGTACGGGGCGGCGGCGCTGCGGGAGGCCTCGGAGGAGCTGGGGGTGAGCGGGCTGGAAGCGCCGACCCCGCTGTTCAAGTTCCTGTACGAGGGTCCGGGCGGGGCCTGGTGGTCGTACGTGCACGAGGTGCGGTGCGGGCGGACGGTGGCTCCGCAGGCCTCGGAGGTGGACTGGCACGCGTGGCTGTCGCCCGGGGAGCTCGACCGGCGGGTCGCGGACGGGCGGTGGCCGTGGGTGCCGGACGGGCTGGAGGCGTGGCGGCGGCTGGCGGCGTGGCGGGGGTCGGGGGCGGCGCGGGGGTGAGGGCGGCGGGTCGGGGGCGGCACGGGGGTGAAGGGGGCGGGCCCGGGGCGGCGCGAGGTGAGGGCGGCGGGGTCGTTCCGGGTTCGCGCGGCGGTCCACCGTAGATTGGTCCGATGATCGGTTTCGTCAAGGACGTGCGCCTCTGGTTCGCGCCGCAGCGGCTGAGGGACGAGGGCGACACCCCGGACTACCGCTTCTCGCTCGCCAACGAGCGGACCTTCCTGGCCTGGATCCGGACCGCGCTGGCGCTGGTGGGCGGCGGGTTCGCGGTGGACCAGTTCCTGCCGGACCTGCGCTGGGGGGTGCGGGTCTCGATGGCGCTCGCCCTGCTGGCGGTGGGCGCGGCCTGCGCGCTGCGGGCGGTGAACCACTGGGCGCGGTGCGAGCGGGCGATGCGCCGGGGCGAGGACCTGCCGGTGTCCCGCTTCCCGGTGGTGTTGAGCCTGGGGGTGGGGCTGGTCGCGGTGGCGATGGTGGTGGTCGTGCTGCTGGGTTGGACGACGGGGCGGTGAGCGGCGCGCGGCCGGTTCCGGGGCTCGGGGCGGGATCCGGGGCAGGGTCGGGATCCGGGGCGGGGTCGGGCTCCGGATCGGGCGGGGCGGGCGGCGGCGAGGCGCGGGACGCCGGGTTGCAGCCCGAGCGGACGCGGCTGGCGTGGCGGCGTACGACCCTGGCCGCTTCGGTGGTGGCCGTCCTCGCGATCCGGCAGACGCTGCACGGCTCCGGCTCCCCGGTGGAGGTGGCCGGCGCGGCGGTGGTCACGTTCGTCTGGCTGGCCTTCCTCGGGGTGGCGCACCGCCGGATCCGGGCCCTGGCGGCGGCGCGTCCGCCCGGCCTGGCGCCGCGCGCCGCGTCGGCGCTGGTGGCGTGCACGGCGGCGCTCGCCCTGCTGGCGGTGGCCCTCGTCCTCTGAACCGGCGGGAGGGGCGACACGAGGGGGGACAGAGCGGACACGACGGGTGTATCGGGTCTAGCCTCGGCGCCATGACGACCCTGCACCACGAACACCCCACGCACTCCCACACGCACGGTCCGGCCTGCGGGCACCGGGAGGTGCCGCACGGCGACCACGTGGACTACGCGCACGACGGCCACCTGCACCGCGAGCACTCCGGCCACTGGGACGAGTGCGAGGCCCCGGAGCACAGCACGCACGAGGCGCACCCGCACGCGCACGGCGCGGACTGCGGCCACGAGTCCGTGGCGCACGGCGACCACGTCGACTACCTGCACGACGGACACCGGCACGCCGAGCACGACGGACACTACGACGACCACTGACAGCCGCTGACGACCCCCGGCGGGCCCCGACGGCGCCCGCCCCCGTGCCACCCGCCCTCCCCCGGGCCGGCGGCGGCCGGCAGGATGCCGACCGTCCGTCAAAACGACCCGGGGAGAGCGTCCATGACCGTCGAAGAGCCGTACCTCGTCCAGCCCGCGCCCGGCGTGTACGCGTACGTGCAGCCGGACGGCGGCTGGTGCCTGAACAACGCGGGCTTCGTCTCCGACGGCGGGCGGACGCTGCTGGTCGACACGGCCGCCACCGAGCGGCGGGCGCTGGCCCTGCGGGCGGCCGTCGAGGCGGCCGGGGCGCCGGCGCCGGACACGGTGGTGAACACCCACCACCACGGTGACCACACCTACGGCAACGGGGTGTTCGCCGACCGGGCGGTCGTCGTCGGGCACGAGAACGCGCGCGCCGAGCAGCTCGCGGCCGGTCGGCAGCTGGAGCTGATCTGGCCCGAGACGGACTTCGGGTCGGTGGAGATCACCGCCCCGACCCTCACCTACACCGACCGACTGACGCTGCACGTCGGCGGGACCGAGGTCCGGGTGATCCACCCGGGCGTCGCGCACACCACCGGGGACTCGGTGGTGTGGCTGCCGGCGCAGCGGGTGGTGTTCACCGGCGACCTGATATTCGCCGGGGGGACGCCGTTCCTGGCGATGGGCTCGCTGTCCGGTTCGCTGCGGGCGCTGGAGCTGCTGCGCGCGCTGGACGCGGAGACCGTCGTACCCGGGCACGGGCCGCTGACGGACCCCTCGGCGTACGAGGCCACGGAGAGGTACCTGCGGTACGTGGCCGAGCTGGCGCGGGAGGGACGGCAGAAGGGGCTGACCCCGCTGGAGACGGCTCGGCAGGCCGATCTCGGCGAGTTCGCCGGGTGGCGGGAGAGCGAGCGGCTGGTGGCGAACGTGCACCGGGCCTACGCGGAGCTGGCCGGGGAGCCGGAGGGCTGCGCGCTGGACATCATGGCGGTGCTGCGGGACATGACGGTGATGAACGGCGGGACGCCGATCCTGTGTCACGCGTGAGGTGACGGCGGGTGCGACCGCGGGGCGGGCCGGAAGAGTTCTCGGGCCGGAGGAGTTCTTCGGCCCGAGGAGTTCTTCGGCCCGCCCTCTGGACGGCATACCGACTGGTCGGCATGATGGCCCGGAGAGCAGCCCGGTGTCGTCCACGTCCCCAGCCCACGGAGGTGCCCCGCATGACGTCGACCCCACGGGATCCGCAGGATCCGCGCGGACTCGATCCGGTCCGCCTGCGCGCCCACCTCGACGCCGCGCGTCCGGGCCTCGTCGCCGGGCCGCTCGGCGGCCGGCTGATCGAGGGGGGCCGGTCGAACCTGACGTACGAGGTCACCGACGGCACCTCCCGCTGGGTCGTGCGCCGGCCGCCCCTCGGCCACGTCCTGGCCACCGCGCACGACATGCGGCGCGAGCACCGGGTGATCTCCGCGCTGCGCGGGACGGCGGTCCCGGTGCCGGGAACCGTGCTGCTGTGCGAGGACGAGAGCGTGCTGGGCGCGCCGTTCTACGTCATGGAGTACGTCGACGGGGTCCCCTACCGGACGGCGGAGCAGCTCGCGGAGATCGGGCCCGAGCGGACCCGGCGGGCGGTGCTCGGCCTGGTGGACACGCTGGTCGACCTGCACGCGGTCTACCCCGAGGCGGTGGGCCTGGGCGACTTCGGCCGCCCCGAGGGCTTCCTCGACCGGCAGCTGCGCCGCTGGGGCAAGCAGCTCGCGGCCTCCCGGGGCCGGGACCTGGCCGGGGTGGACGAGCTGCACGCCGCCCTCGGACGCTCGCTGCCGCCCTCCCCCGCCCCGACCGTGGTGCACGGGGACTTCCGGCTGGACAACGCCTTGATCGGCGGCCCGGACGACGCGGTCCGCGCGGTGCTGGACTGGGAGATGTCCACGCTGGGCGATCCGCTGACGGACCTGGGGCTGTTGGTCATGTACAGCTCGGACCTGGGCCTCGGCGACTCCCCCGTGAGCACCACGAGCCGCGCGCCGGGCCATCCGGCGCCGGCCGAGCTGATCGAGCGGTACGCCGCCCGCTCGGGGCGGGACACGGGCGCGATCGCCTGGTACACCGCGTTCGCCTGGTTCAAGCTCGCCGTGATCCTGGAGGGCATCCACTACCGGTACACGCTCGGACAGACCGTGGGCGCGGGCTTCGACCGGATCGGGGAACTGGTCCCGGTCTTCATCGAGCACGGCCTGACCACTTTGCAGGACCTCCAGGAAGGCTGAGGAGCCGATCAGCATGGATTTCGCATTCGACGCCCGGACCGAGGAACTCCGCGAGCGGCTGCTCGCGTTCATGGAGGAGTACGTCTACCCGGCGGAGGCCGTCGCCGCCGGGCAGCGCGCGCGGCTGGCCTCGCCCTGGGACACCCCGGCCGTGTTCGGTGAGCTGAAGGCCGAGGCGCGCCGCCGGGGGTTGTGGAACCTCTTCTTCGTGGACCCGCACGGCTCCGGGGACGGCGGGGGCCGCGCCGATCCGGCCTACGGCGCCGGGCTGACCAACCTCCAGTACGCCCCGCTCGCCGAGATCACCGGCCGCAGCCCGCACCTGGCCCCGATGGCGACCAACTGCGCGGCCCCGGACACGGGGAACATGGAGCTGCTCGCGCAGTTCGGCGACGAGGAGCAGCGCAAGCGGTGGCTGGAGCCGCTGCTGGCCGGGGAGATCCGCTCCGCCTTCGCGATGACGGAGCCGGAGGTGGCCTCCTCGGACGCGTCGAACATCGAGACGCGGATCGAGCGGGTGGGTGACGAGTACGTGGTCACGGGCCGCAAGTGGTTCATCTCCGGCGCCATGAACCCGGACTGCCGGATCCTCATCGTGATGGGCAAGACCGATCCGGACGGCGCCGACCCGCGCCGCCGGCAGTCGATGATCCTGGTCCCCCGCGACACCCCCGGCGTCGAGGTGCGCCGGGCCATGACGGTGTACGGGTACGAGGACCACGACCACGGCGGGCACGCCGAGGTGGTCTTCGACGGGGCCCGGGTGCCGGTGGCGAACCTGATCGGCGAGGAGGGCGCGGGCTTCGCCATCGCCCAGGCCCGGCTCGGGCCGGGGCGGATCCACCACTGCATGCGGTTGATCGGGATGGCCGAGCGGGCGATCGAGCTGATGTGCCGGCGCGCCGTGGACCGTACGGCCTTCGGGAAGCCGCTGGCGGCGCAGGGGGTCGTGCAGAACTGGATCGCGGACGCCCGGGTGACCATCGAGCAGCTGCGGCTGCTGGTGCTCAAGACGGCCTGGCTGATGGACACCGTCGGCAACCGGGGCGCCCACACCGAGATCCAGGCCATCAAGATCGCCACCCCGCGCGCGGTGGTGCGGATCCTGGACGACGCGGTGCAGCTGCACGGGGCGGGCGGAGTCAGCCAGGACTTCCCGCTGGCCGAGCTGTGGGCCGCGGCGCGGACGCTGCGGCTGGCCGACGGACCGGACGAGGTGCACCAGCGCTCGCTGGCCCACCGGGAGCTGAAGCGCCACCGCTGAGGGGACGGGGGCGCGGACGCGGACGGGGGCGGGGGCGGGGGCGGGGGCACGGCGGGGGTCGGAGGGGTCCCTTCCGGGTGGTTTAGACCACTCAGAAGGTCCGATATATTCGTTATACCCCCCACCGAAAGTGCACATCGCCATGCCCAGCACCACCGCGGCCCCCGCCGCGACCGCGCCGGTGACCCCGGCCGCCGTCGCCCCCGCCGTCGCCCCCGCCACCGCCCCGCAGGCCCCCCGCCTGGCGAACCCCGGTCCGTTGGGCCTGGCCGCCTTCGCGCTGACCACCTTCGTCCTCAGCCTCTTCAACTCGGGGCTGATCACGAACACCGCCCTCAGCGCCGTCGTGCTGCCGCTCGCCCTCTTCTACGGCGGGCTCGCCCAGTTCGTCGCGGGCGTCATGGAGTTCCGGCGCGGCAACACCTTCGCGACGACCGCGTTCGTCTCGTACGGCGCGTTCTGGATGTCCTTCGCCGGCTACGTGAAGTTCGTGGTCCCCGCGCTGCCGGCCGATCAGGCGCACGTCGCGACCGGCTGGTTCCTCGTCGCCTGGTTCGTCTTCACCGCCTACATGGCGATCGCCGCACTGAAGCTGGACCTGGCGCACCGACTGCTGTTCGGCGTCCTCGCGCTGACCTTCCTCTTCCTCGCGCTCGGCGACCTGTCGCAGGTCACCGCCCTGGGCCGGGTCGGCGGCCTCCTCGGCCTGCTGTGCGCCGGGATCGCCTGGTACATCTCCTTCGCCGTGGTGGCCGAGGAGACCTGGGGCCGGCGGGTCCTCCCGCTGGGCTGAGCCGGCGGGCCGAGCCCGCCGGGCCTTCCCGGCCCGCCCGCCCGGCGGGAGCGTCCCGGTTCAGGGGCGCAGGGAGCGCAGCAGGAGGTCGGCCAGGTGGTCGGCCACCTGGTGCGGGGTGAGCGGGCCGTCCGTGCGGTACCAGGTCGACAGGTGGTGGACGGAGCCGAAGTAGTAGTCCACCACCAGGTCGGCGGGGGTGGCCGTGGAGAACACCCCGGACCGCTGGCCCTCCTCCACGAGCGCCCGGAACCGTTCGTGGTAGCGGCGGCGTTCGGCCCGTACCTGCTTGTTCTTCTCGGGGCTGAGCTGGTGCATCGACCGGAAGAAGATCATCGCGTCGTCGAGGTTCTCGATCGTGGTGACCACCACGTCCGCGGCGGCGGACCTCAGCCGCTCCTCCACGGGGGCCTCGGATCCGGCCACCGCGTCGAGCCGCTGCTGCTGGAGGCGCAGCATCCGCGCGTACACCTCGTGCAGCAGGTCGTCCTTGGAACCGAAGTAGTGGTAGAGCGCGCCCTTGGTGACACCGGCCGCCTCGACGATCTCCTGCACGGAGGTGCGGTCGTAGCCCCGATCGGCGAACAGCCTGGTGGCGACGGCCAGCAGCCGCTGCGGCACCGGGATCTCGCGGTCGCCTTCCTCGGGCTCCGTGGTGCTCCTCGCGGCCATGGGCTCGCCTCCCTCTCGTGATCGCTCTACTGACGCGGACTGTACGACCGTCCGACTGTTTTCAGCCGCGCTCGCGCAGTTCCCGTCGCAGGATCTTGCCACTCGTGGTCTGGGGAAGAACAGGCAGGATCTCGACCAGGCGCGGGTACTTGTACGCGGCGAGGCGCTCGGCGCAGTACGCGGAGAGTTCGGCGGGTCGAACCGAGGCGCCCGGGCGCAGGCTCACGTACGCCTTGACGCTCTCGCCGCGGTAGGGGTCGGGTACCCCGACGACGGCCGCCTCGCGGACGGCGGGGTGGGTGTAGAGGACGTCCTCCACCTCGCGCGGCCAGACCTTGAAGCCCGAGGCGTTGATCATGTCCTTCTTGCGGTCGACGACGTACAGCCAGCCGTCCTGGTCCATGAACCCGACGTCTCCGGTGCGCAGTTCGCCGTCCGGGAAGGTCTCGGCGCTCTCCCGGGGCAGCCCCCAGTAGCCGGGGACGACCTGGGGGCCGCGGACGGCGATCTCGCCGGTCTCGCCGAGGGGCAGTTCGGCGCCGTCCTCGTCGAGGATCCGTACGAGGGTCTGCGCGCCGGGGACGCCGACCGAGAGGGTGCCGGAGGCGGGGTCGACGGGGGCTTCGAGGTGGATGGGGACCGAGGCGCAGGGGGCGGTGCACTCGGTGAGGCCGTAGCCGTTGCGGAGGTGGAAGCCGAAGTCGGCGCGCAGGCGTTCGACGAGCGCGGGCGGGAGCGGTGCCCCGCCGGAGGACAGCACCAGGAACGACGCGAAGTGGTCCCGGGACGCGGCGGGGTGCGCGGCGAGGGCCGTGAAGGCGGTGGCGGGTCCGATGGCGTAGGCGGGGCGGTGTTCGAGGAAGGCGTCGAGGACGGTGCCCGCGTCGAAGCGGTGGGCGAGGACCAGGGTGCCCGCGTTGACGAGGCAGGCGGCGAGTTCGCAGACCAGGCCGGTGATGTGGAAGAGCGGGGCGAGGGCGAAGTAGCCGGAGCCCTCGGGCAGGGGGTGGCCGGTGACCTGACGGGTGGCGTTGTAGGTGAGGGCGCCGTGGGGGTTGAGGGCGCCCTTGGGGGTGCCGGAGGTGCCGGAGGTGTAGCTGATGAGGGCGGTGTCGGAGGCGGTGAGGCGGGGGTCGGGGGGCGCGGGGTGACCCCGGCGGGCCACGGTGGCGAGGTCGGCGGGGGCGGGTCGGGGGGTGTCCGCGCGCGGGCCGGGGGTGTCCGCGCGCGGGCCGGGGACGACGGGGGCCGACGCCGGGGTCGGCGTCCGCGCGGGGGCCGGCCCCGGCGCCGGGAGGACGCGCGGGTCGTCGCGGGTCTGGAAGTCCCGGTCCCGGGCGGTCAGGGTGATCCGTACGCCCGTGTCCCGCGCGGTCTCGCGCAGGTACGCCTCCCACGCGCGCTCCTCGCAGACCAGCGCGACCGCGCCGGAGTCGCGCAGGATGTGCCCGGCCTCCGCGGCCTTGTACATCGGGTTGAGCGGGACGACGACGGCCCCCGCCTTCCACGCGGCCAGGGCGGCGAGCACGAAGTGCGGGGTGTTCTGGAGCATCACCGCGACCCGGTCGCCGCGCACGACGCCCCGCTCCGCGAGGTGGCCGGCCAGGGAGTCGGACAGCGCGTCGGCCTGCGCGTAGTCGACGCGGCCGTCGAAGTAGGCCAGGGCGGTGCGCTCCGGGGCCCGGGCCACGGCCCGCCGGAAGGCGTGCAGCACGCTGGGCGCGGGGTCGATCGGGGCGCGCTGCGCGGGGCTGAGCCGTCCCAGCCAGGGCATGGCGGCGTAGGGGGAGGCGCCGGCCGACGGCGCGGCCGGCCGGGGCGGTGTCGTCGTCACGATGCCTCCCATTTCCGCTGGAGGTGGTTCATGGAGGCCAGCCAGCGGTCGGGGTCGCTCGCGCGGGTGACGTGGTAGTCCGCCACCTCGGGGTGCGGGAGGATCAAGAACCGGCCTTTCTCCATGCCGTCGAACAGGGCGTCCGCGACCGCGTCCGGCTCGATCGCGGTCGGCGCCAGGACGAGTTCGCCCGCCGAGCCCGCGGCGGTCAGCATGTCGGTGCGCACGCCTTGCGGGCAGATGGCGTGGACCCGGACGCCGCGGTGGCGGTAGGTCAGCGACAGCCATTCGGCGTAGGCGAGGGCGCCGTGCTTGGTGACACTGTACGGGGCCGCTCCGATCATGGTCAGCAGTCCCGCCGCGGAGACGGTCGACACGAACCGGCCCTCGCCCCGCTCCAGCCAGTGGGGCAGCAGGGTGCGGACGGCACGGACGTGGGCCATGACGTTGGTGTCCCACGCCGCCTCCCAGACGTCCTCGTCCGCGAACGCGTCGCCGCCCGAGGCGAGTCCGGCGTTGGCGCAGTAGACGTCGACCGTGCCGCCGAGGGCCTCCCGGGCCCGCTCGGCGACCGTGGAGGCGTCGCCGGGCAGGGCGAGGGCCCGTTCGCCGATCGCGTCGGCGACGGCGGCGGCCCGGTCCGGGTCGAGGTCGTTGACGACGACGGTGGCGCCCTCGGCGACGAAGCGTCGGGCGAGGGCGGCTCCGATGCCGCCGCCCGCGCCCGTGACGACGACCCGTCGGTCCTGGTACGCGCCGTTCTCGCTCATGGGGTCACCTCTCGCCGGGTCCTGCCGGATGGAACGGGGTCCCGGCAGACTAACCAGTCGGTATGTCCGGCGGAAGGGGGTGCGGGCGGCGTGGGTCGGGTCGGATCCGCGGGCGAGGGCCTAGCGTGTTCGGATGACGCTGTCGCGACGCGGGGTGCTGGGACTGGCGGGGATCGTGGGTAGGGGGGTCGTGGCTGCGGGGGCCTCGGCGGGGGCGGTGGGCGCCGTGGGCGCGGCCGCGCCCGCGTGGGCCGCGCCGCCCGCCGGCGCGACGGACCGGGTGCGGACCGGCTTCGAGGAGCTGGCCGCCGGGGGGTACGCGTCGCTCGCCGGGCAGCGCGTCGGGGTCGTCACCAATCCGACGGGGATCACGGCGGACGCCCGTCACCTGGTGGACGTCCTGCACGCCGACGCACGGGTCGACCTGGTCGCGGTGTTCGGGCCCGAGCACGGGTTCCGGGGCACGGCGCAGGCCGGTGGTTCGGAGGGCGCGGGGCGCGATCCGGCGACGGGCCTGCCGGTCTACGACACGTACGGCGCGAGCGGGCAGAAGCTGGCGGACCTCTTCACGGCGGCGGGGATCGACACGGTCGTCTTCGACATCCAGGACGTGGGGGCGCGCTTCTACACCTACGTCTGGACCCTCTACGACTGCATGCGCGCGGCCGCGCTCGCCGACAAGGCGGTCGTGGTGCTGGACCGGCCCAACCCGGTCGGCGGCCGGCGGGCGGCCGGGCCCGTGCTGGAACCCGCGTACGCGAGCTTCGTGGGGCGGGAGCCGATCGCGCTCGCGCACGGGATGACGGCGGCCGAGCTGGCCCTGCTGTTCAACGGGGAGTTCCTGGGCGGGAAGCCGGCGCGGCTGCGGACGGTGCGGATGTCGGGCTGGCGGCGGGAGTCCTTCTTCGGGGCGACGGGGCTGCCGTGGCTGCCGCCGAGCCCGAACATGCCGACGCCGGACACGGCGCTCGCGTACGCGGGGACCTGTCTGTTCGAGGGGACCAACCTGTCCGAGGGGCGGGGTACGACGACCCCCTTCGAGGTGGTGGGGGCGCAGGGCGTGGACCGGCGGTGGGCGGAGGCGGCGAACGCCTTGGGGCTGCCCGGGGTGTGGTTCCGGGAGACCTGGTTCACGCCGTCCTTCTCCAAGCACGCGGGGAAGGTGTGCGGCGGGGTCCGGTTGGTCGTCCACGACCGGGAGGCGTTCGACCCGGTCCGGGCGGGGATCGGGCTGCTGGTGACGGCGCGGCGGGTGTGGAGCGGCTTCGAGTGGCGGGCGGACCACTGGATCGACCGGCTGACCGGCACGGACCGGGTACGGACCCTGGTCGACGCGGGGGCGGGGGTCGAGGAGATCGCGGCGGACTGGGCGGCGGGGCTGGCGCGGTTCGCCGCGGTGCGGGAGGAGTACCTGCTCTACCCGTGAGCGGGCCCCGAACCGGTGGTGCCGCGGGGCTGGTCGGGAAGGGCGGGCGGCGGGATGCTGCGGACGACACGGGAGGCGCGGCGCGGAGGGGGACGTCATGGCGGGGATCGGGGCCGTGGGCGGGTTCGGGTTCGGCTTCGGGTTCGGGGCGGGGCCCGGATCCGGATCGATTGCCGGGGCGGGATCGGCTGCCGGGGCGTGGGCCGGGGCCGCGGGCGGGATCGGGGTGGGTCCGTACCGGGAGCTGGTCTTCGACGCGCACGGGGACGTGGATCCGACGACGCGGGAGGCGGTGGCCCGGATCGAGGCCACGGACCTGCTGGTCTTCGCCCACGGGTGGAACAGCGACCGCGCGACCTCGATCCGCCTGTTCGACCGGTTCTTCGCCCCGTTCCCCGGACTGGTGGGAACGGGGGTACGGCTCGGATACGTGGGGGTGGTGTGGCCCTCGATCCGGTTCTCCGACGAGCCCATACCCGACTTCGACCCGCCCGGCGCCCTGGCCGATCCGGGGTACGGGACGGCCCTGGACCCGGGCACGCGCCGGGCCCTCGGGGAGTTCTGGCCGGGGCGGGAGGCGCAGCTGGACCGGGTCGCCGAACTGTTGGAGGAGCGGCCGGAGTCGGAGGCGGCGCTCGTGGAGTTCGGGGCGCTGGTACGGGAGCTGGCCGGGGTGGACGGGGCCGCGACGGCCGCCGCGGCGGAGGTGCCGGCCCTGTTCGCGCTGGACGTGCTCACGGTGTGCCGGGACCTCGCGCGGGCCCTGTCCGAGGCGGGCGCCGGGGGTGGCGGCGGGGGCGAAGAGGACGCAGGGGCCGGGGGCGAGGTGGGCGCCCGCGAGGGAGCCGGCGGCGCGGGCGCAGGGTACGCGCTCGGCGGCGGGCTGCGGGCCCTGTGGGGCGGGGCCAAGGAGCTGCTGCGCCAGGCCTCGTACTACGAGATGAAGAAGCGGGCCGGGGTGGTCGGGGAGCGGGGGCTCGGACCGCTCCTGACCGACCTGGCCCGCCGCCGGCCCGCCCTGCGGGTGCACCTGATCGGCCACAGTTTCGGGGCCCGCCTGGTCTCCTTCTCCCTGCGCGCGGCCCCGGACGGCTCCCGCCACCTCGGCTCCCTGACCCTGCTCCAGGGCGCCTTCTCGCACTACGCCTTCAGCGGCCGGCTGCCCCACGACACGCGGCGCGGCGGGGCCCTGGCGGGGCTCCAGCGCAGGGTGACCGGACCGGTGGTGGCCTGCCATTCCCCCCACGACTCCGCGCTGCGGCTCTTCTATCCGATGGCCTCCCGGATGGCGGGGGATTCGGCCGGACTGCTCGGTTTCGACGCGCGGTGGGGCGCGATCGGGCACGACGGGGTCCGGGACGTGCCGGGCGCGCCGCGGCTGACCCTCGACGCCGCCCTGCGCGGGGGGTTGCCGCCGACCGGTTGCGTCAGTGTGGACGCGGGCTCGGTGGTGCGGCGGGGCGGCGCCCCGTCGGGGGCGCACAGCGACATCTGCCACGAGGAGCTGGCCCGGATCGTGGTGGCGGCGGGGCGCATGGGGCGCTGACTTCCGGCCATGTGCCACCCGCACGCCTCGACCGCCCCCGCATGCGCCCACATCCGACAGGGCATGTTGGGCACGTCGGGGAGGGCTGCTTCGTTCGACGGGGTAGCGCGGACTCAGGTGTGGGGCAGGGGCACGGCGGAGGTGAAGGTGCGATGGCGGGTTTTCGGAGTCTGGCCTATCAGGTGCGCGACGCGCGCAACGACCGGGCCCTGCGGCGCCATTCGCTGCGCCGCTGCCTGGAACGGTTCGCCCCGTACGGGCACAGGGCCACCTGGTGGCACCTGTGCGACCGGCACGGGATCGCCCCCGAGGACCGGGGCGCCGATCCGCTCAGGCTGGTCGCGGCGTTGGAGGAGTTGGAGGACGCCCGAGCGGTCTGGTTGGAGTACGAGAGGCAGTTCGCGGCCCGGCGCAGACGGGAGAAGCACGACGGCGTGCGCAGGCCGGAGTGGGCGTGGGGCGGCAGCGGGGACGCGGTGGTGCGGTGCGCGGATCCCGGGGTGCGGCCGGAGGGGACGTTGGGCGAGGTGCTGCGGCGGCTGGTGAGGGCGCTGGAGTCGGAGCCGGGGACGGCGTGCCCGGTGTGCGGGGAGCGGGAGCTGAGCTGGCCGAGCGCCCTGTCGGGGCCCGGATCGTGGGCCGGGGCGTGGGCGTGGGACGGGCCGGTGTGCGGGGGGTGCGGGATCGTGGTGCCCAGACCGGCGCTGGCGGACGCGCCGGCGGTGCACAGGGCGTCGGCGGGCGCGGCGTGAGCGCCCGGGCGGGAGGCGTCGGGGGATACGGCGCGGGGCTCGGAGGCTTCGGGGGCCTTCCCCGGGGCGGGTCGTCGCTCCAGGTGGTGCTGAACGGCGAGCGCGGCGGCGCCGACGGGCCGGCGGTACCGATGTCGCCGCGGGACCTGGCGCGGTCGGCGTCGGCCGCGGTCGCCGCCGGGGCCGGGGAGGTGCTGGTGCACCCCAGGACCCCGTGCGGCCGGGTGAGCCTGTCGGCCCGTGTGGTGGGGCCGCTGTTGGCGGAGTTGCGCGACGCGGGGGTGCGCGTACCTCTGTCGGTTCCGACGGACGCCGACGGGGAGCCGGATCCCGGGGTGCGGATCGAGCGGGTGCGGTCGTGGACGGTGCTGCCGCAGCGGGCGACCGTACGGTTCGGCGAGCCGGGGGCCCGGGACGTGGCGGGCGCGCTGCTGGAGCGCGGGATCGCGGTGGACGCGGTGGTGCCGCTGGGCGGCGGGGCGGGCCCGGAGCCGTTGGCCCGCTTCCTGGAGTGGGCCGCGCCCGACCGGGGGCCGGTCCGGCTGGTGGCGCAACCGGCCGACGCGGCGGCGTTGGCCGGGTTGTGCGGGCTGCCGCCGGTGCGGATCATGCTGTTCGGCCGGGAGGCCGCCGCCTGGACCGTGCTGCGGTCGGCCGCGCGGTGCGGGGCGGACGCGCGGATCGGTGTGGGTGACGTGCTGCGCCTGCCGGACGGGACGCCCGCCCGCTCCAACGCCGAGCTGGTCGCGGCGGCCCGCGAGGAGATGGCCCGCGCGGGCGGCGCCGCGGGGGTCCCCTCCCCCGCGACCGGGACCCCGATCACGCACGCGACCGGGGCCACGACCGCGACCACGCCTACGACGACAGCCGGGAGCCGGTGATCCGTTCGCCGAAGACGTCGTCCGGGTTGGACAGGGCGCAGTTCTCCAGGGAGAGGCAGCCGCAGCCGATGCAGTCCGTCAGGTGGTCGCGCAGCCGCCCGAGTTGATTGATGCGCTGGTCCAGCTCGGCACGCCAGTTCTCGGACAGGCGCGCCCAGTCCTCCTTCGTGGGGGTGCGCTCCTCCGGGAGTTGGGAGAGCGCGTCCCTGATGCTGGAGAGCGGAATGCCCACGCGCTGCGCCGCCCGCACGAAGGCGACCCGGCGCAGCGCGTCACGGGTGTAGCGCCGCTGGTTTCCGGAGGTGCGGCGGCTGCTGATGAGGCCCTTGGTCTCGTAGAAGTGGAGCGCCGAGACGGCCGCTCCGCTGCGGGCGGACAGCTGGCCGACGGTGAGTTCATGGACTTTTTCGGGAATCTGCGGCACGCCACCGAGCGTAGCCGGGCGTCCGTTGACATACACATACGGCCCCAGCATGCTGAGCAAGCGCTTATTCATCCAGCTGTGGAAGACAGGGGCAGGGCATGGCCGAACCGAGGATCTTCACCTCCGCCGAGGAACTGCGCGCCGGGGTCGGCGAACCGCTGGGCCCGAGCGGGTGGTTGGAGGTGGACCAGAAGCGGATCGACCTCTTCGCGGACGCGACCGGGGACCACCAGTGGATCCACGTGGACCCGGAGCGCGCGGCCGACGGCCCCTTCGGCTCCACCATCGCGCACGGCTACCTGACGCTGTCGCTGCTGCCGAGCCTGGTGCCGCAGGTCATGCGGGTCGAGGGCATGCGGATGGGCATCAACTACGGGACGGACAAGGTCCGTTTCCCGGCCCCGGTGCCGGTCGGCTCGCGCCTGCGGGCCACGGCCGTGATCACGGCGGTCACCGAGGCGGGCGGCGGGGTGCAGGTCGCGGCGACCGTGACGGTCGAGCGCGAGGGCGGCGAGAAGCCGGTCTGCGTGGCGGAATCGGTGTCGCGGTACTACTTCTGAGTCCGGGCGCCCACCATGCGCAGCACGAGGTCGGCGTAGAGCCCGCCGACCTCGTCCGGCGTACGGGGACCCTCGGCGCTGAACCAGCGGGCCACGTCGATGCACAGGGACAACACGGCGAGGGTGGTGCCGGGCACGTCGGGGACGTCGAACTCGCCGGCCCGCACGCCGTCGGAGAGGATCCGGCGCACGGCGGCGTCGCTCTGCCGGCGCAGCGCGACGATCTCGGTGCGGTGCTCGGGGGCGAGGGCGTCGAGCTCGTACTGGACCACGCGCGCGGTGGTGTGGTGGGCGGCGTGCCAGCGGACGAAGGACCGCACGGCCTCGTCGAGCCGATCGGCGGGGCTCCCCGCCCCGTCGGCAGCGGTCTCCAGGATCTCCAGGGCCTTGTCGTGCCCGATGCGGCTGATCCGGTGGAGGAGCTCTTCCTTGGTCTTGTAGTGGATGTAGAGGGCGGCCGGGCTCATGCCCGCGCGGCCGGCGATGTCGCGCGTGGTGGTCGCGTGGTAGCCGCGCTCCGCGAAGGCCTCGACCGCGGCGACGAGCAGCCGCCGCGCGGCGTCGGGGGTGACCTCCGACCACGGCCGGTAGCCGCCGGTCTCCGCCGCGCTCTCCATCGCTCGCCCACCCTCTTCGCCGTACAGGAAGCCCCGCGAGGCCGGGCGGACCCGCGGGAAAGGAACACCCTACCCGAAGGTGAGCAAGCGCTTAGGACTCGCGGGCGGGCGGCTGCTTGCGGGTCGCCGAGTAGGGGTCGTACTCCGTCATCAGCTTCTCCATCCGCGCCTGGTCGACCCGGGAGACGATCTGCGTGACCTCCTGGCGGTCGCGGATGACCTTGGCCAGGGTGAAGGCGGAGGTGGTCAGGTAGAGGACGGCGATGCCGAGGAAGGCCCGCACCCAGGCGTCGGCGTCCAGGTTGAAGATCCCCAGGGACACCGCGCCGAGGGCGATGCCGAAGGAGGCGACGGCCTGGCCGTAGTACGCCCCCGTGTTCTGCTGCTTGACCGGTGTCTCGTTCATGGCCCCAGGATCGGCGCGCGGCGCCCCGCGCACATGGGCGCGCGTACTCACCCCGGTACTCAGCCGCCCGGCGCGCCGCACCCGGTCGGATACTCGCGGCGGATGCGCTCAGAAGGCGGAGACCCCCGTGAGGGCGCGCCCGATCAGCAGCTTCTGGATCTGGCTGGTGCCCTCGTAGAGGGTCATCACGCGGGCGTCGCGCAGCAGCTTGCCGGCCGGGTACTCGTCGACGTAGCCGTATCCGCCGTGCACCTGGAGGGCGTTGCCCGCGGCGCGCACGGCGGCCTCGGAGGCGAAGAGCTTGGCCGTGGAGGCCTCGGTGGCGAAGGGCCGGCCGCGGTCGACGAGGTCGGCGACGCGCCAAGTCAGCAGGCGGGCGGCGTCCACGTCGACGGCGATGTCCGCGATCAGCTCCTGGACCAGCTGGTGGTGGGCGATCGGCTTGCCGAACTGCTCGCGCCGCGCGGCGTACGCGACCGCCGCCTCCAGCGCCGCCTGCGCGATGCCGACGCACCCGGCCGCCACCGACATCCGCCCCTTGGCCAGGGCCGACATCGCGACGGAGAAGCCCTTGCCCTCCGGTCCGAGCATCGCCGAGGCGGGGACGCGGACGGCGTCGAGGACGAGTTCGGCGGTGGCCTGCCCGCGCAGGCCGAGCTTGCCGCGGACCTCCCGGCGGGTGAGGCCCGGGCTGTCGGCGGGGACGAGGAAGGCGGAGATCCCCCGGTGGCCGGGGGTGTCGTTCGTGCGGGCGAAGAGGAGCACGACGTCGGCCCAGGTGCCGTTGGTGATGAACATCTTGCTGCCGCTGATGACGTAGGCGTCCTTTTCGCGCACGGCGCGGGTGGTGAGGGAGGCCGCGTCGGATCCGGTGCCGGGCTCGGTCAGGCCGAAGCAGCCGAGGGCCTCGCCGGAGCACAGCCGGGGCAGCCAGGCGCGCTTCTGGTCCTCGCTCCCCCACGCGGCCAGCGTCTTGGCGACCAGACCGAGGGAGACGGAGACGATGCCGCGCACGGAGGAGTCGCCGCGGCCCAGTTCCTCCGTGACCAGGACGTAGGACAGGTGGTCGCCGCCCGAGCCGCCGTACTCCTCGGGGACGGTGAGACCGAGGAAGCCGAGGTCGCCGAGCTTCTTCACGATCGACCGGTCGACGCTTTCGGCGCGGTCCCACTCGGCGGCGTACGGGGCGATCTCGCGGTCACTGAAGGCGCGGGCGAGCCGGCGGACGGCCTCCTGCTCCTCGCTGAGCTCCAGGTTCACGGGTCCCTCCGGGGCGCGGAACCGGCACTTTAACTAGCACCGGTAGTTTATGGCGGCAGGCCTACTATGTGGCGCATGGCCAGACCGCGCAAGCCCCTCCTCAGCAGAGACCGCATCGTCGAGGCGGCGGGCGCCCTGGTGGACGGGGAAGGGCTGGAGGCCGTGTCGACGCGGCGGCTGGCGGCCGCGCTCGGGGTCAGCGGGCCCTCGCTGTACAACCACTTCCGGACGAAGGACGCGATCCTGGAGGCGGTGGCGGACGCCGTGAGCGCGCGGGTCGACCTGTCGATGTTCGAGGCCGGGGACGGCCGGAACTGGCGCGAGGCGCTGCACGACTGGGCGCACTCCTACCGGGCCGCGCTGTCGGACCACCCGAACATCGTCCCCGTGTTGGCGCGCGGTCCGGGGCGCCGCCCGGCCGGACTGCGCGTGGCCGACGCGGTGTTCGGGGCGATGACGGAGGCCGGCTGGCCGCCGGGGCACGCGACGCGGATCGGCGCGCTGATGCGGTACTTCATCCTGGGCTCGGCGGTGGGTTCCTTCGCCGAGGGGTTCGTCGACGACGAGAGCGCCTACGACCCTGCGGACTACCCCCACCTGGGGCAGGCCCACCTGCTGGCGGAGCGTCGGCGCGAGGTGGACGAGGGGGCCTTCGAGACGGGCCTGACGGCCCTGCTGGACGGCCTCGCCCTCCAGTTCGCCGCCCTGCCCGGGGAGCGGACGCAGGAGTAGGTGCGGGGCGGGCCCGACGGGCGCGCGGAGCCGGGGACGGGGACGGGCACGCCGGAGGGGCGCACGGGTCGGGCGCCGACCGGGGTGGGTCCGGCCGACGTCCGTCCGTGCGCCCGTACGCCCGTACGGCGGTCCCGTACGGCGGTCCCGTACGGCGGTCCTCCCGTACGGCGGTCCGCGCGGGGGCGGGGTCGGCGCGTCAGAAGACGATCAGGGACCGGCCGCCCTTGCCGGCGAGCATGGCGTCGAAGGCCGCCGGGATGCCGTCGAGGGTGATGCGGTCCGTGACCATCGAGCCGAGGTCGAGCCGGCCCGCGCGGACGTGTTCGGCGATGACCGGCAGGTCGCGGGCCGGATCGCTGTTGCCGTAGACGCAGCCGGTGAGGGTGCGCGCGAAGTGGAAGATCTCCAGCGCGTGGAAGGAGACCCGCTCGTCCTTGCCGCCGATGCCGACGACCGTGGTGCGCCCGCCCCGTCGGGTGGACTCCCAGGCCCCGCGGATGGTTTCCGCGCGGCCGACGCATTCGACGGCCACGTCGACGCCCGCTCCGGCGGTCAGCGCCCGGATCCGCCGGGGCGTGGCGTCGGAGGCGAGCACGAAGTCGGTGGCCCCGGCCGCGCGGGCCAGCTCCTCCTTGGCCGGGGAGACGTCCACGGCGACGATCGGCCCCGCCTGCGCGACCCGGGCGGCCTGGAGCGCGGCCAGGCCGACCCCGCCGACGCCGAACACGGCCACCGATTCCCCGGGGCGGACCTGCGCGCTGTGGTGGACGGCCCCGTACCCGGTGAGGACGGCGCAGCCGAGGAGCGCGGCCTCGACCGGCGGGATCCCGGCGGGCGCGGGCAGCACGCAGTTCGCCGCGACGACGGTCTCCTCGGCGAAGGCGGCCACGTTGAGCCCGGGGTGCAGCGGGGTCCCCTCGGCGTCGTGCGCGTGGACGGCGCCGACGCCCGTCAGGGCCTCGGCGCACAGCCAGACCTCGCCCATCAGGCAGTGCGGGCACGCCCCGCAGGAGGGCGCCCAGTTGAGCACGACGGCGTCACCCGGGGCGACGTGCGTGACGCCCTCGCCGACCGAGAGGACCGTGCCCGCGCCCTCGTGGCCGAGGACGGCGGGAACGGGCACCCGCATGGTGCCGTTGGTGAGGGAGAGGTCGGAGTGGCAGACGCCGGCTGCGGCGAGCCGCACCCGGACCTGGCCGGGGCCGGGCTCGGGAAGCACGATCTCCCTGATCTCCAGCGGGGCTCCGACTGCGGGCAGGATGGCGGCGCGGACCATGGTCGTCGTCTCCGTGTCTTCGGTGCCGGGCGGGGCGGGGCCCGGCGGACGGTGGGGTGGTGGGGCGGAACCGCGCGGGCGGGTCAGAACTGCAGGGACTTGGTCTGGAGGTACTCCCCCAGGCCGTGCGGGCCCAGCTCGCGACCCACGCCCGACTGCTTGTAGCCGCCGAAGGGTGCGAGCACGTTGAAGCGGCCGCCGTTGATGTCCACCTGGCCGGTGTCCATGCGGCGGGCGAAGGCCACCGCGCTCTCCTCGTCCGCCGCCCAGACCGCTCCGCCCAGGCCGTAGACGGTGCCGTTGGCGATGCGCAGGGCGTCGTCCTCGTCCTCGTACGGGAGGATCGCCAGCACCGGGCCGAAGATCTCCTCCTGCGCGATGGTCATGTCGGGGGTGACGTCGGCGAAGACGGTCGGCGCGACGAAGTAGCCGCGCTCCCGGGGGGCTTCGGGGCCGCCCGCGACCAGGCGCGCGCCTTCCGCGACGCCGCGCTCGATGTACGCACGCACCCGGTCGCGCTGGCCGGCGTTGACGACCGGGCCCAGGCGCGTGCCGGGGTCGAGGGGGTCGCCGAGGGAGTACTTGGCGACGGCGGTGGCCGCCAGGGCCACGGCCTCCTCGTACTGCTCGCGGTGGACGAGCATGCGGGTGAGCGCGTTGCAGCTCTGGCCGGAGTTGTTCATGACGTGGCCGACACCCACCGCGACGGCCCTGGCCAGGTCGGCGCCGGGCAGGATGACGTTCGCCGACTTGCCGCCCAGTTCGAGGGCGACGCGCTTGACGGCGGCGCCGGCGATGGCACCGATCTTCCGGCCGACGGCGGTCGAGCCGGTGAAGGAGACGAGGTCGACCCCCTCGTGTTCGGCCAGGGCCTGGCCGGCGACCGGGCCGCTGCCGGTCACGAGGTTGAAGACCCCCGCCGGGACGCCCGCCTCGTGCACGGCTTCGGCGAAGAGCCGTGCGGTCAGCGGGGTGTCCTCGGCGGGCTTGAGGACGACGGTGCAGCCGGCGACGAGTGCGGGCGCCACCTTGGCAACGACCTGGTGCAGGGGATAGTTCCAGGGGGTGATCGCCCCGACGACGCCGACCGGCTCCAGCAGCACCGTGGAGTTCCCGAGGCGCTCCTCGAAGGCGTACGAGGCCCCCAGTTCGGCGTAGGAGGCGGCCACCGCGATCGGCGAGCCGACGTGCACGGCGTCGGCGAAGCCGAGCGGCGAGCCGAGTTCGGCGGTGACGGTCTCGGCGATCTCGGCCCGGCGGGCGGCGAGCCTGTCGCGCACCGCCCCGACCAGGGCGGCCCGGTCCGCCGGAGGCGTGGCGGCCCAGGCGGGGAGGGCCGCGCGGGCGGCGCGTACGGCGGCGTCCACGTCCTCGGGGGTGCCCGCCGGGACCGAGGCCACGACCTGTTCGTCGGCCGGGTTGACGACCTCGATCCGGTCGTTTCCGGCGGCGGGGCGCCATTCCCCGCCGATGTACATCCCGTCGTGTGCCTTCATGGCATTCCTCCCGAGCACGCACGAGCGCGTTGATGACGTGGCCAACACCCTACAAACTAGCGTCGGTAGTTTTTTGCGCGCCAGGGGGTCGTCGATTCAGACGATGCCGAAAAGCATCCCCGCCCCGAGGACCACCAGAGAGGTGAGGGCCGCCCATTTCACGGTGAAGCGGGTGTGGTCGCCGAACTCGACCCTGGCCATGCCGACGAGTACGTAGACGGCCGGAACCAGCGGGCTCGACATGTGCAGGGCCTGACCGACGAGGGAGGCGCGGGCGATCTCCAGCGGGGACACGCCGTGGGCCGCGCCCGCCTCGGCGAGGACGGGCAGCACGCCGAAGTAGAAGCCGTCGTTGGACATGAAGTAGGTCAGGGGCAGGCTCAGGAGGCCGGTCACCAGGGCCATGTGCGGGCCCATGCCCTCGGGGATGGCGCCGACCAGCCAGTCGGCCATGCTCTTGACCATGCCGGTGCCGGAGAGGACGCCGGTGAAGACGGCCGCCGCGAAGACCATGCCCGCGACGTTCAGGACGTTGTCCGCGTGGGCGGCGATGCGGGCCTTCTGGTCGGGCATGTGCGGGAAGTTCACGGTGAGGGCGAGGGCCGCGCCCAGCAGGAACAGCACCGGGATCGGGAGCAGCTCCATGATCATCGCGGTGAGGAGGGCGACCGTGAGGCCCGCGTTGAACCAGTAGAGGCGGGGGCGCAGGGTGGGCCGGTGCGGGTCCAGGCCCTGGAAGCCGTCGCCGTCGTCGCCCTCCCGGTCGCCCGCGGGGGTCGCGGGGGTCGCGGCGCCGGAGGCGAGCGCTCCGCCGGCCGGAGCCGGGGCCGGGTCGACGCCGTCGCCCGCACCCGTGGCCTTGGCCGTGCCCTTGGCCTTGCCGGCGCCGGTCGTGACGAGGGCCTCCTCGGCGATCCCCTCGCCGATCCCCTCGGCGATTCCTTCGCCGGGGATCGCCAGCGCCCCCACGCGGCGGCGTTCGCGGACGCCCAGCACGTAGGCGAGGACGAAGACGAACAGCAGGCCGACGGCGAGGGCCGGGATCATCGGGACGAAGATGTCGCCGGCGTCCAGCTTGAGCGCGGTGGCGGCGCGGGCCGTGGGGCCGCCCCAGGGCAGGGTGTTCATGACGCCGTTGGCGGTGGCCGCGACGCCCGTCATGACGACCAGGCTCAGGCCGAGGCGCTTGTAGAGCGGGTACATCGCCGAGACGGTGATCATGAAGGTGGTCGAACCGTCCCCGTCGAGGGAGACGATCGCCGCGAGGACCGCCGTACCGACGACGACCCGCATCGGGTCGGCCTTGCAGAAGCGCAGGATGCCCCGGACGATCGGGTCGAACACGCCGACGTCGATCATCACGCCGAAGTAGACGATGGCGAACATCAGCATGGCGGCGGTCGGGGCCAGTTTGCCGACGCCGTCGATGACGTAGTCCCCCAGGTGCGCGCCCTTTCCGGCGAACACGCAGAAGAGCGCGGGGATGAGGACGAGCGCCGCGATGGGCGACATTTTCTTCAGCATGATCAGGACCAGGAAGGTCGCGATCATGGCGAAGCCGAGGAAGGTCAGCATGCAGGGAACGTAGGTGTCGCCTCCGGCCCCCAACAAGACGTCCACGCGTGAGCAATACGAGCAAAAACCCAGCTCAGGGCAGGGGTGCGAGGGTGACGGGGAAACCGTTGAGCACGGCGGTGCCGGAGAGCCGGTCGAGCCGGCTGCCGTCGAGGAGCTGGTTCACGTTGACCCCTGGCACGGCGCCGGCCACCGTGAGGCGGGTGCCCTCCCGGTCATGGCCCCAGCCGTGCGGCAGGCTCACCACCCCGGGGCGGACGGCCTCGGTGACCTCCACCGGCACGTCGAGGCTGCCGCCGTCGGAGGTGATCCGCGCCCGTCCGCCGTCGGCGAGGCCGAGCCGGTCCGCGTCCCGCGGGTGGACCTGGAGGGTGCACCGGTTGGAACCTCCGACCAGGGCCGGGACGTTGTGCATCCAGCTGTTGTTGGACCGCAGGTGGCGGCGGCCCACGAGCACCAGGGTGGCGGGGCGGTCGGTGATGGTCGCGGCCAGCGCCGGGAGTTCGGCCGCGATCGGGTCCGGGAGCAGCTCGATCCTGCCGCTGCGGGTCCTCAGCACGCCCGGGAGCCGGGGCCGCAGCGGCCCGAGGTCGATCCCGTGGGGGTGGGCGAGGAGCCGTTCCAGGTTCAGCCCGTGCGGCGCCGGGTCCTCCGCGCCTCGCGCCCCTTCGGGGCGGTGGGGGGCGTCGGGGTGGTCGGGGTTCGTGGCCGCGGGCGCGCCGAACAGGTCCCCGTAGGGCCCGAGTCGGAGCATGAGGTCGAGTCGACGCTCCGGCCCGTTCTCGCCGGTGAGCAGCCCGGCGAGAACGGCCGGGTCCTCGCCGTGCAGCGGCGATCGGGGGTCCGAGGTCTCCCGGACCAGGGCGCCGCGAAGGGCCGACTCGTCGACGACGGACGGCTCGTCCTCGCCGTACCGGCCGGAGACGGCGAGGACGAGACGGGCGTGGATCTCGCATTCGTCGAGCCGGTCGGCTTCGAGGGGAACGGCGGCGCGGGTGTAGCGGACCTGGTTGCGGACGGCGAAGCCGTTGAGGGCGAAGTCGTGGTGAGCGCTGCGGGAAGGCGGGGGCGGGGGCAGTACGACGTGGGCGTGGCGGGAGGTCTCGTTGAGGTACGGGTCCACGCTGACCATGAAGTCGAGGCCGGCGAGGGCGGCGTCGAGCCGGCGGCCGTCGGGCGCCGAGAGGACCGGGTTGGCGGCGATGCAGACGAGGGCGCGCAGGCGACCCTCGCCCGGGGTGTCGATCTCCTCGGCCAGTGCGGCGAGGGGCAGTTCGCTCTTCGCCTCGGGGTGGCCGCCGACGCGGCTGTGCCAGCGGCCGAGCGCGAATCCCTTGCCGGGGCCGGCGGGACGGGGGCGCGGGCCGGTCGCGGACAGGGGGAAGAGCGCCCCGCCCGGCCGGTCGAGGTTGCCGGTGAGGATGTTCAGGACGTCGACGAGCCAACCGGCGAGTGTGCCGTGCTCGACGGTGCAGCTGCCGATCCGCCCGTAGACGGCGGCGGTGGGCGCCGCCGCCAGCGCGCGGGCGAGGCCGCGGATGTCGGCCGCCGGGAGGTCGCAGGCGGGGGCCACGGCCTCGGGTGTGAAACGGGCGAGGGCGGTGGTGAGTTCCCCGAGGCCCTCCAGGTGCTCGGCGAGCGCTCCGGGGGCCGCGAGCCGTTCCGTGAGCAGGGTGTGCGCGAGCGCGGCCAGGAGCAGGGCGTCGCTCCCGGGGCGCGGGGCGAGGTGCCGGTCGGCGAGGGCCGCGGTGCGCGTACGGCGCGGGTCGACGACGACGAGCGTGCCGCCGCGGGCCCGCAGGGCCTTGAGCCGCCCGGGGAAGTCGGGGGCGGTGCACAGGGAGCCGTTGGACTCGACCGGGTTGGCCCCGATGAGCAGCAGGAAGTCGGTGCGGTCGAGGTCGGGCACGGGGATGGCGAAGGGGTCGCCGAAGAGGAGCCCGCTGGAGACGTGTTTCGGCATCTGGTCGAGGGTGCTCGCCGTGAACAGGTTGCGGGTGCCGAGGGCGCCCAGGAGGAGCGGCGGGTAGAGGGCGCCGGCCATGGTGTGGACGTTCGGGTTGCCGAGGACCACGCCCACCGCGCCGGGTCCGTGCGCGCGCACGAGGGCGGGTACCGCCTCGGCGACGGCCGCGTACGCCTCCTCCCAGCCGGCCTCGCGGAGCCGGCCGGAGCGGCGGACGAGGGGGGTGCGGAGCCGGTCGGGGTCGGCGTCGAGGGCGCCGAAGGCGGCTCCCTTGGGGCAGATGAAGCCGCGGCTGAAGAGGTCCTCGCGATCTCCCCGGGCGCCCGTGACGGTGGCGCCGTCGATGGTGAGGGTGAGGCCGCAGGTGGCTTCGCAGAGGGGGCAGATGCGCGGGGCGGTGCGGGGCATGGACCCTCCTGGTGCGGCGGACGGCACGGCACGGGGGCCCGAGCATACCGACCAGTCGGGAGGATGGGGAGGGGTGTGCGCACCCTCGACCGGACGGAGACCGGACCGGCGGGGCCTGGGGGCGGGGCCGGCGGGGCTTGAGGTCGGGGCCGGCGGGGCGGTCGGGGCGCGTGGGGTGGTCGGGGCGCGGGCGGTCAGTCGAGGACGCGGGCCAGGTAGGCGTGCATCATCGCCCGGGTCTCCGCGACGAGGTCGGGGTCTCCGGCCGGGTCGTTGCGGAAGGCCAGCTGCACCAGGGCGTCGGTCGCCTCCACGCTGACCAGCACGGCCCGCGCCAGGACCGCGTCCGGGGTCAGGCCCAGGTGGGCGCAGAGCAGCTCGGTGAGGCGGGAGGCGACGAGGTGGTTGGGGTCGGAGGCCGGACCCTCCGCGGGCGGCGCGGGCACCCCGAAGTCGACCAGCGCGAAGCCGGGCACGCTGCGCTTCATCGCCAGGTACTCGTCCAGCACGGCGTCCACGACGGGCCGCCAGTGGGTGGCCGGCAGGAGGGAGAGCCGCCTCTCGATGCCGTCGGCGTAGCGGTCCAGGTTGCGGTGGGCCAGGGCGACGGCCATGGCCCGCTTGTTCCCGAAGAAGCGGTAGACCGAGCCGATGGGCACTCCGGCGCGTACGGCGACGGCCCGGGTGCTGAGGTTCTCGTAGCCGGTCTCGTCGAGGAGTTCGGCGCAGGCGTCGAGGATCCGGGCGAGGCGGTCGGCGCTGCGTTGCTGGACGGGGGTCCGGCGCAGGGGGTGGGCGGGAGGCACGGGGTACATCATGCCGCTCCTCGCGGTGGGGTCCGAGGGGCGCGGCCCGCGGATTCGGGGCCCGCGGGATCGGGGCACCCGGCCCGCCGGCGCGGGGGCGGGCGGGGCGGGGGCGGGCGGGGCGCCGGGGCTCAGTTCAGCAGGAGGGTCAGCCCGCCGACCGTGTAGGTGATCATCAGCGCGAACAGCGGGAGCTGGCCGGCGACGGCCCGGTCGGGCGGGAACAGGCGCACGGAGCGGTCGTGCGCGGCGATCACTCCGAGTACGTGTCCACTGACGACGGCGATCACCTGGAGGGCGGCCAGGCCACCGGGACCCAAGGGGGAACCGGGCTCGGAGCCGTTGTCAGTGCCGAGTGCCATGCTTACCGTGCGTGGTCCTTCGGTGACGAAGAGGGAGAAGTAATGGGCGACGAGATAGCCGAGCGCGATCGGCACGAGTGAGTGCGCGAAGGCCGTCAGCGGGCGCGGATGCGGTCCGCTGACGAGGCGGGTGGCCGCGGCGCACAGGCAGTACAGGGTGGCGACGAGGGCGACGGAAGCGAGCAGTCCGAGGGTGGCCGTGGGGGTGCGGCCGAGGGGGGAGGTCTGGAGGGCGTTGATCCAGGAGGGGTTGTCGGAGAAGCCGTCGTAGGCGGTGGAGCCGAGGAGGACACAGACGGTGGCGACGAGTCCGGGCCGCTCGGGCGTCGCGTCGAGTCCGTGGAAGGGGTTGCGCAGGACCAGGCGGCCGTCGTCGCGGCGGCCGAGGGGGGAGAGCGAGGCCAGGAGGTCGGAGTAGACCTCGAAGGCGTCGGCCACGGCGAACCAGCCCTCGCCGTGGCGGGCGGCGAGCAGCAGGTGAACGGCGGCGTAGCAGGCGAGTGCGATCAGGAGGGTGGTGGTGGACGCGGGATCGGGAGCGACCAGTTCGAGCCAGGTGAAGCCGAACAGGCCCGCGGCGGCGGGCCACAGGCCCGTCCGGGGCGGCAGCGGGCGACCGGCCCCGGGCGGGCGGCGGCGGACGCGGGCGAGGAGGCGGTGCAGGGTGCGCAGGGGGTTGAGGAGGCGCCAGACGGGGCCGAGGAGGAGGGAGGCGGGTACGAGTCCGACCCACAACAGGACGTAGACGACGCCGGGTGCGGGGTTGCGGGCCGGGTCGTCGGGACCGAGGAGGAGGTGGGCGAGGACGGCGAGGGCTGCGGCGAGACCCAGTCCGCGCAGGGTGGTGCGGGTGGCCGGCGCGTCGGCCACCCGCTGGATCCCGGCGGGCAGGGGAAGTCCGCAGCGGTCGCCGCGGAAGCGGGAGGCGGACCAGAGCAGGCCGAGGGCCAGGAAGGAGACGAACAGCGCGGCGAAGGCTCCGGCGAAGGCGTAGAAGGGGGAGATCGGCAGGTCGTGTTGGGATCCGATCCCGTGCGCGAGGAGGGTCGACGGGTCGGCCGGGTGGAGGACCACGCCCCGGCCGAGCCCCGGGCCCGCCCCGGGCACGGGGGCGAACGCGGCGGCGTGGGCGGCGGCGTGGGGCGTCAGTGCCGGGAAGGGGGTCAGTGCCGGGAAGGGGGTCATCGGACGAGGAGTTGGGTCAGGACGAGGTCGGAGTCGTGGGTCTCCACCTCGAAGAGGCCCGTGCGGTCGGCGGTCAGGAGCAGGGTGGCCTCCCGGCCCGCGGGGAGGGCGAGTTCCCTGTCGTAGCCGTGGACGTGCAGGGTGTCGGCGCGGTCGCTGGTGACGCGCAGGGCGATCCGCTCGCCGCGCTTGACCTCGGTGCGGCCGGGGGCGGGGACCACCTTGCCGTCCCGGACGGCGATGGTGACGGTGCGGTCCGCGGGCTGCGGCGCAGCGGTCCCGGACTCGGTTCCGGTCGGGGCGCCGGTCGGGTTTCCGGTCGGCGGTTCGGCGGGATGGCTGTGGGCGGGTCGACCCGGGGGGCCCGCGGTCAGCCCGACGGACGCCTCGACCGGCTTGCCGGCCACCGCCCAGGCGGTGTGGTCGTCCGCGTAGAGGCGGACGGTCAGGGTGTGCGCGCCCTCGGGCACCTGCGCCGCCGGGAGGTGGTGCCAGGGGCCGTACAGCCGGGCCAGCTTGCGACCGTCGAGCTCCAGGTGGGCGTGGCCCGCGCCCGGGAGGGCGGCGCCGCCGACGCTGTCGGGGGTGAAGGCGAAGCGCGTGACGGCCAGGTGGAGGTTCCATCCGTCCTCGGAGTCCGGACGGGCGGTGAGCGTCACCCGGGGCGCGTTGTCGGCGGCCACCTCGCGCAGGCGGTGGCCGCTGCCGTCCCGCGCGTCCAGCAGGGTGCCCACGGCGCCGGAGGCCTGCTCGTGGGTGGTGCCGGGCTTGTGGTGGGTGGTGGCGCGCCCCCCGCAGCCGGCGACGGCGCCACCGGTGAGCAGCAGGAGCAGCGCCACCAGGGCGGCCGTACGGGCGGGCCCGCGCGGCGGACGCGGCCCGCGGGAGGAGAGGGGGGCGGGGGCGGGCGGCCGGCACGTCCCGCTCGGGGCACGGTCCTGCGCGGGGAGGGTCACTGCGGGCCTCCGGGGTCGGGCCGGTAGGCGCCACCGGCCGGGGCGGGACCCCGGGGCGCGGCGGGCGGGGGCGAAGGGGGCGAAGCGGCGGGGGCGGGGCGGGGAAGGGCCGGGCGGGGGGTCATGCGGTCGGGCCCGGGCGGGTGGGGCCGGCGGTCGGAACGGGGGTTCGGGCGGGGGGCGGGGGGTCGGCGGGGCCGGTGGGGCGGGCCGGGGCGCCCGCGTCCGGGCGGGCCGCGGCGACGACCGCCCACAGCACCCACGCCACCGCGACCAGGGCGCGTATCCAGGCGGGGCTCAGCGGGATCCAGGGGATCATCAGGACGGCCTTGTCGAAGGCGTCGAGCAGGGTCAACGCGCCCAGCAGCAGGGTGAGTCGGGCGAACCAGGGGCGTCGCGGCCGCAGGGCGATCCCGGCGCCCGTCCACCAGAGCCCGAGCAGCAGCAGGGCCAGGGCCGGGACGGGGGTGTTCATCAGGGAGGTGGTGGAGCCTGCCACGTCCAGGGCCAGTCCGCCGAGGCCGAGGAGGCAGGCCGCGGTGCCCAGGCGCGAGTGCCGCAGCCGGCGCCACCACAGGACCCCGCCGACCAGGGCGAGCACGGCGGCCACGGCCAGCGCCAGCTGCGTCTCGACGCGCTCCAGGCCGCGCGCCCCGTACCAGTCGCACCCGGCCGGGAGCCTGCGCGCCTGCACGTTGTAGTCGGCGCAGACGAGCAGTTGGGTGAGTTTGACGGGTTCGCCGACCAGGCGGGCGGAGGCCCCGCTGACGTGGCCGCGTTCCTTCCCGCACTGCGGCAGGGTGCCGGGCGAGGAGCCGGCGGGCCCGTCCTGCCAGCAGTTGCCCTTGCCCTGGCCGTCCCACCAGACGTCGGCGCCGTTGGGGCGCGGGGCGCCCGAGCGGTCCTTGCCGAGGACGTTGCCGGCGTACCGGTTGTGGTGCGAGGTGTCGGCCTGCTTGGACCAGCTTTCCTCGCCCCGGATGAAGGCGGGCACCGCGCTGAGGTAGAAGCCCGCGCGCCGGTGTCCGTAGACCCAGTTGTCCTCGTAGAGGTTCCAGTTGCCGCCGGCGGTGATGATGCCGGTGCCGGGGGGCATGGAGATCTGGGGGCAGACGACGCCCTGTTCGTAGCCGCGTTCGGCGGGCGGCTTGGCGCAGGTGCCGTCGGCGACGAAACGGTAGTAGTCCTGGTTGTTGTCGTGGATCAGGTTCCGCTCGAACCGGGCGTGGTTCTGCGGGAGTCCGGGGTGGCCGGGGAAGGCGCTGTCCATGGAGGCGCCGCCCATGTTCTGGTCGAACTCGTTGTCGTGGACCCACACCGAGTCGCCCGCCGTGCCGGAGTAGCCGACCATGTTGTGGTGGCTGCGGCAGCCGGTGATCTCGATGGAGTAGCGGGGCACGTCGTACCCGCGCCCGTCGTTGATGTTCGAGGCGCTGCCGGGGTAGATGCCGGAGTCGCCGTTGCCGTAGGACTCGCAGTTCTTGTAGAGGCCGTGGTCGCTGGCGAAGGTCAGGAAGCCGTACTCGTCGTTCCAGCGGGTCAGGACGTCGTCGATGACGAAGCCGTCGCCCGCGAGGACGTACAGCGAGTTGAAGGTGGTGCGCTGCGCGGTGAAGTTGCGGAAGTAGACGCCGTTGGAGCGGTCGGCGCGCAGGGCGTTCAGCTTCTGGTACTTGGCGTCGATGACGACGTCGAGTCGTGAGGCGCCGGTGCCCTCGATCTGGAGGTTCGTCTTGCCGAGGATCGCGACGAGGTTCTGGTTGTGGGGGCAGGCGACCTGTTGTTCCCAGGACAGGATCTGGTAGCCGAGCGAGGAGTCGGGGGCCTTGAGGGCGGCGCACTCCCCCGTCGGCTTGGGCAGGGAGGGCTCCTCCTCGTAGAGGCCGGGGAGGACGGCGATGTTCATGCCGGGTCGGTCGACGGCGTCCACGGCCTGCTGGAGGTGGCGGTAGCCGTTCCTCTCGCAGCGTTCGTAGAGGTCGAGGTTGCGTCGGCGGAGGTCCTCGGGGAAGGCGGAGACGCGGCGTTCGAACGCGGGCCGGTCGGTCTTGCAGACGATGAGGTCGGGCTCGGTCGCGCGGTAGGCCGGCACGGAGCCGGTGCCGTCGGGAAGGGCGACGGGGCGCTCCTCGTGCGCGCGGGCGGCGGGCGCGGCGGCGAGGAGGGACAGGAGGGCGAGGAGGGCGGCGAGGAGCGCCGCCGGCACGGCAGGGAACCTGCGGGTCCACGACATGCGCGTGAGAGTAGAGCAATGTTCATCTTTTGTGAGCCCCTCGCGCTCGAATCCGCGCGGCCGACCTTCCGCGCGCTTCCGCACACCGTCCGCCCACCTCCCGCGCACCTTCCAGACGGTCTCCAGGCCACCTCCAGGCCGCCTCCGGGCGGCTTCCGCGCGCGGGCCGGCGTTGACGTGGGGGCCTCGGAATCCTACTGTCGGCCATAGGATTCCTTCTACGGAGCGGGAGCAGCCCATGAGTGAGCAGGCCAGGAAGACGGCGGAGGCGCTGGAGTACCTCACCGGCTTCGGCAACGAGCACAGCTCGGAGGCGGTGCCCGGCGCACTCCCGCACGGCCGCAACTCGCCCCAGCGCGCCGCCCTCGGCCTCTACGCCGAGCAGCTCAGCGGCAGCGCCTTCACCGAGCCGCGCACCCACAACCGGCGCTCCTGGCTCTACCGGATCCGTCCCTCGGCCGCGCACCCGGCCTTCACCCGCGTCGACAACGGCGCCCTGCGCAGCGCGCCCTTCACCGAGGCCGTCCCGGACCCGAACCGGCTGCGCTGGAACCCGCTGCCGGCCCCGGCCCCCGGCACCGACTTCCTGGCCGGCCTGTGGACGCTCGGCGGCAACGGCGACGTCACGCAGCGCACCGGCATGGCCATCCACCTCTACGCCGCCAACGCCTCCATGACCGACCGCGTGTTCAGCGACTCCGACGGCGAGCTGCTGATCGTCCCGGAGCGCGGCGGCCTACTGCTGCGCACCGAGCTGGGTCTGCTGAGCGCCGGTCCCGGCGAGGTGGCGTTGATCCCGCGCGGGGTCCGCTTCCGCGTGGAGCTCCTCGACGCGGACGCGCGCGGCTACGTCTGCGAGAACTACGGGCAGCCCTTCGAACTGCCGAACCTGGGCCCGATCGGCGCCAACGGCCTGGCCGCCGCCCGCGACTTCCGGGCGCCCGTCGCGGCGTACGAGGACAGCGAGCGCCCGACCGAGGTGGTCAACAAGTTCTGCGGCAACCTCTGGTCGGCGACCTACGACCACTCGCCGCTGGACGTCGTCGCCTGGCACGGCACGCACACCCCGTACGTCTACGACCTGCGGCGCTTCAACGTCATCGGGTCGATCAGCTACGACCACCCCGACCCGTCGATCTTCACGGTGCTGACCTCGCCCTCCGACACCCCGGGGCTGGCGGGCGTGGACTTCGTGGTCTTCGCCCCGCGCTGGCTGGTCGGCGAGGACACCTTCCGGCCGCCGTACTTCCACCGCAACGTGATGAGCGAGTACATGGGCCTGATCGAGGGGGCCTACGACGCGAAGGCCGAGGGGTTCGTGCCCGGCGGCGGCTCCCTGCACAACATGATGTCCGCGCACGGGCCCGACCGGGAGACCTTCGACAGGGCGAGCGCCGCCGAGCTGAAGCCGCAGAAGATCGACGACGGTCTGGCCTTCATGTTCGAGACGCGCTGGCCGATCACCGCCACCCCGCAGGCGGCCGGCGCGGATCACCTCCAGCGGCGTTACGACGACGTATGGCAGGGTCTCGAACGCCACTTCCGCGCCTAACATGCGCATGCGCGCCCGCGCGCGCACCCACCGCGCCGCCTGAAGCCCCGCCAGCCTACGGAGAACCACCCGTGACCGCCTTCGCCCCCGACTCCCTGGTGCTGAACCGGAAGCTGCCCCTCTGGTACCAGGTGTCCCAGTCGTTGCGCGCCTCGATACTGGGTCGCACTCCGGACGCCTCGCTGCGCCTGCCGACCGAGGAGCAGCTGGCCGAGCACTACGGCGTCAGCGTGCTCACGATGCGCCAGGCGCTCAAGGAGCTGGAGGGCGAGGGGCTCATCAGCCGGCACCGTCGGCGCGGGACCTTCATCGAGCCGGGCGCGCGGCGCGGCTCGCCGGTGCGGTTGCTGGGCTCCGTGGACGCGATCGTGGCCCAGCAGTCGGGTGAGCGCACGACGATCCTGGGCCACGAGCGGACGCCGGTGTCCGGGGAGCTGCTGGAGCACTTTCCGGACATCGCCGAGGTGGTCACGTACCGCAGGCTCCGCCACGACGGGCAGAGCGGCGAGCCGACCAACTGGGCGGAGAACGCCGTGCGCCCGGAGTTCGCCGAGGCGGTGGACCTGGCCGACCTGGAGCGCTGGCCGATGACCAAGGTGCTGCGGGACGCGGTCGGGGTGCGGATCAGCCGGATCACGGACACGGTCGAGGCGCGGCTCGCGGACCCGGTCACGGCGGAGCTGCTCCAGGTTCCGTTGCTGAGCCCGATCTTGCACTACACGGGCGTGACCTACGACGAGGACGGGCGGGTGGCCGACGTGGCCCGGATCCGCTACCGCGGCGACCGCTTCTCCTTCACGGTCACGGTCGACGCGCCCTGACCGGGAGGGCGGCGGAGCGCTTCCGTCGCCGCCCCGCCCGCCCCGCGTCACCGGTCACCGGTCACCGGTCACCACCGGTCGTCTCACCGGCCCTCGTCGTCCTCCGCGCCGCGCTCGCCCTCGGCCTGGGAGGGCGTGGTGCGCATGGTCTGGGGGTGCGTCTGCTTCCTCTGCTGGTCGTCCATGTCCTCGTCGAGCCGCTCGCCCTCGGCCTGCGACGGCGTCGAGTATTCGTCGTACTGGCTCATGGCCGGCTCCTCCGTCGGTGCTCCGGCGGCGCTCCGTCGGCGCGGGTGAGGTCCGTGGTGCCGTGCGGAGCACACCGCCACGGATCCATACAAAAGGAGCGTAACCCTTCGGCCGGGACACGGCCCGACCCCGGGGCGGGCCCCGCGCCCCGTCGCTACCATCTGCCGGGTGAGCGCTGACGCACCGCTGCTGGACGAGCTGATGCCCTGGGCCGTGGACGGCCCGCGCCTGGGCCGGGACTGGGTCGTGGCACCCGATCCCGCCACCCTGCGCGCCCGCTGGACGAAGCTGACCGCGGCCGAAGGAGCGGAACGGGAGCGGCTGTTCCGGCCGAGCCGGTCCCGCAAGCCCACCTCCGGCGCGGCCGCCCTGCCGGGGCAGCGTTCGGCGACGACCCGGTTCACCGACGATCCGGGCCCCTTCCCCGAGCCCGTACGGGTGCTGCGCGCCCCCTTCGACGAGCAGTGGCTGCTGCCCGACCAGCGGCTGATCGACTCCGCCCGCCCGGAGCTGTGGCGGGTGCGCGACGGCCATCAGGTGTTCCTGGTCGAGACCCCGGAACCGCTGGTCACCGCGCACCTGCCCGTGGGCCGCCCCGCACGGATCCGCCCGCTGCACCGCCGGCCGGGCGGGGCCGAGCCGAACCTCGCGCCGGGCCTGTTGCCCCTGCTGGGTTCCCGGTACGGGGGCTGGGTGACCCCCGAGGACGTCCTGTGCTGGATCCTCGCCGCCGGGCGCCCCGGGCCGCGGGGGTACGAGGTGCCGCTCGCCGCCGATCCGGAGCGCTGGCGGGCCGGGCTGGAGCTGGGACACCGACTGCTGACCGTCCAGCTGCGCGGGGCGCGCGGCGGGGAGCCGCCCCGGCTGCCGGGCGGGCGGCGGCCCTACGTCCGCTCGGCGCTCACCGCCTGGCCCCGGGAGCTCGCGTACGACCCGGAGACCGAGACGCTCTCGCTCGGCGACGGGACCGTCTCCCCCGTCCCGGCGGGGGCCTGGGAGTACGAGGTGCAGGGGGTGCGGGTGCTGGAGGCCTGGCTGGCCGCGCGCAGCGCGCACCGGCGGGCCCCGGAAGGGGCGGAGCCGGGGTTGGAGGCGCTCGGGCCCGCGCGGTGGCCGCAGGCCTGGACCTCGGAGCTGACGGCGCTGGTCACCACCCTCGCGCTGCTCGGCGACCTGGCTCCGGAGCGGGCCGCGTTCACCCCCGGGCCGCCGCTGCCGCGGGACGGACTGGCGGCGGCCGGGGTGCTGCCGCCGCCGCGCTGGAGCCGGCGGCCCGCGTCGGTCCTGGACCACCAGGAGGAGGGCCCGGGCGGACAGTTCGCCCTGCTGTAGCCGCGCCGCGCGCGCCGGACGGTCCCGCGACGCGGTCACGCCACCGCCCGCGCGGCGCGCCCCCGGCGGTCCGGTGGCACCCGGCCCTCCGCGCCCGACACCCCCGACCGGGGGCAGGCCGACGCGGAGGCAACCCGACCCGGGCGCGCCCCGGCGGCGGTTCGCGCTCCTCAGGCCGTCGGGGTCGGGTCCCAGGCGTTCAACAGGCGGGACACCGAGCGGTCGAAGGCCTGGGCCATGTCCAGCCCCGGGACGGCGCCGGCGACGCCCTCGGCGAGCGCCGCCGCGAGTCCGGGGTACTCGCCCGTCGCCAGCCGCGAGGCGAGCCAGCCCATCCGCGCCTCCTGCTCGGCGTCCTCGCTCCAGGGCAGTGCGCGGGCCCGCTCGGCGAGGGCCAGCTCGTTGGCGACGAAGGTCGCCACCATGCCGTTGACGGAGGCGATCAGCTCCAGCTTCTCGCCCCCCGTCGCGTCCAGCGGCGCGAGGCAGGTCAGGCTGTGCTCCAGGTAGCGCAGGGCGTGCGGGCTGAAGCCGTGGACGGGGCTGAGCAGTCGGGGCAGCCAGGGGTGGCGGTGCATCAGCGACCGCGTCTGCCGGGCGAGTCCGAGCAGGTCGGCGCGCCACCGCCCGGTGGGCGGGGGCAGTTCGTACTCGGCGCTGACCGCGTCGACCATCAGCTCGTACAGGTCCTCCTTGCGCGGCACGTAGTTGTACAGGGACATCGTCCCGGCGCCGATGCCGGCCGCCACGCGCCGCATGGAGACGGCGTCGATCCCCTCCGCGTCGGCGATCCGCACCGCCTCGGCGGCGATGGACTCGCGGCTGTGCGCGGGCCTGGGCCCGCGGCCGGCCCGTTGCGGCCGGGCCCAGATCACCTCGGGTTCAGCGGGGCGCCCTCCGGCGGTCATCGCTCACCTCACCTCGCCTCACCTGATGTCGCCGGTCGCTGTCGTCCGGTCGCTGCGAGCACCATCTTAGTTACGTACACCGTACGTAGTGCGGTAGGGTGCGCCTCATGACGACTACGTACGCTGTACTTAGTGAGGGCCTGGAGAAGCGCTACGGCGCGGTGCACGCCCTGCGGGGGCTGGACCTGGCGGTGCCCGCGGGAAGCGTGTGCGGGCTGCTGGGGCCCAACGGCGCCGGCAAGACCACCGCCGTACGGATCCTCACCACCCTCACCACGCCCACCGCCGGCCGCGCGCTCGTCGCGGGCCACGACGTCACCCGCGCCCCGGACGCCGTACGCCGCGCCATCGGCGTCACCGGCCAGTACGCCTCCGTCGACGGGGACCTGACCGGCCGGGAGAACCTCCGGCTGTTCGCCCGCCTCGCCGGGCTGCGCGGCCGCCCCGGCCGGGACCGGGCCGACGGCCTGCTGGAGCGCTTCGGCCTCGCCGGGGCCGCCGACCGGACGGCGTCCACCCTCTCCGGCGGCATGCGCCGCCGCCTCGACCTCGCCGCCGGACTGATCGCCCACCCCCGGGTGCTGTTCCTGGACGAGCCCACCACCGGTCTGGACCCGGCGGCCCGCGAACACATCTGGACGGCGGTGCGGGAACTGGCCGACGAGGGCACGACCGTGCTGCTCACCACCCAGTACCTGGAGGAGGCCGACCGGCTCGCCGACGAGGTCGTGGTCGTCGACCGGGGCCGGGCCGTCGCCTCCGACAGCCCGACCGCGCTCAAGGCCCGGATCGGCTCGCACGCCCGGGTCACCGTCACCCGGGCCGAGGAACTCGGCGCCGCGGCCGCCGTCCTCGACCGGCTCACCGGCGCCGCGCCCACCCTCGACGAGGAGCGGCTCGGCGTCGGGGTGAGCGTGGCGGACCCGGGGCTCACGCTGCCCCGCCTGGTCCGCGCGCTGGACGCCGCCGGGGTGCCCGTGACCGACGCGAGCCTGCGCCCGCCCACCCTCGACGAGGTGTTCCTGCGCCTCACCGGCGCCGCCGCGCCGGGCCCGACCCGCACGACCCCGCCCACCGGCGCGCCCACCGACACCCCCACCCACCGGGAGGACGCGGCATGAGCACCCTGCTCGCGGACGGCGGCGCCGTCCTGACCCGACAGCTCCAGAAGGCCCGGCACGCCCCGGCGTTGCCCCTCCTCACCCAGACCATGCCGATCACGATGCTGTTGTTCTTCGGCTACGTCTTCGGCAGCGCGCTCGCCATGCCCGCCGCCGACTACCGCGAGTTCCTGGTGCCGGGACTGCTCGCCGCGACCGCCGCCAACGGCCTGATGACCGGCCTGTTCACCGCCGCGCAGGACGCCCACCGGGGAGTGACGGACCGCTTCCGCACGCTGCCGATGAGCCGGGCCGCCGTACCGCTCGGGCAGATCGCCGCCGACCTGCTGACGACGGCCGTGTCGATGGTGCCGCTGATGCTCGTCGGGCTCGCCATGGGATGGCGGATCGAGAACGGACCGTCCGGCGCACTGGGGGCGTTCGGGGTGCTGCTGCTGTTCCGCTTCGCCACCGCCTGGGTCGGCACCTTCCTGGGGCTGTCGGTCCCGAACGAGGAGTCGGCCGGGCAGTTGGGCGGCGCCACCTTCGTCCTGCCGATGCTCTCCTGCGCCTACCTGCCGACCGCCGGGCTGCCGTCGGGGCTGCGCGCCGTCGCCGAGTGGAACCCGATCAGCGCGGTGGCCACGGCCGTACGGGAGCTGTGCGGCAACACCGGCGGCGCGGTCCAGGCCGGCGCCGCCTGGCCCGTCGCGCATCCGGTGGCCGGGGCGCTGCTGTGGTCGCTGCTGCTCATCGCGGTGTTCGCCCCCCTGGCCACGCGCCGCTTCGCCCGCGGCCGGGGCTGAGGCCGACGTCACGGCCGGGGGGCCGGGCCGCCCCGGCCGGGAGGCGGGCCCCCCGGCCGGCGTTGACGCGCCCGCCGCCCGGCCGGTAGTGATCGGTGCCATGGAACCGATGCCCGCACCGCTGCCCCTGGACGGGATCACCGTCGTCTCCGTCGAACAGGCGGTCTCCGCCCCCTTCGCCACCCGGCAGTTGGCCGACCTCGGCGCCCGGGTGATCAAGGTCGAGCGTCCCGACGGCGGTGATTTCGCGCGCGCCTACGACACCGCCGCCAACGGGTTGGCCTCGCACTTCGTCTGGGCGAACCGCGGCAAGGAGTCCCTGGCGCTCGACCTGAAGGACCCGCGCGGCCTCGACGCGCTGCACGCGCTGCTCGACGGGGCCGACGTGTTCGTCCAGAACCTCGCCCAGGGGGCCGCCGCCCGGCTCGGCCTCGACGCCGCCACGCTGTGCGCCCGCCACCCGCGCCTGGTCGCCGTCGACGTCTCGGGTTACGGGGCCGAGGGCCCGTACGCCCACAAGCGGGCCTACGACATGCTCGTCCAGTGCGAGGCGGGCCTGGTCTCGGTGACCGGCACCCCCGAGAGCCCCGTGAAGGCGGGCATCCCGGCCGCCGACATCGCGGCGGCCATGTACGCCTTCTCGGGGGTGCTCGCCGCCTTGTTGCGGCGGGCGACGACGGGGCGCGGCGGGCCGGTGGAGGTCTCCATGCTGGACTCGCTCGCCGAGTGGATGGGGCATCCGTTGCACCACACCGTGCACGGAGGGGAGCAGCCGCCGCGGACCGGTCTCGCGCACGCGGTGATCGTTCCCTACGACGCCTACGCGACGGCCGACGGCGACCGGGTGCTGCTGTCGGTGCAGAACGACCGGGAGTGGCGGCGGCTGGCCCGGGAGGTGTTGGGCCGCCCCGAGCTGGCGGAGGATCCGGCGTACGCGACGAACGCGGCCCGCACCCGGGGCCGCGAGGCGACGGACGCGGTGGTGGCGCGGGCGTTGGGGCGGCTCGGCGCGGACGAGGCGGTCGAGCGGTTGGAGGCGGCCGGGATCGCGTGCGCGCGGCTGAACTCGGTGGCGCAGCTCGCCGCGCACCCGCAGTTGGAGGCGCGCGGGCGCTGGCGGACGGTGGATTCGCCGGTGGGGCCGTTGCGGGCGCTGCTCCCGCCGGTCGTACTACCGGGCGGTGAGGAGCCGCGGATGGGCGCGGTGCCGGCGCTCGGTGAGCACACCGACGCCCTGCTGCGCTCCCTGGGGATGTCGGGTGCGCGGATCGAGGCACTGCGTCGGGACGGTGTGATCGCCTGAGCCGGGTGGGCGTCGGGGGATCCCGGGACGGGATCCCCACCGGACGCCGGGAAGAGCCGGGAGAAGGGGACACGGGGCCGAAGGACGGGCCTGGGGCGACCGGGGACCGGCCGCGACGGGGCAGTTACGAGCGGCGGCTGCCGAAGAGCGTGCGCCGCAGCCTGCGCAACGGGGCGAAGAGCGCGACGCGCGCGCTCCGGCTCCGCTGGACGTGCGTGTGGTCGCGGGAGGTGAGCTCACGCATCAGCAGGGTCGCCTCGGCGACCTCGTGGCGCGGGACGGCGGGACCGCCCAGCACGGCGAGGTGGCGGTCGAGGCGCGAGCTGGTCGCGCTGCTGCCGCAGGTGATGGCAGGCACGCGGGGCGGCCTGCTGCGCATTGTTATCTGTTCCATGTCTCTCCCCACCCGTACGAGGGCACCCGGCCCGGGCAGGGTAACCCTATCGCCCCCGCGTCACACTCGGGTATCCCGGTGGTGTGAATTACCCCTGTAGTTACGGGTAGTTGACGATTACTCACTGGAGTCGACCGTCACTCTCCGCATCATTTGGGCGACTTGGGGGGCCGCTCGGGCGCGTTCCGGAGAGTGTCGTCACGACGGGGGCCGACCGGCGCGCTCTGCGCTAACTTGGAGTGATCGCCCGGTGACGCTTGGGGGTTCGCGTGAACGGATTCGAGGGCGCGGACGCCGCGCGTGTCGTGGCCGGCCGGTACCGGCTGCTGGGTCCGCTGGGGCGGGGCGGCATGGGGGTGGTCTGGCGGGCCCGGGACGAGGTGCTGGGTCGGGAGGTCGCCGTCAAGGAGGTTCGGGCGCCCGCCGGGCTGGACGCGGCCGGGGTGGAGCGCACCTACCGTCGGCTGGAGCGCGAGGCGTGGGCGGCGGCCCGGGTCTCCCACCGGGGCGTGGTCACGGTCTACGACGTGGCGAGCGAGGACGGCCGGCCCTGGATCGTGATGGAGCTGGTGCGCGGGCTCTCCCTGGCGGAGGTGCTGGAGGCCGAGGGGCCGATGGACCCGCGGCGGGCCGCGCACACCGGGGAGCAGGTGCTCGCCGCGCTGCGCTCCGCGCACGGGTCGGGCGTGCTGCACCGGGACGTGAAGCCCGCGAACGTCCTGGTCGCCAACGACGGGCGGGTGGTGCTGGGCGACTTCGGGATCGCCGGCCTGGCGGGCTCCTCCCCGCTCACGATGACCGGGGAGTTGCTCGGCTCCCCCGAGTTCATGGCTCCGGAGCGGGCGTTGGGGCGCGATCCGGGGCCGGAGTCGGACCTGTGGTCGCTCGGGGTGACCCTGTACGCGGCCGTCGAGGGGTTCTCGCCGTTCCGGCGGGACACGCCGCTCGCCACCCTGCGGGCGGTCGTGGAGGGGGAGTTGCCGCCGCCGCGCCGTGCCGGAGCGCTGGCGCCGGTGCTGGAGGGGCTGCTGCGCAAGGACCCCGGGGCCCGGCTCGACGCGGCGGAGGCCTCCCGGATGCTGCGCGTCGTCGGCGCCGGCGGGGCCGTACGGGATGCGGGCGGCCCCGTGTCGGGGCCCACCGCGTCCCTGGCGCACGGGCCGGGCGCGGCGGGTGCGGCCGGCGCGGGTGCGGGCGTGGGTGCGGGTGCGGGTGCGGGTGCGCCGACGGCTGCGGCGGGACCGTACGGCGCCCCGACCGTGCCGGTTCCCACCTACGGGCCGGGACCCGCGGAGGAGGAGCGGCAGGGGGCGGCCGGGTGGGTGCTGACCGTCGGGATCGTGGTGCTGCTGGTGGCGGTGGTCCTGCTGGGGTGGCTGTTGCTTCGGGACACCCCCGGTGACACGGACGACCGGGGCGGCGCGGGCGGCACGGGCCCGTCGCCGTCGGCCCCGGCGCCTCCCCCGGCCGCCTCCCCGCCCGCTTCGGGATCGTCCCCGTCGGCCTCGTCGTCCGCTTCGGCCTCGCCTTCGGGACCCGCGCCGAGGACGTACGCGTACGCCTACGCCTTGCGCCGGTCCTACGACGGCGCCTGCCCCGCGCCCGAGGCCTCCTCGCCGGCCTTCGCCGGGACGGTGGAGGTGGACCGTACGCCCGCCGTCGTGGAGTACCGCTGGATCACGCGCACGGCGTCGACCCCGGACGCGCGGACGCCCTGGCAGAGCCTCACATACGAGGCGGACGGGCCGAGGAGCCGCCAGGTCGGGCACACCGAGCCGGGCGCCCGGGCGGGTGGGACGCTGCGGGACGCGGTCCGGTTGGAGGTGCGCTCGCCGGCGGAGGCCGCCTCGCCGTGGCTGGAGTTCACGATGACCTGCCGGGAGGAGACCCCGACGCCCGGGACGCCCTCCCCCGGTTCCACCGGCTCCCCCGGCCCCTCGCCCGGCAGCCCGGGACCTTCGGGACCGATCGAGCCGGTGGACGTGACGTCCGGGCCCCCGTCCGCCGCGGCCGCGCCCTGAGGCGCCGCGACGGACGGGTGGCGCGGGCGCGCACGGCCCGGCCGCCTCACTGATTGCCTACTTGCGGACGGCCTGCGTCTTGGAGTTGAGCACCGGCAGGTAGCCGCCGGACTGGCCGGCGGCGGTGGGGTGGTAGGACTCGCCGATGTTGCCCCAGTTGACGCTGTGCAGCCACGCGTTGCCCGAGCAGATCTCGTGCCCGGTGAAGGTGCCTACCACGGAGGCGAAGGTGAAGCCGTGGGCACCGGCGCGTTGCGCGACGGCGGCGTTGAGGTGGTCGGCCGCGCCGTTGATGGCCGAGCGTTCGCCCTCGCTCAGGCCGGCGACGCAGTTCCCGCCCAGCTTGTAGAAGCGGGGGTAGCCGAGGACGACGACCTTGGCGCCGGGGGCCCGGCCGCGGATGGCGTTGTAGACCTGGTCGAGCTTGCCGGGGAGGGTGGAGTCGACGTACGCCTTGGCCTGGTTGACGCGGTTGACGCAGGTGGACTCGGACTGGAGCACACAGGTCGTCATGACGTCGGAGAATCCGGCGTCGTTGCCGCCGATGGTGATGCTGACGAGGTCGGTGCCGCTGTTGAGGGGGGCGAGCTGGCCCGACAGGACGTCGCCCGTGCGGGCGCCCGAGCAGGCGGTGAAGGCGAAGGACTGCGGGGCGTGGGCCGCGGCCCACAGGGCGGGGTAGGCGCGGGAGGTGCGCTTGCAGTCGCCGCTCCCGCCGTCGTAGGCGCCGGCGCCGAGGCCGGAGGAGTACGAGTCGCCGAGGGCGACGTAGCCGAAGTCCGCCTGGGCGGCGGCGGCCTGGCCGGCGCCGAGGAGGGCGGCGCCGGCAGCGAGGGCCAGGGTGGTGGCGAGGGAGGTGAGGGAGGCGAGGCGCGAGGGTTTCCGACTCATGGGGTGCGGCTCCTTGTGGGGGGTTACTCCTGAGTCCGTGGTACAAGCAGCCGGGCTTGGCTGGAAGTGTCCATGCCAAGAATGTTCGGGGTGGGGATGCCGGCCGAACCTTCACTCCCGCTGTGTTTGAAGAGGGAATTCGGACACTCGATCCGGCGAAACACAGGTGCGGGAGGCCGGTTCGTGCCGGATCATGGGCGCCATGCCAGCAGACCCGCAGGAAGCGCTGCCGATCCGGCTGAACGTCGACGACAGCGACTCACCGTCGGACGTCGTCGACGCCTTGTTCCTCGGACGTTTCGCGTCCGGGGAACAGCCGTACTCCCAGAGCGTGACGATCGAACGGGTGAAGGCCGAGGCGACCCTGCTGCCGCCCGCCGCGCAGGTGCTCCGCTCGGCCCGGGACACCGACCGCAGCGCCACCCTCGCCGAGGGCCCGGACTGGACGCTGCTCGTCTCCCGTTGGAGCCGCGGCGCCGACGTGACGGTCACCGCCGTCAGCGACGAGGTGGCCTCACGGGTGCTCCGCGCGGCCACCGAAGGGGCCGAGGACGAGCCCGAACCCCAGCCCGACAACGTCACGATGGGCTTCTGGTACGTCTCCCCGCGCCGCGGCCCCCACCGCACGACCCGGCAGATCTCGGCCGGCACCTGGGCGGAGGTGCGGCCCAACTACACCGCGCCCGTGGCGACGGCGATGGACCGGCTGATGAAGGTCACCCCGGACGACATCGCCGGCCGGCTGCTCCTGCTGCACGGTCCGCCGGGCACCGGCAAGACCTCCGCGCTGCGCACGCTGGCCCGGTCCTGGCGGGACTGGTGCCAGGTGGACTGCGTCCTGGACCCGGAGCGGCTGTTCAACGACGTCGGCTACCTCATGGACATCGCGATCGGCGAGGACGAGGGCACCGCCAAGGGGCGCTGGCGGCTGCTGCTCCTGGAGGACTGCGACGAGCTGATCCGCGGCGAGGCCCGGCACACCGCCGGCCAGGCGCTGTCCCGGCTGCTGAACCTGACGGACGGCCTGCTGGGCCAGGGCCGCAACGTCCTCGTCGGCGTCACCACCAACGAGGACCTGGAACGGCTCCACCCGGCCGTGGTGCGGCCGGGGCGCTGCCTGGCCCGCGTCGAGGTCGGCCGGCTGACCCACCGGGAGGCGGTGGACTGGCTCGGCACCGACGAGGGGATCTCCCGCGAGGGAGCGACGCTGGCCGAACTGTTCGCCCTGCGCCGGGGTACCGGCCCGGCGGCGGTACTGCCCGCGCAACCCACCTCGGAGGCCGGCCTCTACCTCTGAGGCCGCCGCGCGGGCCCGGTGCGCGGGCCCAGTGCGCGGGCCCGGCGTGCAGGCCCGGCGTGCGGGCCCGGCGTGCGGGCCCGGCGCCTCCCGGGCTAGAGCATGTCCCTTTGATCGGTTGGTCAGTTGATCGGATGTGTCTATCCGCTTAGTGATCACTGATGCGATGTGGGATCGGATCGAGCCTCTGCTGCCGGCCGATCCGGTCCGTGGTCGGCGGTGGGCCGACCACCGCCGCACTCTTGAGGCCATCGCGTGGAAGTACCGAACATGCTCGCCCTGGCGGGACCTGCCCGACGAACTGGGCCCGTTTCAGACCGCTCACAAGCGACTGATCAGGTGGGCCGTCGACGGCACCTGGGAACGGATCCTGACTGCGCTCCTGACAGCAGCAGACGACGCTGACGACATCGGCTGGACCGTTTCGGTGGACTCCACCGTCCGCCGCGCCCACCAGCACGCCGCCGGCGCCAGGAAAAGGGGGCGCCGGGCCGGGCCGAACCTGACGACCATGCGCTCGGACGGTCCTGCGGCGGCCTGAGCACCAAGGTTCACCTCGCCCGCGACAGCCGTGCACGGCCTCTGGCTCTCCGCGTCACCGGAGGCCAGGCGGGTGACGCGCCAGCCTTCGAGACCACCATGGCTAGCATCCGTGTTCCGCGTACCGGTCCCGGGAGACCCAGGACTCGGCCGGAGGCCGTCCTGGCGGACCGCGCGTATTCATCCCGGGCGAGATCCGCAAGCATCTCCGTCGCCGCGGGATCCGGGCTGTGATTCCTCAGCCGTCCGACCAGATCGGTCACCGTCTGAGGCGAGGCCGCACCGGCGGTCGCCCGCCCTCCTTCGATGCCGAGGCATACAAGCAACACAACGCGGTCGAGCGATGTATCAACCGGTTCAAGCAGTGGCGCGGCCTGGCCATGCGAACGGACAAACTTGCCATCGCCTACCAGGCCGCGCTCCACCTCGCCGCCATCCTTGTCTGGGCCCGGCGATAGCCCGTCCCATGGCATTCCACCGCGGGATGTTTCACTTGCTGGAAAGCTTGAGACCGCCGGGGAGGGTGTGTGGAAGAGCCAGGATTCCGAGTCCTGCTGACAGGGTCGGGAGACCGCAAAACGGAGGCGATCCGTGCGATCCGAACGGTCACCGGCCTCAGCCTCTGGAACAGCAAGCGCCTGCTGGACCGTGCGCCCGTAACGATCACTGAACCCGACTGGCTCGAAGCCGCCCATGACGCGGCCGGTGTCCTTGAGGCCGCGGGTGCCCACGCGACAGTGCTCTGCGACTGGTGCGACCGCATCATCCCGCGAGTGGCCGGCCCGCTCGACCCAGCGCCGTGTAGTGGGCCATGGCCTCCCGACACCTGTCGGGCGAGTTGTCCACCGGCAACGGACTGGGTACGGCCACTGCTTACGAACTCACAGCCAGATCCGAGAGACATGCTCTAGCGGTCGTAGCGGGCCCGCAGTGCGGCGTCGGCCGCCGCCAGGGCCTCCTCCCGCGTCAGGCCCAGCCGGTGCGCCCGCTCCGCGTACGCCTGGGCGGCCGAGGCGGCCTCCCGCGAGGAGCCCTCCCCCGCCGCGACGAAGGTGCCGTTGCGCCCCCGCGTCTCGACGACCCCGTCCTCCTCCAACGCCCGGTAGGCCTTGGCGACCGTGTTCGCGGCCAACCCCAGCTCCTGCGCCAGCCCGCGCACCGTGGGCAGTTTGAAGCCGACGGGGAGCCTGCCCGAACGGGCGCGGTCCGCGATCTGCGCGCGCAGCTGCTCGTACGGGGCCGGGGCGCCGGCCGAGTCGTCGATGCGGATCTTCAGCGGTGTCGTGGTCGAGGTCACGGGGCCGATTCTCCCCCACGGGCCGCGGGGGCCGGCGTAATTGGGAGGCGCGGGCCACGGGCCCGCCCGTACCGTCCGGTTCATGACCGTTCTGATCCGTGAGCCGCGCCCCGAGGCCCCGGCCGACCTGGAGGCCGTCGTCCGAGTACGGCGGGCCGCGATCCCCTTCCTCGTCACCACCCCCGCCGGGATCACCCACGAACTGTCCGCCGCCCCGCCCGCCGAGCGGTACCGGCTGCTGCTCGCCGAGACGCCGGACGGCGTGGTCGTCGGCACGGCCGAGGCGGGCCTCGTCCTCGACACCCCGGAGCCGGGTCACGCGTACCTCAACGTGCACGTCGACCCCGCGCACCGGGGCCTCGGCGCCGGGGGCGCGCTGCTGCGCGCGGCCGAGGAGCACCTCGCGGCGGCCGGCGCGGTGGACGCGTACGCCTGGGTGCTGGACGAGCCGGAGAGCCGGGCCTTCGCCGAGCGGCGCGGCTACCGGACCGGCCGCTCGGCGCACTTCCTGCGCCTGGACCTGGCGGCCACCGCCCTGCCCGAACTGCCGGCGCCCCTGCCCGCCGGGGTCGAACTGCGCCCGGGTTCCGCCTTCGCCGCCGATCCCCGGCCGCTGTACGAGGCCGACGCGGCGGTGTCGCGGGACGAGCCGGGCGACCTGCCGGTGGAACTGGACGACTACGAGGAGTGGTTGGAGGAGGTCTGGCGGGATCCGACGCTGGACCACGAGCTGACCACGGTGGCCCTGGTCGACGGGGTCGTGGCGGCCTTCTCCGCCGCGCGCACGGACGGGGCGGGCCGCTACTCCTCCGCCATGACCGGCACGCTGCGGGCCTTCCGGGGGCGCGGGCTGGCCAAGCTGGCCAAGACCGACTCCCTGCGCCGGGCCCGCGCGGCCGGCTACGGGCTCGCCTTCACCGGCAACGACACGGGCAACGCGCCGATGCTCGCGGTCAACGAATGGTTCGGATACGAGATCTGCGCGACCGAGACGCGCCACGTGAAGAAACTGGGAGCGAAGAAGTGACCACACCCTGGACCGTCACCCTCACCAAGGCCGGCCGCACCAAGATCAGCTATCCGGCGGTCGGGGTGGCCGACGACGGGGACCGTATCTCCGTGCGCGCGCCCTGGGCCGCCGAGGGCGTACGGGACTTCGGCTTCGTCCGCTTCGAGCCGGGCGACGTGTTCGTGGAGCACTACTGGCGCACCCGCTGGTACGCGATCAAGGAGGTGTGGAGCGGCGCGGGCGTCCTGAAGGGCTGGTACTGCGACATCACGCGGCCGGTGCTGGTGCGGTCGGGTCGGATCGTGGTGGAGGACCTGGACCTGGACCTGTGGGTGTCGGCGGACGGCGGATCGATCCTGCGGCTGGACGAGGACGAGTTCGAGGCGAGCGGCCTCAGGACGAGCGACCCGGAGGCCGCCGCCCAGGCCATCCGCGCCCTCGACGCCCTGGACGACCAGGCCCACACCCCGACCGGCCTGCACCCCCTGCTCACCTGACGCGATGCCACCCCGCGGGCACCGGCCGCCCACGGTCACTCCGTGTGGATGCCCTTCCGGCGGTCGGGTCGCGTCCGAAGCCAGTACGAGCGGGCCGCGATGGTCAGGGCGATGCCGTAGACGGCGAAGGCGATCATGCCGATCCAGCCGACCAGCAGCGCGTCGCCCGAGGAGTGGAAGTCGCCGCGCCGCATCGTCACCGCGCCGGCGGTGGCCAGGGTCAGGTACCCGACCCCCGCGACGCCGTACGGGGCGAGCGTGGCGGCGCCGAGCAGAGCCGGGGCGAGGGGGAGCAGGCGCGGCACCCGTCGGCCGCGCAGGAACAGTGTCCAGCGCGGGAAGACCTGCCCCCACGGGCGGACCAGGCCCCAGAGCAGGAAGACGCCGAGCACGGCCAGCAGCGCGGTGGGGTCCAGGCCCCAGGACTCCAGGGTGAGGAAGACCCCCGAGGCGCCGTTTCGCTCCGAGACCGCGAGCATCTCCTCACCGGTGATCCCCGCGAACGTGCCGCCGGACGCCCAGACCAGCTTCATCGCCGCGTACGGGACGAACGCCAGCGTCCCCGCACAGGCGCCGAGTTGGACGAGCCGCGGTGCGGCGGACGGCGCTCGCGCGGCGGCGCCGGCGGGCAGGCGGTCGGACCGGGCCGTGGCCGCGAGCAGGACCGCCCCGCCCGCCGCCAGGGCCTTGTTCGCGGCGGAGGCGCGGCTGTCCACGCCCTGACCGAGCATCAGCGTGATCACGTCCATCAGCAGGCTGAACGCGGTGATCCCGGCCAGGACGCAGACCACCCAGAGCAGAACCCGTAGCGCCGGCCGCAGCCCGTAGTACTCCACCGCTCCACTGACCAACGCCGCCGACACACCCACCACCACGACCGCCCAACCCAGCCCGGAAGCTCCTGAGCCACCGCCGTGGTAGAGCAAGGAGGTCCCGCTCAGCGCGCACACCAGGCCGAAGAGGGCGTACGACACCCCCCACAACACCGTCGCCCGGGCCACCCGGCGGGGCCATCGCCGCCACCAGGCCCTCCAGAGCACCTTGATCGTCCGTTCCACAGTGGTCATGGTCCGAACGTCGCATCGACCGCGCCGAGGTCGCGTCGGCCGCCCGAACGATCCACCTCCCCCATCCAGGTGAGCGCCCTCCAAGCCCGAGGTATGCGCTACGGAGCCTGACGTCCCCACCTGGCCGTACGGAGGGAATCCGGACTGACCGCTGTCACTTCACGGGGTTCACCCCGTCGGGACCATCCCCGCGGGTGCGGGGAGCAGTTGGCCGGGTCACCGAACAGGGCTGCCGCAGCGGGACCATCCCCGCGGGTGCGGGGAGCAGCTGCCGAGCTTGACCTCGCGGCCGCCGTCGGCGGGACCATCCCCGCGGGTGCGGGGAGCAGGGTTTCTGACCTGGGACTCTATCTGGGTCAGCAGGCTTCCTGGTCCATCTTCGGTGAATGGGGCAGAACAGTCATGCCGGGCAATCCGCCACGTCATCCGCTATCCGGAGGCGCCGCCGCTCAGGGAGGGCTCGCGCTCCGCCTTCTCGGCTGACGGTGGCTGGGTACTGGTCCGGGAGCGCTTCTCGCGCATCACCCTCCGATGTGAACGGTCCTGCCGGGGTGCCGAACGGAGAGCCGACCGAGGCGAACCGGGGTGGACCTGCACGGGCGGTCGGGGGCTTCCGGAACGGCGCGGCCCTCGTGGTCGGGGAGCCGAGGGGCCCGTTCCTGAGGTGCCGCTTACCCCTTCCTTAAAGGGACCCTAAGGATCCGTTCAGGGGGGTCGAAGGCGGGGGAACGGCGGTTCGGGGCGGTTAGTTTGGCGGTGCCAGGGAGGCCGGTGGCGGCGTCGGACACCCCGTCGGGGACGGCGCCGCGCGGCCCGGTTCTGGCACGCCCCTGCCCCGTGCTCGAAGGAGATCCACCCATGCCCGTACGCCGCCGCACGGCCACCCGTATCGCCGCCGTCGGACTGGCCCCGCTCGCGGTGGCCGCGTACGCCGCCGTGCCCGCGGCAGCCCACGGTTCGATGACGGACCCGGTCAGTCGGGTGGCGGCCTGCTACGCGGAGGGCCCGGAGTCGCCGAAGTCGGCGGCGTGCAAGGCGGCCGTCGCCGCGAGCGGGGCGCAGGCCTTCTACGACTGGAACGCGGTGAACATCGCCAACGCCGCCGGCAAGAGCAGGTCCCTGATCCCGGACGGGCAGCTGTGCTCGGCGGGCAACAGCAAGTACAAGGGGCTGGACCTGCCCCGTACCGACTGGCCCGCGAGCCCGATGACGGCCGGCGCGCACACCTTCCGCTACAAGGGGACCGCCCCGCACAAGGGTTCCTTCGAGCTGTACGTGACGAAGGACGGCTACGACCCGTCGAAGCCGCTGAAGTGGTCGGACCTGGAGCCGGCGCCGTTCGTGAAGGTCACCGACCCGGGGATGCAGGCCGGTGACTACGTCTTCGGCGGGACCGTGCCGAAGAAGAGCGGCCGTCACCTGATCTACAGCGTCTGGCAGCGCTCGGACAGCCCGGAGGCCTTCTACACCTGCTCGGACGTGGTCTTCGGGAAGGACAGTGGGGGAACCGGAGCGGGAACCGGAACCGGGACCGGGACCGGCTCCAAGCCGAGTGCCGCGCCGAGCACCGCCCCCGGGCGGCCGAGCGGCGCGCCGAGCACCGCGCCGAGCGGCGGGCCCACCGCCAAGGCGCCGACGGATGAGCAGATCGCCGACGGCGCCGGCAAGTCCTCGGTGGAGCACAACGGCCACGGGGACGACGACCCGAAGACGAACGGCTCGGCGGCCGGGACCCCGATCGCCGCCCCGGCCGCTCCGGGCTCCGCCGGTACCGCCGGCTCCGCCCCGTCCCCGGCGGGGGCCAAGGGCGACAACCTGGCGGAGACCGGCGGAAGCGGTGCCACCCCGATGATCGCGATCGCCGGGGCCGGGGCCCTGGCCGCCGGTGCGGCCGTGCTGTTCGCGATGGCCCGCCGCCGGGCGGCGGCGGGCCGACACGGCCGCTGACACGAGACCGGACACCGGGCCGGTCGTGCCCCCGACCGGTCTCCCCCCTCCGGTGTCCCGGACGGACGGACCGCCCGCGCGTCAGTCGAAGACCGACGCGCAGGTGGTCCGTTCCGCGCGTGCGGGGTCGAGGGCGTTGAGGGCCTCGTGCCAGGCGATCCGGTCGGTCAGGCCGATGGTGACGTGTTCGGAGAGGTCCAGCACGCACAGGTCCTGGAGCAGGACGTTGCGCACGTTCGGTCCGTCGAGGAACTGACTGCGGTACGGGGTGACCACCTCGTCGTAGCGGGTGGCGATCACCGTGTACTTCACGCCGGGGACGGTGTCGCCGCCCTCGTTCAGCTTGGTCTGGAAGGGGGATCCGGCGATCTGGTCGGCGAGGCCGGGGGTGGCGGTGCTGATCAGGTCCTCGGCTCCGGGGAAGTAGGGGAGCAGCTTGGTGAGGCCGAGCAGGGTGGTGCCGTGGTTGTCGGGGGCGAGGCCGACGAGGGCGTTGACCTTGTCGGCGCCGCCGAGGAACTTGAGGTAGTAGCGCGGCATCATGCCGCCCTGGGAGTGGCCGACGATGTCGACCTTCGGGGTGCCGGTGGCCGTCCGCACCTTGTCGACGAAGGCGGCGAGCTGGCCGGCGGACTTGTCGATGGGGCCGAGGCCGTGGAAGAAGGGGACCCCGGGCAGTTGCCCGTAGTCGAGGGAGTAGACGCAGAAGCCGCGGTTGACGAGGTAGGGGGCGAAGCCCAGCCAGTTGTCGACGGAGTTGCCGAAGGTTCCGTGGACGAGGACGACGGGCCTCGGGTGCGCGGCGGACGGCTTGCAGGACCAGTCGTTCCAGCCCCGGCTGGGCGCCGAGGCGGCCTGGGCGGCGCCGGTGGGGGCCATGACGGCCGCCGCGGCGAGGGTGAGGACGACCAGCGGGCGGAGCAGGCGTCTCCAGGGCAGCATCGTGTGATCTCCTTGCGGGTCAAGGGGAAAGACGTGGGGGTTTCATCCCGTGATCCGGATCACAAGGGGTGCCGCTGCGGCTAAATTACGGGCGAGTAGCAAGAGTTGGGAAGTTACGCGGCGGTAAAAAATCGTGTGTCGAGTCCGCTCCGAGCGGTGCTCCGCCCGATGTCGACGCCCGCCCGAGCCGACACTCGACCCGACGCCCGACCCGATGTGAGGTGAACGGCTGTGCAGAGCAACCCCGGGGCCGGTACCGCCCTGGCCACCCCGTCCGCCCTCGCGGCCGATCCGCTGGTCGCCGCCGTCACCCGGACGGCGGTGGAGGTCCTGCGGCCGGTCGCGGAGCACACCGCGCGGGCGGGGGTGCCCGCCTCCCACCTGGACGCGTTGGCGGCGTGCGGCGCGTACGGCCTCACCGGCCACGAGCCCGCTGCGGACAGCGGGCTCACGCCGCGTCAGGTGTCGCGCGAGGTGCACGAGGTGCTCGCGGCGGTGGACCCGTCGACCTGGTTCGTGTGGACCCAGCACGTGCCGCTCGCCAAGGGGCTGCTGCTGGCGACCGGCCCGGAGGGGGAGCGGCTGCGCGGGACCTGGCTGCCGGCCCTGGAACGCGGGGAGTTGCGGCCCACGGCCGGCTTCGCCTTCCTTCGGCATCCGCGACCGCCGGTGACGGCGGAGCGGGTGCCCGGCGGGTGGCGGCTCTCGGGGCGGGTGCCGTGGGTGACGGGATGGGGTCTGGCGGACAGCCTGTTCGTGGGGGCCGTCACCGTCGAGGACGAGGTGGTGTTCGCGCTCGTCGACTGTGCGCCGGGCAAGGGGTTGGAGGCCGTCGCGGGAGCCCCGTTGTGGGCGATGGACGGTACGCACACGGCCGCCGTGGAGCTGCGCGACGTGCGCGTACCGGACGCGCGGGTGTGGGGGCGCCGGCCGCGCGCCGACTGGATCCGGGCCTACGACGAGGAGAACGCGGACGCCCAGCCGGCCGTCTTCGGACAGCTCCGGGCCACCGCCGACTACCTGCTCCAGTCGACGGAGTACGAGGAGCTCGGCCTGCGGGTCGCCCGCCGGGCCGCCGCGCTGCGCGCCGAGGCCTACGGGCTGCGCGACGGACTCCCGCCGGGCGAGGGCGCCGGGGAGCGCCTGCGGTTGCGGGCGGCGGCGCTGGACCTGGCCGTTCGGGCGGCCGCGACCTGCGTGGCGGTGGCGGGCGGTCGGGCCGTCCAGTACGGGCACCCGGCGGGCCGGCTCGCGCGCGAGGCCCAGTTCCACCTGATCCAGGCCCAGACGAGCGCCCTGCGCGCCGGGACGGCCCGCCGCCTCCTGGCAGACCTGGAGGACTGAGGGCCGAGGCTCCGCTCCCCCGGCGCCCGGCGCCGCTTCAGGCGTGGGCGGGGCTCCGGAGGGGGACGGGGCTTCGGCGCGGGAACGTCGCCGCGGGGCGGACGGTGCCCGGGCCGAAGCGGGCGTTGGCCCGGTCGACGACGGCCTCGACGGTGAGGCGGGACTCGCGGACGGCGTCGAGGGTGAGCTGTCGGGTGACGGGGCCGGCGCCGGTGAGGTCCTCGGCGCGCAGGACCATGCCGGTCAGCCGGGCCCGTTGGAGGCCGGCGGCGTCCATGAGGCGGTAGGCGAGGGTGCGGAGGTCCTCGTCGTGGGCGGAGGGTTCGAGGAGGCGTCGGGTCTTCTCCCAGCGGGTGCCGTCCGCGAAGCGGAGGGTCAGGGTCAGGTCCCGGGCGGCCTGTCGCCGGCCGCGCAGTTCGGTGCCGAGCCGTACGACGAGGGTGAGCAGGGCGGCCCGGGCGTGGGGGCCGTCGAGTTCCTGGCGGCCGAAGCGGGTGCGGGCCGTGGCGGAGGCGGGCAGGGCGCGGGGGGTGACGGGCCGGGGGTCGACGCCGCGGGCGCGTTCGAGGGCGAGCCGGCCGGCGCGCGTGCCGAGGATCCGTTCGACGACCCCGGCCGGGACCGCGGTGAGGGATCCGACGGTGTGGAGCCCGTAGCCGCGCAGGGCCTTCGCCTGCCGGTCGCCGAGGCCGTGGAGGGCCTCGACGGGCAGGGGGGCGAGGAAGGCGGGCGCGGCGTCGTCGGGGACGGCGAGGATCCCGCCGGGTTCGGGGACCCGGGCGGAGGCCGTGGCCGCCACGGACCGGGTGCCTGCGACGCCGATGCGGACGTCGGTGCCGAGCCGGGCGACGGTGCGCAGTCGTACGAGTTCGGCGATGCGGGCCGGGTCCGCGTCGAAGTACCGCTGGGCGCCGCGGACCTGGATCAGGGCGGCGCGCGGTGGCAGGGCCTGGACCAGGGGGGAGAACTCGCGGAGCAGTGCGAGGACCTCGCGGTAGCCCTCTTCGGTCAGGGCGGCGGCGCAGCGGACGTGCAGGATCGCGGTCATCCGGCGCTCCCGGGGCTGGAGTGCCAGAGCTTGCGGCCGGTCGCGGCGCGGTCGCCGGGCGGCTGGAGGTCGGCCCACGGGTTCATCTCGTAGCCGGTCGGGAGGTGGATGCGGCGGCCTGTGTCGCCGGAGGCGTCCCGGGTGCGTCCGGGGTGTCCGTGGGGCGCGGGGGGTTCGGCGAGGCGGGCGGTGACGGCTTCGAGGCCGCCGCGGGTGCGCAGTTCGGCGAGTTCGGCGAGGTTCCAGGCGGCGGCTCCGACGATGCTGAGGCTCTGCGGGCCGCGCCGCTGGACGACTCCCCGTACGAGCAGCAGGAAGGAGTGGAAGACGGTGTGCGCGCAGGCCTCCTGGCTGTCGTCGAAGAAGGCAAGGTCGACCAGGCCGGTGCCGTCGTCGAGGGTGGTGAAGACGACGCGGCGGCCGGAGCGGATCGGCGGGGTCTGGGTGGCGGCCTTGGCGCCGGCGACGAGGACGGTCCTGCCGTGCGCGGTGTCGCGCAGCCGGTGGGCCGGGGTGACGCCGAGTTCGGCGAGGAAGGCGTGGTGGTCGCCCATCAGGTGGCGGGAGGCGTCCATGCCGAGGACCCCGAGCTCGGCGCTGAGCCGTTCGGCCTCGGTGAGGTCGGGCAGGCCCACGGGGGCGGTGGAGCGGCCCCCGTCGAGGGGGAGTTGGGTCGCGCCCCGACCGGCGGTGCCGTGCCCGGTGGTGCCCCGGCCGGCGGTGGCGCCCCGGCCGCCGGCGGCGCGCCGGTCGCCGTGCAGCTCGCTCAGGTGCAGCAGCAGGTCGCGGCGGTTGGCGCCGAAGGCGTCGAGGGCCCCGACCTGGGCGAGGCGTTCGGCGACGGGGCGGCCGGGGTGGGCGCGTTCCCAGAAGTCGCGCAGGGAGGCGTAGGGGCGACCGGTCTCGACGCGCAGGGCTTCGGCCTCGCCGATGCCGTGGACGTCGACGAGCCCGAGGCGCAGGCCCCAGCGCTCCGGCGGACCGGACACCAGTTCGATGCGGTGGGCGACCGCCGAGTGGTTCACGTCCAGCGGCAGCACCGGTACGCCGCGCCGGCGGGCGTCCGCCAGCAGCAGCCGCTTGGGGTACATGCCGGGGTCGTGGGTGAGCAGTCCGGCGTAGAAGGCGGCCGGGTGGTGGGTCTTGAGCCAGGCCGACTGGTAGGTGGGGACGGCGAAGGCCACGGCGTGCGCCTTGCAGAAGCCGTAGCTGCCGAAGGCCTCGACGATCTCCCAGGTGCGGGCGACGACCTCGGGGGCGTACCCCTTCGCGCGGGCGGCGGCGGCGAACCAGGCCTTGATCCGCCCCTGCGACGGCGGGTCGGACAGGCCGCGCCGGACCCGGTCCGCCTCGTCGCGCCCGCAGCCGGTCATGACGTGCACGATCTCGATGATCTGCTCGTGGAAGACGACCACCCCGTGGGTCTCGCGCAGCGCGTCGGCCAGGTCGGGGTGCGGGAAGCGTACGGGGGCGCGGCCGTGCCGGGCCTCGATGAAGGGGCGCACCATGTCGGCGGCGACCGGGCCGGGGCGGAAGAGGGAGATGTCGACGACGAGGTCGTGGAAGGTGGTCGGCAGGAGGCGGCCGATGAGGTCGCGCTGGCCCGGGGACTCGATCTGGAAGCAGCCCAGCGTCTCGGCGGAGCGGATCAGCTCGTACGTGGGCGCGTCGCCGGGCGGGACCTGCGCCGGGTCGTCGAGGTCGAGTTCCCGGCCGTCGGCGCGGCGCAGTTCGGCGACGGCGTGGGCCATCGCGGACTGCATCCGCACGCCCAGCACGTCGAGTTTGAGCAGCCCGAGGTCCTCCACGTCGTCCTTGTCGAACTGGGACATGGGCAGCCCCTCGCCGCTGGTGGGCACCACCGGGGTGCGGGCGAGCAGCGAGGCGTCGGAGAGCAGCACCCCGCACGGGTGCATGGCGACCCCGCGCGGCAGGGCGTCCAGGGCCTCGACGAGGTCCCACATCCGTGCGTACGCCTCCCCGCGCTCCCCTGCCTGTTCCTCGCGGAGCCCGCGCAGTTCGGGCAGTTCGGCCAGGGCGGCGCGGACGTCGCGGGCGCGGATGTGCGGGAAGGACTTGGCGAGGCGGTCGACGACGGCGGGGTCCATGGACAGGGCGGCGCCGACGTCGCGGACGGCGTGGCGGACGCGGTAGGTCTCGGGCATGGAGACGGTGGCGACGCGTTCGGCGCCGAAGCGGTCGAGGACGCGGCGGTAGACCTCCAGGCGGCGGGCGGATTCCACGTCGATGTCGATGTCGGGCAGGACGCGGCGGCGACGGGACAGGAAGCGTTCCATCAGCAGGCCGTTGGCGACCGGGTCGGCGTGGGCGATGCCGAGGAGGTGGTTGACGAGGGAGCCCGCGCCGGAGCCCCGGGCGGCCACCCGGATGCCCATCTCGCGCACGTCGTCGACGACCCGGGCGACCGTCAGGAAGTAGGAGGCGTAGCCGTGGAAGGCGATGACGTCGAGTTCCTCGTGCAGCCGGTCCCAGTAGGCGCGGTCGTGGGCGTGGCCGCGCAGCACCATGCCGGCCGCGGCGCGGGAGGCGAGGACCCGCTGGGCGGTGCGCCGTCCGGCGCCGACGAGGCGGGCCTCGGGGAAGTGCACGGAGCCGATGCCGAGGTCGTCCTCGGGGTCGACGCGGCAGGCCTCGGCGGTCTCGCGGGTACGGGCGAGCAGCCGGCGGGCGTCGGCGGGGCGCAGGCCGGCGGCCTCGGTGATCCGGTCGGCGGCCCGCGCCATGGCGGTGGGGTCCTTGAGCCAGCGTTCGCCGCCGTCGAGGGGGCCCCTGGGGTCCACGGGGACCAGGCGCCGGGCCGCGTCGAGGACGTCGGCGACGGGGCCCTGGCCGGGGTCGGCGTAGCGGACGGCGTTGGTGAGGACGGCCGGGACGCCCTGGTCGGCGGCGAAGCCGACGGTACGGGCGGCCAGCCGCAGGGAGCCGGGTCCGGTGCCGGGGCGACCGTGGTGGACGGCTTCGAGGCGCAGGGCGTCGCCGTAGGCCTCCCGCCAGGGCGCGAGGAGCCGGGCGGCCCGGTCGGGGCGGCCGGCGGCGAGGGCGCGGCCGACCTCGGAGGCGGGTCCGAGCAGGACGAACACGCCGTCGCCGCCCAGGGCCTCGCGGGGCAGCAGCGGCGGGCGCCGGGAGGCGAGGCCGAGCGCGGGGGCGGCGGGGTCGAAAACGGCGGGGTCGAGGGCAGTGGCGGCGGGTGTCGGGGCCGGGCGCGGGTCCCCGGCGGCGGGGGCGGTCGCGGCGGAACCCGCGCCCGGTCCGGCCCCCCGGTCGGACCGGGCGTGGGCGGCGGTGACCAGCCGGCACAGCCGCGCCCAGCCGGTGGCGCCGTCCCGGGCCAGGAACAGGGCCCGGGGGGCGGACTCGTCGACGAAGGCCCCGCCCTTGACGGGGACCCGGCGCCGGTACGAGACCTCCCCGGCCGCCCCGCGCGGCGCCGGGGACGGCTCCCCCGGCCCGACGGGGGCCACGGCCAGGTCCACGCCGAACAGGGGTCGGATCCCGGCCCCGGCGGCTGCCTTCGCGAAGCGCACCGCTCCCGCGAGGGTGTCGCGGTCGGTCAGGGCGAGCGCGTCCATGTCCCTTTCGGCGGCGCGTTGCGCCAGCCGCTCCGGGTGCGAGGCCCCGTACCGCACGGAGAACCCCGAAACGGTGTGCAGATGCGTAAAACCAGGCACCCGCGGCCTCCTGCTTCGCTCGATCATCACCTCCCCCGTCTCCACCATAGAGCAATTCGAATATCCGTGCGAAACACTTGTTCGATCATCCATTCGGCGCTCCCCTGCTGCGCCCGCCCCCCTCCGCCCGGAGCGTGGGGGGCATGACCCAGCCCCACCGGAACCCCGACGCCGGCCCGAGCGGAGGCTTCCTCGCCGAGGTCAAGGACGCCGTGACCCTCCGGGCCGCCCTGCTGGTCCTGGGCGTACTGGCCCTCCAGCTGGCCTTCGTCACCTCCTACATCGGCGCCTTCCACCATCCGAAGCCGCACGAGGTCCCCCTCGCGGTGGCGGCCCCCGTCGCCGGGGTGGCCGAGCAGACGGCGCGGCAGCTCGCGGAGCTGCCCGGCAAGCCCCTGGACCCCAGCACCGTCGCCGACGAGGCCGAGGCCACGCACCGGATCCGCGAGCGGGAGGTGGACGGGGCCCTGATCGTCGACCCGGCCGGGAAGACCGACAGGCTCCTCGTCGCGAGCGGCGGCGGGGCCTCCCTCTCCCAGGCCCTGGAGGAGGTCGTCGGCCGGGCCGAGGTGGCGCGGGGGCGCGCGGTGCGGGTCGTCGACGTGGCCCCCGCCGACCGGGGCGACAGCCGCGGACTCAGCTCCTTCTACCTGGTCGTCGGCTGGTGCGTGGGCGGCTACCTGTGCGCCGCGATCCTCGCGATCAGCGCCGGCGCCCGGCCCGCGAACTCCGCCCGCGCCGTCGTCCGGCTCGGCGCGCTGCTGCTGTACGCCCTCGTCGCCGGACTGCTCGGCGCGGTCATCGCCGGTCCGGTCCTCGGCGCGCTGCCCGGCTCCCTGCCGGCCCTGTGGGGGCTCGGCACCCTGGTCGTCTTCGCCGTCGGCGCCGTCACCCTGGCCCTCCAGGGGCTCGCGGGCGTGGTCGGCATCGGCCTGGCGATCCTGCTGATCGTGGTGTTCGGCAACCCGAGCGCGGGCGGCGCCTACGCCTACCCGCTGCTGCCGCCGTTCTGGAGCGCCATCGGGCCCGCGCTCCCGCCGGGGGCCGGAACGTACGCCGCGCGTTCCATCGCCTACTTCCGGGGCAACGGCGCGGGCGGCCCGATGCTGGTGCTGGCCGCCTGGGCGGTGGTGGGCGCCGCCGTCACCCTCGCCTGCGCCGTGTTCCGGCGCGGCCGGCCGGGGGCCGCCGTGGGCAGCGGCCTCCCCGACGACGCCCCGTCCGTCCCCCGCTTCGCCGGCGAGGGCGGCGAGGGCGGCGGGACCCGGTGAACACCCCCGCCCTGCGCAACCGACAGGGGCCCGCCGAACAGGCCGTCTCCGTCAAGCGGATGGAGCCGAGCGCCCAGGCCCAGCTGGGCGCCCTCGGCCTGACCGGCTTCATCGTGGTCACCGTCATCGCGACCGGAGTCGACGCGGGGATCCTCCCCGAAAGGCTCGGGCACCCGGTGCTGCCCCTGGTCGGATTCTTCGTCGGCGGTCTCGCCCAACTCCTCGCCGGGCTGTTCCAGGCCCAACGCGGCGACACCTGGCACGCCACCGTCTTCGGCGGCTTCGGACTCTTCTGGATGGCGAAGGCCTGCCTCCTCCAGTGGGTGCTGCCGGGCCTGGACGCGGACCTGCGCGGAGAGGTGAGCGCGGTGTTCACCCTGCCCTGGGTGTTCGTGGTGTTCGTCCTGTGGCTCGGCAGCTGGCGCATCCACCTGGTGCTGCTGTCGACCTTCACGTGCGTGCTGGTCGTCTTCGTCGGGATGACGGTCAGCGGGTTCACCGGATCCCAGACGTGGCTGCGGATCACGGGCTGGTCCGGCCTGCTCGCCGCGCTGGGGGCCACGTACCTGCTCGCCGGTCAGATCATGGCGAGCACCTGGGGGCGCCAGGTGCTGCCGATGGGCCGCTTCCTCGCCCCCGAGGAACACCCGGAGGCCTGACGCCCCGGCCCGCACCCGGCCGCGCCGGCGCGCGCCCTACGCGGTGTGGACCACCTCTCCCGCCACGACCACCGTCTCGGCGACGGTGCCGAGGATCTCCGGCGGCGGGACGCGCAGGATGTCCCGGGACAGGACCACGAAGTCGGCCGCCTTGCCGACCGTGAGGGAACCCCGCTCCCGGTCGAGGAAGTTGGCGCGGGCGGAGCCCATCGTGTAGCCGTACACCGCCGTCTCCACGTCGACCGTCTCCTGCGGCTGCCACGCCGGGCCGCCGTCCAGGGAGCGGCGGGTGACCGCCGTGTAGATGCCGATCATCGGGTCCATCTCGGCGACGTTCCAGTCGCTGGAGAAGGCGAGCGTCGCCCCCGCCTCGTGCAGGCTGCGCATCGGCCACGCCTTGTGCCAGCGCCCCTCCCCCACGTTCTCGGCCCAGTCCTTGCCGGGACCCGCGATCTCCGGCGCGCAGTGGCGGGGCTGCATGCAGGCGACCACGCCCAGCTCCGCGAAGCGCGGCACGTCCTCGGGGTCGAGGCACTCCACGTGGACGACCTGGTGGCGGGCGTCGCGCGGGCCGTTCAGCGCGCGGGCGTGCGCCACCGCGTCCAGGACGGTACGGATGCCCCGGTCCCCGGTGGCGTGGACGAAGCACTGGAAACCGCGCGCGTCCAGCTTCGCCAACAGGTCCGCGAACTCCTCCGCCGGGTAGAAGGTCTCGCCCCGGTGGCGTCCGCAGCCCGTGTACGGCTCCAGCAGGGCGGCGGTACGGGGTTCCACCACGTCGTCGATGTACAGCTTGAGCGGGCCCACGCGCAGCCGGTCGTCGGCGAAGCGGCGTGCCGCGTCGGCGAACTCGTCCAGGTCGGCGTCGTCCGTGCCGCGCGGGTGGAAGAGCGCGGCGACGACGCGGGAGCGCAGCCTGCCCTCGGCGCGGGCCCGTTCGTACAGCTCCAGGTCGTCGAGGGAGTTCTGCGGTTCCACGACGGTGGTGATGCCGAAGCCGATGGCGTCGTCGAGGCTCTTGGCGAGGCGCCCGTACTGCCGGTCGGGCGAGGCCCAGGGCACGCCCAGCTCGCGCAGGGCCCGGTGGCCGGCGCGGGAGAGGCCCTTGACGGCGAAGTCCTTGACGAAGCCGGTCGGCTCTCCGGTCTCCGGGTCCGTGGCGGCGGTGCCGAAGGGGAGGTCGGTGCGGTCGCGGGTGACGCCGAGGCGGCGCATGGCGGCGGTGTTCAGCCAGGCCGTGTGGACGTCGTACGAGAGGACGATCGCCGGCGTGTCCCCGGTGACGGGGTCCAGGTCGGCCGCGCACGGCATCCGCCCGCCGGGCAGGGCGGAGTAGTCGAAGGCCTCGGCCTCGATCCACTCGGCGTCGGGGTGCTCCACGTGCCAGGCCCATATCCGCTCGTGAATGCCCTCCAGGGTGTGCACCCCGGCCAGCTGCACGCAGTCGGCGTCGGAGCCGAGGCGGACGTGGTTGTGGGCGTCGACGAAGCCGGGCAGGACGAGTCGGCCGCCCGCGTCGAGGCGTTCGGTGTCCGGGCCGGCCCAGGCGTCGGCCTCGGCGTCGGGGCCCACCCAGACGATCAGCCCGTCGCGGACGGCGAGGGCCTGGGCCTCGGGCAGGTCGGGGTCCACGGTGTGGACGCGGGCGCCGGTGAGCAGCAGGTCGGCGGGGAGGGGGTGGTGAGGCATGGGTGGTGCTCCAGGGGTGCCGTGCGGTGTGCGGGGGGCGGTGCGGTGCGGAGGGGCGGGCGGCGCGGGGGTGCGGCGCGGGGGGGTGCGGCGCCGGGCGGGCCTCAGGCGGCCGGGGCGTAGGCGGGTACGCGGCGGCGGGCGAGGGCCCAGTAGACGAGGCCGGAGACGAGCGCGCCGAGCAGGGTGAGGTCGGCGCCGCCGAGCGGGGCGACGAGCGGCCCGGTCCACAGTTCGGAGTCGCAGGTCAGGGCGGCGAAGGTCATGCCGGCGAGCAGGGCGGCCAGGCCGGCCGGGTGGTAGCCGGAGCGGTACCAGTAGGCGCCGGCGGCGCCCGCGTGCAGGGCGTCGGCGTCGTAGTGGCAGCGCCGCAGCAGCATGTCGGCGAGGAAGACGCCGCCCCAGGGCGCGAACACGATGATCAGGAGGGAGAGGAAGGAGAGCAGGGAGGTGGTGAAGTCCGTCAGGAACAGGGCGGCGAGGGAGCCGACCGCGGTGACGGCGGCGCTGATGACGATGGCCCGGGCGCGGCTCCACGGGATGCCGAGGACCTGGAGGTTCAGGCTGGAGGAGTAGAGCGTGATGATCGAGTTGGTGACGGAGCCGCCGAGGACGAGGGCGAGGAACAGCGGCTGGAACCAGCCGGGCAGCAGGCTCTCGGCGCCGGCGACGGCGTCGGTCATGTCGGTCTGGGTGGCGGCGGCGACGCCGGCGACGCCGAGCGCGACGGAGGAGAGGAAGCCGCCGAGGGCGCCGGTCCAGGTGATGGACCTCAGGGTGGTGGTGCGGGGCAGGTAGCGGGTGTAGTCGGCGGGCATGGGCACGTACGAGAACGGCCCGGCGAACATGACCACGAAGGCCAGGCTCCAGCCGGAGAGCCCGGCGGGGGTCGCCGGGGCGGCGGTGTCGGCGCCGGGCAGGACGAACAGGAGCAGGGCGCCGAAGCCGGCGGCGAGGACGTAGGCCATCCAGCGTTCGGCGAACTGCACGGTGGCGTGGCCCCACATGGCGACGGCGAAGGTCAGCGCGAGGGTGAACCCGAGGGCGAGGGCCCGGCCCGTCGTGCCGCCCGGCCCGCCGATCCCGGCGAGGAAGACCTCCAGCGCGAGCGTGCCGACCACGGTGTTGACGATGGTGTAGCCGATGCTCACCACCCAGTTGAGGACACCGGCCGGGAAGTTGCCGCGCACGCCGAAGGCGGCCCGGGAGACGACCAGGGTGGCGGTGCCGGTCCGGATGCCGGCGAGGCCGGCGGCGCTGATGGCGAAGAAGGACAGTCCGCCGATCACGACGACGGCGGTGGCCTGCCAGAAGGAGAGCCCGAAGGCGACGGCGAGGGCGCCGTTGATCACGTAGGTGAAGGTGAGGTTGGAGCCGAACCAGAGCCAGAAGAGGTCCTTGGCGCTGCCGTGGCGTTCGGAGTCGGGGATGGGGTCGATGCCGTGTGTCTCGACCCGGAACACCTCGTCGACGTCGGCTGTCTCCTGCTGCCCCATGACGGACCCCTGACTGTGTGCGCGGTGGGCGAACTGCGATCGGGCCGCGGGTGCACCGCGAGCGATCTTGAACACCGTTCTAAGTTCTTGAATGGCATTCAAGATGAGGGTTCGACGGCGAGCCCGTCAAGACCCTGTCCGGGATAAGGTCGGGCCACGGAGATCCGGAGGGCGGGAGCGGTGGCGGGAGCAGCGCGGCGGCGCGACGGGCGGATCGCCCAGGAGCGGATGCTGGAAGAGGCCATGCGGGCCATCGCCGAGGACGGACTGGCCGCGCTCACCATGTCCGCGCTGGCCGACCGACTCGGCACCAGCGGCGGCCACATCCTGTACTACTTCGGCAGCAAGGACCGGCTCCTGCTGGAGGCCCTGCGCTGGAGCGAGGAACTGCTCACCGCGGAGCGCCGGGCCCTGCTGGCCCGCCGGGTGACGGCGGCGCGCAAGCTCGACCAGTTCATCGAGCTGTACCTGCCGCGGGGCCCCCGCGACCCGCGCTGGACGCTGTGGATCGAGCTGTGGGCGCGCACGGCGTCCAACGAGCCGCTGAAGGCCGCCCAGGAGGAGATCGACGACGGCTGGCGGCGCGATCTGGAGGCGCTGCTGACCCGGGGCGTGGAGCAGGGCCGGCTCGCGCCGGCGGACGTGCCGGCGCGGGCCTCGGAGCTGCTGGCCCTGCTGGACGGCCTGAGCACCCGGGTCGTCCTGGGCCAGCGCGGCGCGGACCGGGCCGGGGCGCTGGAGCGGGCCCGCTCGGCGGCGGCCCTGCTGGTGCCGCCCGCCTGAGGCGCCCGGCCGACCCGCCCCCGCCCCGACCCGGGTACGACGCGACGGCCCGCCCGGAGCCTGAGGACTCCGGGCGGGCCGTCGCGTCGCGCGCGTCGGGGCGGTCAGCGCCCCTCCGTCTGGGCTCCCTCCGCGTTGCCGTAGTAGGCCTGGAGCATCAGCCGGCGCATGTCGTCGATCATCGGCATCCGCGGGTTGGCCGGGGCGCACTGGTCGGCGTAGGCGTTCGCGGTCTGCTGCGGCAGGGCCTCGACGAAGGCGGCCTCGTCGACGCCCTGCTCGGCGAAGGAGGCGGGGATCCCGCAGCGCGTGCGCAGCTCCTCGACGGCCCGGGCGTAGGACTCCACGCCCTCGGCGGCGGTGTCGGCCGGCAGGCCGAGCATGCGGGCGATCTCCTGGAAGCGCTCCGGCGCCCGGTAGACCTCCGCCTTCGGCCACGGGGTGGCCTTGTGCGTGACCGTGCCGTTGTGGCGGATCACGTGCGGCAGCAGGATCGCGTTGGTGCGGCCGTGGGCCACCTTGAAGGTGTTGCCCAGGGTGTGGGCCATGGCGTGCACCAGGCCGAGGAAGGCGTTGGCGAAGGCCATGCCCGCCACCGTCGAGGCGTTGTGCATCTTCTCGCGGGCCTCGGGGTCGTTCGGGCCGTCGACCACGCACCGCTGCAGGTTCTCGAAGATCAGCTTGATCGCCTGGAGGCAGAGCCCGTCCGTGTAGTCGTTGGCGTACGCGGACACGTACGCCTCCGTGGCGTGGGTCAGGGCGTCGAAGCCGGAGTCGGCCGTCACCTCGGGCGGCAGGCCCATCGACAGGACCGGGTCGACGATGGCCACGTTCGGGGTCAACGCGTAGTCGGCGAGCGGGTACTTCTGCGCCGCGACCGGGTCGGAGATGACCGCGAAGGGGGTGACCTCCGAGCCGGTGCCGGAGGTGGTCGGGACGGCGACCAGCCGGGCCTTCTCGCCGAGCGAGGGGAAGGTGTAGGCCCGCTTGCGGATGTCGAAGAACTTCTCCTTCGTGTCGGCGAACTCCACCTCCGGGCGCTCGTACATCAGCCACATGATCTTGGCCGCGTCCATCGGGGAGCCGCCGCCGAGGGCGATGATCGTGTCGGGTCCGAACTCCCGCATCATCGCCGCGCCGGCGCGCACGGTGGCGAGCTCGGGGTTGGGCTCGACGTTGTCGATGACCTGGATGGAGACCGCGCCGGGACGGGAGTTCAGGATGTCGGTGACCCGCTGGACGAAGCCGAGGGAGACCATCGTCTTGTCGGTGACGATCGAGACGCGGCCGATGCCGTCCATCGCCCCCAGGTAGCGAAGGGAGTTGCGCTCGAAGTAGATCTTCGGCGGGACCTTGAACCACTGCATGTTGTTGTTGCGCCGTCCGATCCGCTTGACGTTGATCAGGTTGACCGCGCTGACGTTGTCGGACACCGAGTTGTGGCCGTACGAGCCGCAGCCGAGGGTGAGCGAGGGCAGGAAGGCGTTGTAGACGTCGCCGATGCCGCCGAAGGTGGAGGGCGAGTTGGCGATGACGCGGACCGCCTTGACCCGCCGGCCGAACTCCTCGACGAGTTCCTCGTCCTCGGCGTGGATGGCGGCGCTGTGCCCCAGCCCGTGGAACTCGACCATCCGCGCGGCGAGTTCGAGGCCGTGCCCGGTGTCGTCCGCCTTCAGGACGGCCAGGATCGGGGAGAGCTTCTCGCGGGTGAGCGGTTCGCCCTCGCCGACCTCGTGGCACTCGGCGAGCAGGAGGGAGGTGCCCTCGGGGACCGTGAAGCCGGCCTGCTCGGCGATCCACCGGGCGGACTTGCCGACGACCGCCGCGTTCAGGCGGGCGCCGGAGCAGTCGGCGGCGTGGGCCGTCGTACCGAAGACGTACTGCTCCAGCTTGGTCTTCTCGGCGGCGGTGACCACGTGGGCCCCGAGCCGCTCGAACTCGGCCACGCCGCGTTCGTAGATCTCGGCGTCGAGGATGACGGCCTGCTCGGAGGCGCAGATCATGCCGTTGTCGAAGGTCTTGGAGAGCGCGATGTCGTGGATCGCCCGGCCCAGCCTGGCGCTCTTGTGGACGTACGCCGGGACGTTGCCGGCGCCGACGCCCAGGGCCGGCTTCCCGCAGGAGTAGGCGGCCTTGACCATGGCGTTGCCGCCGGTGGCGAGGATGGTCGAGACGCCCGGGTGGTTCATCAGGGCCGAGGTGGCCTCCATCGAGGGCTCCTCGATCCACTGGACGCAGTCCTCGGGGGCGCCGGCGGCGACGGCGGCGTCGCGCACGGTGCGGGCGGCCTCGACGGAGCAGTTCTGCGCGGAGGGGTGGAAGGCGAAGACGATCGGGTTGCGGGTCTTCAGGGCGATCAGGGCCTTGAAGAGCGTGGTGGAGGTGGGGTTGGTGACGGGAGTCATCGCGCAGATCACGCCCACCGGCTCGGCGATCTCCGTGATGCCGGTGACCTCGTCGCGGCGGATGACGCCCGCGGTCTTCAGTCCGCGCATCGAGTTCACGACGTGCTCGCACGCGAAGAGGTTCTTGACGGCCTTGTCCTCGAACAGGCCGCGGCCGGTCTCCTCCACCGCCAGCCGGGCGAGTTCACCGTGTCGCCCCAGCGCCGCCAGGGAGGCCTTCTTCACGATGTGGTCGACCTGCTCCTGACCCAGCGCCTCGAACCGCTCCAGCGCGCCCAGCGCGCCGCGGACCAGTTCGTCCACCCTCTCGTCGGCCTGCATGACGGGAACTCCTTCATTTCGACCCGGTCCGAACCGGTGACCCGTTTTCCTGATGACTCAATTCGACACCCGAAAGCGGAAGCCGCCCCGCCGAAAAAGCCCTTTCCCGGCGGGCCGAAGGGCCGTTCACACACGTTCACCCGCCTCACAAACCAGCTCTGACCTGCGCAGGAAGATCAGGACCTTGGACCCGCGTGCGCTTGTGAAAACTTTCACAAGAATTCCGGTCGAGTGCGCCCTACCGCATTCCCCCACCCGGGAGCACAATCGGCCTGACGGGTCCGCGTCGTGACGGTCCGCGTCGTGACGGTCCACGTCGACGGACGCGAAGGTCGACGGACGCGAAGGAGGAACGCGTGCGCCGAGACGTGCGCACCGCGGAGGGACGCTCCCTCGTCGCGGAGCGCTGGGGCGACCCGGACGGCAAACCCGTCTTCCTGCTCCACGGCATGCCGGGCAGCCGCCTGGGGCCCGCCCCGCGGGGCATGGTGCTCTACCAGCGGCGCGTGCAGCTCATCGCCTACGACCGGCCCGGCTACGGCGGCTCCGACCGCCATCCCGGCCGCACCGTCGCCGACGTCGCCCGGGAGGTGGCCGCCGTCGCCGACGCCTTCGGCCTGGACACCTTCGCCGTGGCCGGCCGCTCGGGCGGCGGACCCGGCGCCCTGGCCTGCGCCGCACTGCTGCCCGAACGGGTCACGCGGACGGCCGCCCTGGTCCCCCTCGCCCCGAGGGACGCGGAGGACCTCGACTGGTTCGCCGGGATGGCCGCTTCCAACGTGGAGGCGTACAGCACGGCCGGCACCGACCCCGAGCGGCTCGCCGCCCGGATGATCCCCCGGGCCGCCGGCATCCGCCGCGACCCGGGGCGACTGCTGGACGAGCTGCGCCGGGAACTGACCGCGAACGACCGCATGATCGTCTCCGATGCCGGGTTGCGGGCGATGCTGCTGCGCAACTACCGGGAGGGCGTGCGCACCTCCGCGTGGGGGTGGATCGACGACATCCTCGCCTTCAGCGGCCCCTGGGGCTTCGACCCCGCCGACATCCGCTGCCCGGTGCTCATCTGGCACGGGGAGCTCGACGTCTTCTCCCCCGTCGGCCACTCCCGGTGGCTGGGCCGGCGCATCCCCGGCGCCACGACCACCATCGACCCGGCCGCCGCCCACTTCGCGGCGCTGCGCGCGCTGCCCGACGTCCTCACCTGGCTGCTGCGCGAGTCGCCGACCCCGCTGGGCGAACAACAGCCGGTGTAGGGCGCGCCGCCCGGCGGCATCCGCAGGACACGGCTCAGGCGGGTTCGTCGGCGGCGGTGGCGGCGGCCGCCGCCGCCTCGACCAGGGAGCCGAGCGCCGCGGAGAGGCGCTCGCGCGCCGCCGGGTCCGCGATCGTCCCGTCGGCGTCGACCGTACGGGCCTCCACCGGGATCCGCGCGCAGGCGCCGTCCACCACGGCGGCGCCCGTGTAGCCGAGCACCGTGCGCAGGGCGGCCGAGGCGCCCTCGCCCCGGCCCGGGGCCGCCGCGTTCACCCAGGCGACGGGCTTGTCGCCGATCTCGGTGCCCCCGACGGTCCAGTCCAGCAGGTTCTTGAAGGCGCCCGGCAGCGTGCCCGCGTACTCCGGGCAGCAGATCAGCAGCGCGGAGGCCCCGGCGATGGCCTCCCGCAGCCGGGCCACCGGCTCGGGCAACGGGGCGCGGTCGTCATCGGGGTTGAAGTGCGGGAGCCCGCCGAGGCCGTCGTACAGGACGGTGCGCGGCGCCCCGGGGACGCCGGGGGCCAGGGCCTGCGCGGTGCGCAGGACGGACTCGTTGGAGGAGCCGGCGCGCAGGCTTCCGGAGAGCAGGAGGATCACAGGGGGCGTGGTCATCGGCCCAACGTACCCACCGCCGGCACCCCGGGTGCACCGGGCGCCGGCCGCCCGTGCACCCACGCGGAAATGGATCTTGCATTGCGACGAACGGCCGCATGCGCCCTCCCGACGAATCCGCACCTCTTTCCATAGAACGCTTGACCAGGCGTCATGTCTCGGTTGCCAATGGGGTGTGGACGAGTAAAGTCCACGCTTGACAGCAGCGAAGTGTTGATGTCATTCCCTCCCCTTTCACATGGCCTCCCCGAGGACGGTTCCGTGAACACTCCCGCAACCCCCCAGACCAGCGCGGTCAAGGACCGTCCTGTCCCCGTCGCGAAGATCGATTTCCGTAGTGCCTCCGCCGCCGCCGCACTCGGTCGTGTCCTTCCGTCGGAATCCGGTCGTCGCGTTCAGGCACCGATCTTCAACTCCGCGCTCTGACGGCGAAGTCCGCCCCTACACTGGCGGATATGACCGGCCTGATCGCATTTCGCGAGATCGTCCTGAAGGTCCACAGCAGGTGCGACCTCGCTTGTGATCATTGCTACGTCTACGAACACGCAGATCAGAGCTGGCGAGCCCGGCCGAAGGTGATCTCCCCCGGGGTCATTTCCCAGACCGCGTCGCGGCTCGCCGAACACGCGCGTGAGCACGCGCTCCCCTCCGTCACGGTGATCCTCCACGGAGGGGAACCCCTGTTGGCGGGCCCGGACCGACTCCGCCTCGTGTGCGAGGAGTTCGCCCGCGCCCTCGCCGGGACGGCCGCGCTGGACCTGCGCATCCACACCAACGGCCTCCGGCTCGACCGTCGTTTCCTGGACCTCTTCGCCGAGTACGACGTCCGCGTCGGCATCAGCCTCGACGGGGACCGCGTCGCCAACGATCGCCACCGCCGCTTCGCGGACGGCCGCAGCAGCCACCCCCTGGTCCTGGCCGCGGTCGACCTGTTGCGCTCCGCGCCCTACCGCCGCCTCTACCAGGGCCTGTTGTGCACCGTGGACGTGGCCAACGACCCCGTCGCCGTCCTGGACGCGCTGGTCGAACTGGAGCCGCCCCGGGTGGACTTCCTCCTCCCGCACGCCACCTGGCAGACGCCGCCCCCGCGCCCCGACGGCGCCCCCGACGCGTACGCCCGCTGGCTGCTGCGCGTCTTCGACCGCTGGGAGGAGCGGGGCCGGCCGGTGCCCGTACGGCTCTTCGAGTCCCTGCTGTCGACGCTGCGCGGCGGGCCCAGCCTGACGGAGTCCCTCGGGCTCGCGCCGACCGACCTCGTGGTCGTCGAGACCGACGGGACGCTGGAGCAGGTCGACTCCCTCAAGAGCGCCTTCGACGGCGCCGCCGCCACCGGGTTCGACGTGTTCGACCACTCCTTCGACCGGGTCGCCGCCCACCCCGGGGTCCGCGCCCGGCAGCTGGGTCTGGCGGGAGTCAGCGAGACCTGCCGGCGCTGCCCCGTCGTACGTTCGTGCGGCGGCGGGCTGTACACCCACCGCTACCGGGAGGACGGACCCGCCGGGCCCGGCTTCGACCACCCGTCGGTCTACTGCTCCGACCTGCGCGAACTCGTCGACGGGGTCGAGGGCCGCACCGCCTCCCGCGCCACCTCGCCCGAGCTGGCCGACCCGGCCGAGCTGGCCCGGTCCCAGGAGGAGCTGACCCGCGTCCTGCTGGCCCGGCTGGGCGGCGACCTGGCCGCCGACCCGGACTGGGCCCGGGCCTGGGAGCTGCTGGTCGGGATCGAGGAGGCCGGGGAGGCGGGGGCGCGGGCGCTGGCCGCGGTCCTGGAGCACCCCTTCACCCGGACCTGGGTGCTGGAGGCCTTGGAGGGCGTCCGCCGGGGCCGCCCGGACGCCCCCGCGGCGGCCCGCCGGCTCGCCGCGCTGACGGCCGCGGCCGTGCTGCGCGGCGGGCTGGAACCGCGGGCCGAGGTGACCTACCGCGACGGCGAGGTGTACCTGCCGACGCTGGGGCTGCTGCGGCTCGGGGCCCCGGGCACCGACGGCCGGGCGGTCCTGCGCGCCGCCGACGGCGGGTACGCGGCGCGGGACGGGCGCACCGAGCACCGCTTCGGCCCGACGGCGGGGGACGGGCGGTGGCTGCCCGTACGGAGCTGGTCCCCGGGACCCGGTCGCGCCCCGGTGGCGCTGGAGGACCTGGACCCGTACCGCAACTGCTTCGCGCGCCCGGCCCGGCTGCGCCTGGGGGCGGCCGAGGCGGACGCCTGGCGGGGCCGGCTGGACGCGGCCTGGGCCCTGCTGCACCGCACCGTTCCCGGGTTCGCCCGGGAGGCCGCCGCCGGACTGGACACGCTGACCCCGCTGGCCGGGGGCCCCCGCGCGGGGGGTTGGGGCGAGGCCGGACGCCACGGGCCGGGCGCGCTCGGCCTCCCGTACGCCGCCGGGGTCCGCGAGACCGCCCTGGCCCTGCTGACGGGCCGGCGACGGGCCCGGCTGCGGGCCCTGACGGAGGTGGCCGACCTGTACGCGCTGGACGGGGCCTGGCAGCACCCCTCGCCGTGGCGGACCCGCCCGGTGCCGGTGTCGCGGCTGCTGGCCGACGTGCACGAGCGGGTCGCCGTCGAGGCGTACCGGCGGGCGACAGGCACCCACGAGCCGGACGGGGCGGACCGCATCCACCGGGCCCTGGACCGGCTGTCGGAGGCCGCCGAGCTGACGGTGGACGGCAAGCACCTGCTGGCCCGGCTGCGCTGGGAGCTGAAGACGGTGGACGCGTGAGCGGGCCCACCCGGCCCGACCACCCCGCCGGACCGCCGACCGCCGGACCCGTGGCCGGCCCCACCCCCGCCGGACCCGTGGCCGGCTCGGCGTTCGCCCTGGCCGTGCACCTGCGGTCGCTCGGGGTGCGGCCCCGCCGGCCGCTGCTGGTCCACGCCGCCCTCGGCGGCACCGGGCTGCGGGCCGAGGTGCTGCGCGACGCGCTGAGGGGGGTGCTGGGCCCCCACGGCACGCTGGTGGTGCCGACGTTCACCCCGGAGAACTCCCTCACCTCCACCGCCCACCTGGCCCGGGTCGAGGGCCTCACGGAGCCCGAGAGGGCCCTCTTCCGCTCCCGGATGCCCGCCTTCGACCCCGGGCGGACCCCCTCCCAGGGGATGGGCGCGTTCGCCGAGACCGTCCGCACCACCGCCGGGGCCGCGCGCAGCGCGCATCCGCAGACCTCCTTCGCGGCGCTCGGCGCGGACGCCGCGCGGCTGTGCGCGGGCCACCGACGGGAATGCCATCTGGGTGAGGAGTCGCCGCTGGGAAAGCTGTGTTGGGAGGGGGGGCAGGTACTCATGATCAATGTGGGATTTTCGGCCTGCACGGCTTTCCATCTCGCGGAGTATCGAATTCCAAAGCCCCCCTTGCGCATGTACGACTGTGTGGTGAAGGTGAATCTTCCGGGGGGCGATCAGGGGGAGGAGTGGACCGCTTTCGAGGACGTCGCCCTGGACGACGGGGATTTCGCGGAGATCGGCGCGGCCTTCCCGGCTTCACGATTGCGCGGGGGTCGGGTGGCCGGCGTGCCCGCGACCCTCTTCTCGATCGCGGACGCGGTGGATCACGCCCTCGATTGGATGACCGAAAACAGACGCTGATTGACTGAACGAGGAGGGGATGTGGCGAAGCGGCTCCGGAATGATGTTCCTTCGCTCGCATCTTCGGGACGGGGGTCGTGTGCCCGCATCAGTGCAGCCGTATTTCTTTCTCAGTTACGCGCATACGCCGAGGTTCGGGGCCGGGGGCCCCGATCCCGACATGTGGGTCGAGCGCCTCTTCCGGGACCTGTGCAGCCACGTCATGGCACTGACGGACCTGCCCGCCGGGTCCGAGGCCGGATTCATGGACCGGGAGATACGCAGCGGCGAGGGCTGGTCGGAACGGCTGGCGGCGGCGCTCGCCACCTGCCGGGTCTTCGTCCCCCTGTTCTCGCCGCGCTACTTCGCCAGTGAGATGTGCGGCAAGGAGTGGTTCGCCTTCGCGCAGCGGGCCATCCACCAGGGGGCGGTCAGCAACCAGCCGGCCGAGGCCATCGTGCCCGCCCTGTGGGTTCCGGTCCCGCCCACCCAACTCCCCGGACCCGCAGAGCGGTTGCAGTTCAACCACAACACCTTCGGCGAGCGCTACGTCACCGACGGGCTGTACGGCCTGATCAAACTGCGCAGCTACGCCGAACAGTACGAGCGGGCCGTGTACGAGCTGGCCAAACGCATCGTGCGGGTCGCCGAGACCGTACGCCTGGAACCCGTCCGGCCGGTGGACTACCGGACGGTGCCCAGCGCCTTCGGCCCCTCCGCGGGGCACGGCTCCCGGCACGGCGGACCCGGCGGAGGGACGGCCCGCACCCTGCACGTGACCGTCGCCGCCGCCTCCCGGCACGACCTGCCGGAGGGGCGCAGCCCCGAGTACTACGGGGAGAGCGCGCTCGACTGGAACCCGTACCATCCCGTCTCCCAGCGGCCGATCGCCTACGTCGCCGAGGAACTGGTCAAGAACCTCAACTACCGCACGACGATGTCCTCCTTCGACGACGAGGCCGGCCACTTCGACGGCAAGCAGCCGCCCACCCGGCCCGAGATCCTGATCGTGGACCGCTGGGCCGTGGAGGACGAGCAGCGCCGCCGCCGACTGGCCGCCTTCGACCAGGAGTCCCGTCCGTGGATCAACGTGGTCGTGCCCTGGAACCGCTACGACCACCAGAGCAAGGCCAAGGAGGACGAGCTGGCCCGCCGGCTGGAGGAGACCCTGCCGGTCAAGATGGGCCAGGGCCGGGCCGCCTGCCGGGCCGCCGCCAACGGCGTGGCCAACATGGAGACCCTCGGGCAGATCCTGCCGCAGGTCGTCGAGGCGGCGGCGCAACAGTTCCTCAGACACGCCCAGGTGTACCTGCCGGCGGGCAACACGCACACCGAACGCCCGCGCCTGCTCGGGCCGATGGGGATGAACGGGCCGCCCGCGCCGCCCGTCCCCTTCCCGCCCGACACGCTCCGGGAGCCGGGCGGGCACCGGGGCCGCCCCGGGCGCGGCGGACCCGAACGGACCGACGACAGCAGCCACAACGACCGGGGGGACGCGGATGACAGCGAGTCGTGACAACCGAGACGGACGGATCGTCACCTTCTACTCGTACAAGGGCGGCACGGGCCGCACGATGGCGCTGGCCAACACCGCCTGGATCCTGGCCGCCAACGGCAAGCGGGTCCTCGCCCTGGACTGGGACCTGGAGGCCCCCGGCCTGCACCGCTTCTTCCACCCCTTCCTGGACCCCTCCACGCTCGGCGCCACCACCGGCGTCATCGACCTGATCAGCGAGTACGCGTGGGCCGCGACCAGCCCCGTGCAGCGCGCCGACGACTGGCACAAGGACTACGCCCGGATCCAGCCGCACGCCGTCTCCCTGACCCCGGAGAACCTGGGCTGGCAGTTCCCGGACGGCGGCACCCTGGACTTCGTCTCCGCGGGCCGGCAGAACCGCGAGTACTCGGCGACCGTGTCCACCTTCGACTGGGACAACTTCTACGACCGCCTCGGCGGGGGCCTCTTCTTCGACGCCCTGCGGGCCGACATGAAGCGGAACTACGACTACGTGCTGATCGACAGCCGCACCGGACTGTCCGACATCGCCGACATCTGCACCGTCCACCTCCCCGACGTGCTCGTCGACTGCTTCACCCTGTCCGACCAGTCCATCGACGGCGCCGCCTCCGTGGCGCGGCAGATCGACGACCGGTTCAACGACCGCGGCATCAAGATCTACCCGGTGCCGATGCGCATCGACGAGGGCGAGAAGGAGAAGGCCGACGCGGGCCGGGCCCTGGCCCGCATCAAGTTCGACCGCTTCCCGAACGGCCTGGTCGGCGACGAGCTCACCTCCTACTGGGGCGCGGTGGAGATCCCCTACCGGCCCTACTACGCCTACGAGGAGACGCTGGCCACCTTCGGCGACGAGGCCGGGCTCACCAACTCCCTGCTCTCCGCCTTCGAGCGGCTGACCGCCGTGGTCACGGAGGGCGAGGTCACCTCCATGCCCGTCATCGGCGACGAGGTGCGGCTGCGGATCCGGGACGCGTTCACCCGCCGCCGCCCCGCGCTGCCCGCCGACCTGTTCCTCTCCTACGTCGCCGAGAACCGAATGTGGGCCGACTGGATCGAGTCGGTGCTGACCCGGGCCGGGTTCCGCGTCGTCCCCAAGGACGTCTCCGCCGAGCGGCCGGCGCCCACCGGCCCCGGCGACACCCTGGGCGGGGGGACGGGCGTCGCCGTCGACACCGCCGCCCGGACCGTGGTGCTGCTCTCCAGCGCCTACCTGAAGTCGGCGCGGGCCGTCGACGTGTGGAACCGGGCCGCCGCCGAGGACCCGACCGGGGGCCGCCGGCAGCTCGTGGCGCTGCGCGTGGGCGACGTACGCCTGGCCACCCCCTACATCGACCGCAACCCGGTCGACCTGTTCCGCCTCGACGAGGTCCACGCCACCACGGCCCTGCTGCGGGCGGTGGAGCGCCCGGCGGCCCTGCCGGACACCGTCGCCGGCGCCCACGGGCCGGGCCCGCGCTTCCCCGGCACGGTGCCGAAGATCTGGAACGCGCCGCCCCGCAACCCCGGCTTCACCGGGCGCGGCATCGTGCTGGAGCGGATGCGCGACCAGTTGGGCGGCGGCATGGCCGTGGTGCTGCCGCAGCCGCAGACCTTGTACGGGCTCGGGGGCGTCGGCAAGACGCAGGTCGCCCTGGAGTACGTGCACCGGTTCATGGCCGACTACGACCTGGTCTGGTGGATCTCCTCGGAGCAGACCGACGACGTGGTGGCGGCCCTCGCGGAGTTGGCCGTACGGCTGGGCGCGCAGACCGGCGAGGACATGTCGGCGGCCTCCCAGGAGGCGATCGACCTGCTGCGGCGCGGGGTCCCGACCTCGCGCTGGCTGCTGGTCTTCGACAACGCCGACGATCCCGAGGCGCTCAAGCGGTTCTTCCCGCCGAGCGGCCCCGGGCACGTGCTGGTGACCTCCCGCAACCAGTCCTGGTCGCAGTACGGGGACGCGCTGCCGGTGGACGTGTTCCTGCGCGAGGAGTCGATCGAGCACCTCCAGCGGCGGGCCCCGGGGCTGACCGACGAGGACGCCGAGCAGGTGGCCGTCGCGGTGGGCGACCTGCCGCTGGCCGTCGAGCAGGCGGGTGCCTGGATCGCGGAGACGGCGACGCCGGTGTCCGCTTACCTGGAGCAGTTGGACCGGCAGACGGCCGGCGTGCTCAGCCTGAACCAGCCGCCCGGGTACCCGCAGCCGGTCGCGGCGACGTGGAACGTGTCGATCGAGCGGCTCCAGTCCCGCTCCCCCGCCGCCGTGCGGCTCCTGCAGCTGTGCGCCTTCTTCGCGCCCGAGCCGATCTCCGCGAACCTCCTGTACAGCAAGGAGATGATCGACGCGCTCAAGCCCTACGACTCCTCCCTCCAGGAGAAGCTGGTGCTGGGCCGGGTGATCCGGGAGATCGGCCGTTTCGCGATGGCCAAGGTGGACCAGGTCGGCAACAGCATCCAGGTGCACCGGCTGGTGCAGGCCGTCATCCGGGCGCAGCTGTCGGAGGAGGAGCAGCGCGAGGCGCGGCACGCGGTGCACCGGATCCTGGCGGGTGCCCGGCCCGACGACGACGAGCCGATAGACAACCCGGAGACCTGGCCGCGGTTCAACACGATCTGGCCGCACCTCAGTCCGTCCGAGGCCCGGTTCTGCAAGGAGCCGGAGACCCGCCGGCTGTTGATCGACCGGGTGCGCTACCTGTGGAAGCGCGGCGACTTCAAGGCGGCGTACGCGCTGGGCGAGGAGCTGCGCGAGTCCTGGCGGGAGCTGCTCGGCAGTGACGACCTCCAGTACCTGTACCTGCGCTTCCACCTCTCCAACATCCTGCGCTCGCAGGGCCGCTTCGTGGAGGCGAAGGAGCTGGACGAGGTCACGCTGGAGCGCCAGCGGGCCGCGCTCGGGCCCTCGCACCCGCACACGTACATGACCACGAGCGGTCTGGCGATGGACCTGGGCGCGCTGGGCCGGTACGGGGAGGCGATGGAGCTGGCGACGGCCGCGCACGAGGGCTTCGGGCAGATCTTCCACGAGGCGCACCCGCGCACCCTGGCCGCCGCGAACAACCTGGCGCTGAACCTGCGCATGATCGGGCAGTACGCGCGCGCCCGGGAGATCGACCAGGAGGTCTTCGACCGGCGGACGGAGGTCCTGGGCCCCGACCACCCGTACACCCTGTCCTCGGCGCAGAACCTGGCCCGGGACCTGCGGGAGGTGGGGCGCTACGACGACTCGGTGCAACTGCTGAGCCGGACCTACGAGATCTACAAGCGGCAGCTGGGCCGGGCCTTCCCCGGCACGCTGTCGGCGGCGAAGAACCTCGCGGTGTCGCTGCGGCGGGCCGGGGAGCTGGAGGACGCCCTGCGGCTGACGACGGCGACCCGCAACCGCTACCGGGCCAAGTACACCTCGGTCAACCCGGACCTGCTGGCCTGCGAGCTCAACCTGGCCGCGGACCTGTTCGCGACCGGGGAGGCGGGCGCGGCGCGGGACCTGGCGCAGGAGGTGGTGGACGAGTACGTGAAGGTCCCGGGCGAGCGGCACCCGTACACCTTGGCCGCGGTGAACAACCTGGCGGTGTTCCACTGGGGCACGGGCGCCGCGGAGACGGCGGAGCCGATGCTGCGCCACACGATCCGCGCGATGCGCGAGGTCCTGGGCGACCAGCACCCGCACACCATCTTCGCCCATCTGAACCTGGCGAACGCGCGCGCCGACCTCGGTGACCCGGAGGGTGCGCTGGAGCTGGAGCGGGTCGCGGTGCGGCGGCTGCGCGAGGCCCTCGGGGCGCACCACCCGGAGACGCTGGCGAGCGCGTCGAACATGGCGGTGAGCCTGGACATGTTGGGCCGCAAGGAGGAGGCGGCCCGGGTGCGGGCGGAGACGGTGTCGGAACTGACCCGGCTCCTCGGGGAGGACCACGGTCTGACCAGGTACGCGCGCGACGAGCGGCGGGTCCACCGGGACCTGGAGCCGCTGGCGGTGTGATCCGTCCGGTCGGCGGGGCCCGCGGTGCCCCGCCGACCGGTCGGCGGACGGCCGGACAGCGGAAGGCCGGACGGCGGTGGGCGCCGGACGGCGGAAGGCCCGACAGCACCTTGGGGGCGCTGTGAGCGACAGCATGACCTTGTCCAACGAGGACCTGCCGGTCCTCTTCCACCACACCGACCGGGCGGCGATCTCCCGGCAGCGGGAGTCGACGCAGGCCACCCGTGCGCAACTGACGCTGCTGGTCGTGGCGGCGGGGGCGGCGGCCCTGCCCACCGGAGCCTCGGCGGGTCCGGTGCGCCTGTTCGGGGCGCTGAGCGCGCTGGCGTACGCGGGGGTGCTGGCGGTGGGGTTGCGGGCCGGCCGGCGCCGGGCGCGTCCGCAGTGGCAGCTCAACCGGAGCGCCGCCGAGTTCATCAAGTCGCTGGCCTGGCGGTACGCGGTGCACGGGGCGCCCTTCGGGGAGGCCGAAGCCGGGGCGGCGGAGCTGTACCGGACGCGCCTGGAGGCGGGGCTGGCGGAACTGCGCAAGATGGGGTGGCAGGACCCGCGCGCGGCGGGACTGGTGCCGCAGGGGGCGGAGATCACGGGGGCCATGGAGCGGCTGCGCGGCCGGGACTACCACGTGCGGCGCGAGACGTACGTCCGGGACCGGCTCATCGAGCAGCGGAACTGGTACCGGCGCAGGACGGAGGGGTCGCGGCGGTCGACGGCGCTGTGGTCGTGGGCGATCGTCCTGCTGACCTGTCTGGCGCTGGTGTTCGCCCTGTTCGAGGCCTTCGGGTCGGGTCCGGGGGCGCGGGTGACGGCGCTGCTGAGCGCGGCGGCGGCGGCCGGGATCGCCTGGAACGAGGTGCGGCGCCACCATCCGCTGATCGAGGCGCACACGCTGATCGAGCAGGACCTGGCGGCGATGATGGTGGTGATGCAGACGACGATCACGGAGGCGCAGTGGCCGGCCGCCGTCTACGAGACGGAGCGGTACGTCTCCCCGCAGCACACGGACTGGTTGGCCCGGCACAGCAGTTGAGGCGGTGCGGGGGGCGCGGCTCGGCCGCGGCACGACGGGCTCGGCCGCGGCACGACGGGCTCGGCCGTGGCCCGACGGGCTCAGTCGCGGGTCACGCCCTCGCGCCAGATGACGGTGACGGGCTTGCCGAGGCCCCGGGCGTAGGCGACGATCTCGGCGGTGCCGCCGTGCCCGCGGGCCGGGAGGCCGTCCCAGACGGCGACGAGCCGGTCGCAGGAGTCGGCGATGTAGGTACCGGCCGCGTAGTAGGCCTCGTCCGTGGAGCGGTCGAAGGCCATCCGGACCTCCTGGGTGGCGCGCCGCAGCAGTCGCCGGTAGCCGGCGAGGGCGTCGGGGTCCTCGAAGGTCCGCTCGTAGTCCCCGCTGGGGATGACGACGGTGAGGTCGGCGCCGCATTCCAGGGCGAGGTCGGCGAAGAGTTGGTCGGCGCCGTCGGCCAGGCTGGAGAAGGCCTCCAGCGGTCCCCGGTGGTCGCCCAGTACGGCGCGCAGCGCCTCGCGCACGTGCTCCAGCGCCTCGTCCGGGATCGAGCGGTGGCCGGTGACGCCGATGCGTTTCATGCGCAAGCCCTTCCCCGTGGACACCCTGGACATCCTCCCAGAAGCCGGGAGGACGTCCAGAGGTGCCGCGAGGGGCCGGCAGGGCCAGTAGGGCCAGTAGGGCCAGTAGGGCTAGTAGACGCTGACGCCGTACGCGTTCAGGGCCTCGACGACCGGCTGGAAGAAGGTGGTTCCGCCGGAGGAGCAGTTGCCGCTGCCGCCCGAGGTGAGGCCGACCGCGCGGCTGCCGGAGTAGAGCGGGCCGCCGCTGTCGCCCGGTTCGGCGCAGACGTTGGTGCGGATCATGCCGTAGACGACGTCGCCGCCGCCGTAGTTCACGGTGGCGTTGAGACCGGTCACGGTGCCGCTGTGGGTTCCGGTGGTGGAGCCGCGCCGGGTGACGGACATGCCGTTGGTGGCGTTGACGGCGGTCGTGATGTCCTGGCCTCCGACGGTGCCGGGGGGCACCGGGGAGTTGCTCGCGTACTTGATCAGGCCGTAGTCGTTGTTGGGGAAGCTGGAGCCGGTGGTGGAGCCGAGGACGGTGGTGCGGGCGGAGTTGCTCCACCAGGTACCGGCGCCGTCGGTGCAGTGCCCGGCGGTCAGGGCGTAGTAGTTGCTCCCGCTGCGGACGTTGAAGCCGAGCGAGCAGCGCCAGCTGTTGGCGTAGATGGCGTCGCCGCCGGAGAGCAGCTTGGTCAGCTTGCCCGGGGTGCGTTCGATGCGCAGGGCGCCGGCGTCGGGCCCGGCCTCGCGGCGGATTCTGGCGATGTCGGCGGCGCTGACCGTGGAGTCGGCGGCGACGACGAGGGTCCCGGTGGCGGGGTCCGTGTGCCAGGCGGTGCCCGCGACGTCGGCGCGCAGGACGGAGGCTCCCGCGGCGGCGAGTCGGGTCGCGCTGAAGCCGTCCTCCTCGCCGGCCGCACTGGCGGCGGTGGGGGCGGCGAGCGCGGCGACGGCGGCCAGGCCGGTGGCCACCGCGAGCAGCCGGACACGGTTGATCTTCTTGTTCCTCACTTCACGTCCTCCCGGAAGGGGGTCGGGGGGCCCGGCGTTCGTGGGGGTGCCGGGGCCGGTGAGCGGCGGTGGGGTCGCCGGGACCGCGCGGCGGGAGCCGCGTGATTCGACGTGCCCCTGACAAGTCCGCCGATGACGCTGACGGGAGTGTCGCGGCGTCAGTTCTCGGCGACAAGGGCGCCTTTCAGCCGCCGCTCCCCCGCCGCCACCGCGAAGGGCAGCGTGTTCCCGGGCGGCGGGAAAGGACAGATGAAGTGGTCGGCGAAGGCGCAGGGCGGCAACAACACGCGGTTGAGGTCGACCCGGATCGAGCCGTCGGCGGCCGGGGTGCCGGGCCTCAGGAAACGGAAGCGGTAGCTGGATCGGCCGCTCGTGGCGTCGCCGAAGACGGCCCACAGGGCGCCGTCGCCGGCGTCCACCGCCACCTGGAGGGTGTGGCGCTCTCCCGCGCGGGTGAAGCTCAGCTCCCCGCCGAGGCCCAGCCCCCGCGCCCGCCCGTCCGCGTTCTCCACCTGGACCGTCCGGTCCGCGTCGTACGGACGGAAGTGCCCCGGCAGCACGAGGTCCGGGTCGTACGGGCCGGCCTCCACCCCCCGGAACGCCGTGCGGGCGGGTGCGGCGGGATCGAAGACGCGCACCGCCCACTCCCCCTCGCGGGCGATCACCACGAGCCGCGGCCCGCCGGCGGCTCCGACGGCGATCCGCGCGTGCGCGGGAGAACCCTCGTCGGGACCCAGGCGCACCTCGCCGTCCAGGGGCGCGCCGTCCAGGACGAGGGCGTCCTCGGGCGAGGCCTTCAGCTCCACCCCGTCGTCGGTGGCGCGCCAATGCCCCGGAACGGCCGGAATTCGACCTTCCGGGTAGTCGGCGAGCCAATGGGTGCCGATCAGGGAGAGGGGGCCGTAGGGCGCGGAGACCGTGGCCTCACGGTGCTCGCGCCACTCCTGCCAGGCTTTGACCGCTTCGTCGTCACTCATGCCGCTCAACCCTTCCACACGGGCCCGGCCGGAAACCCGGGAGTACCCCGTCCGGGCCTGCGCGGAGCCGGAACTGACGCCACGTCGCCCATCGGCCCGAGGCCCCGGGAGGGCCGGCGGACGGACGCGGCCGCCGGTCCCGACCGGGGTCCGGGCCGGGGGTCCCGACCGGGGCCCGACCTCCCGACCGGGGTACCGCCGGACGGTCGGGGGCGGTCCCGGCCGCCGGACGTCCCGGGAGCGAGTCCCGGCCGGTCGGCGCGGGCGCAGGTCCCGGACGGCGGGCGCGGGCGGCAGTCCGCGCCGGCGGTCGCGCGAGCGGCTAGTCGCAGCCGCAGTTGCAGTCGCAGCAGTTGCAGTCGCAGCAACCGCCGTCGCCGCCGCCCCCGTCTGCGCCGCTGCCCTCGCTGCCGCCGGTCATCGAGGAGTTCGGCCGGCAGCAGTCGCAGCACTCGCACGCGTCGCACCAGGGGTCGCGCTTCTTGCGCGACCACGGCCCCTCGTGCTCCGCGCAGCAGATCTGGCACGTGCAGAACAGCCCGAGCGCCACCGCGCAGCCGGCCAGCAGTCCGCGGCGCGGCTTCTGCCCGAACGGGCCGCCGGGGCCGCCGTGGCCGCCACCGCCTCCCGGGCCCCAGGGGCCGCCCGGGCCGCCCGGGGGCGGGCCGGCGGGACCGCCGGGGACGGGCGGGGCGTGGGGTCCGCCGTGCTGCGGGGCGCCGTAGGCCCCGGCGGCGTACGGGCCGGGGCCGCCGTACGGGCCGGGGCCGCCGTACGGGCCGCCCCCGTACGGGCCGCCGCCCTGCTGATCGCCGCCGTACGGGCCGCCCGCGTACGGGCCCTGCCCCTGGCCGGCGGCGTTCGACACGCCGTGCCGGCAGGTGCCGACGCCGAAGGCCCGGTCCACCGAGGTCCGCAGCTCGTGCACCAGCAGCCGGTGCGCCAGCCCCGCGTCGGCGAACTCCACCTCGCCCAGGGCCAGCCGGATCCCGTGCAGCGCGTCGTCACACAGCCGCCGGGCCTCGACCAGGGAGGTTCCGGTGGCCGTGAGCGGGTTCCAGGCGCCCGCCCCGGCGTCCGCGGCCTGGTCCTCCACGGCGTCCAGCAGGTGGGCGAGGCGGCCGAAGTAGCGGCCGGCCTCGGCCAGCGCGGTCGCGTTGCCTGGCCGTCCCGCCAGGACCGCGGTATGCGCGAAGGCGGCCGCGGTGGCGGTCTCCGTCGGCTCGGTGACCACCAGCACGGGCGTGCCGATCCCGGCCAGGGTCTCGATGCCGCCCTGCCGGTCCACGGCGTCCACGAGCACCGCCGTGTCGAAGCCGAGCGAGGCGCCGGTGCGGGCGCCGGCCCGGTCCCAGCCCCGGGCCACCCGGCGGGCGGCGGCGGCTATCGGCGCGCGGGCCAACAGCCCGTCGCGGTCGGCCACGTGGTCGCGGACCTTCGCCGAGGCCAGGACGAGCGAGACGGCGGCGGCGAGCCGCGCGCCCTCCCCGTTGGCCACGGGCGCGGTGCGCATCCCGCGCAGCGGGCAGGGGCCGGCCGTGCGGCGGGAGCCGGCGAGCGGCCCCGACTGAGCCTCCGTCAGAACGGAGACGAGCAGCCCGTCGTAGTTCGTGACGATCCTCGCGAACTGTCCGTGGTCACCCCGAAGTGCCAGGCAGAGCCCGCACAGATGAGCCATCCACTCGGTCTTGAACCGTTCGCCGAGCCGGTGCGTGCAAGGTCTGACGATGCCGAACAATCCGGTCCCCCGTGTGTGAGCTGCGAGTTTCCGGGGCATCGTATCCAGCCCGATCGTTCACCCGTATGCATCGACGCCTCACCCGTACGGTGGTGGCGGTCGTATTTTCACTCAGACAGCAGCGGTAGCCACCGGGAACCTTGACGGTGCAACGGATGTTCTGCACCAGTCCCGTCACGAAACCCCTGCGCGGCGACTATCCACTTGGCGCGTTGTCAGCATCATGGACGACCATAGGGGCAGCGGAGAAGAAGACAGACTGGCCACGGTGAAAGGAGGCGTCCATGGGTTCGGTACGCAAGGCGAGTGCCTGGTTGGGTCTCGTGGAGGACAGCGACGACGAGCGGTACTACGACGACGACTACGCGGAGGCGGTGGAGCGCCAGCAGGGCACGGTCTCCGGCCCCGGCGACCAGTGGGTCACCGATCCCCGGGTCAAGGTCGCGTCGGACTCCGCGGTCGAGCGCGGCCGGCGGATCGCGACGGTCACCCCGGACGGCTTCCGCGACGCGCGCGGCATCGGCGAGCTGTTCCGCGAGGGCGTCCCGGTGATCGTGAACCTCTCCTCCATGGACCCGACCGACGCCAAGCGCGTGGTCGACTTCGCGGCGGGCCTCACCTTCGGGCTCCGCGGCTCGATCGAGCGGGTGGCGACCAGGGTCTTCCTCCTGACCCCGGCCGACACCCAGATCGTCAACGGCGAGGCGGGCGGCCGTACCCGCGACTTCTTCAACCAGAGCTGAGCGGGGCCCTCACCGGCCTACCGGAAGGCGTCCAGCCCGGTGAGCGCCTTGCCCAGCACCAGTTGGTGCATCTCGACGGTGCCCTCGTAGGTGAGGACCGATTCGAGGTTGGTGGCGTGCCGCATGACGGGGTACTCCAATGAGATCCCGTTCGCCCCGAGGATGGTCCGCGCGGTGCGGCAGATCTCGATCGCCTCGCGGACGTTATTCAGTTTGCCGAAGCTGATCTGCTCCGGACGCAGGGTGCCCGCGTCCATCCGCCGCCCCAGGTGGTGGGCGAGCAGGATGCCCTTGTGCAGTTCCAGCGCCATGTCGGCGAGCTTGGCCTGGGTGAGCTGGAAGCCGCCGATCGGCTTGCCGAACTGCTCCCGCGTCCGCGCGTAGTCGAGCGCGGCCTCGAAACTGGCGCGCGCCGCGCCCATGGAACCCCAGACGATCCCGTACCGCGCGTGGCTGAGGCAGCCCAGCGGTCCCTTGAGCCCCGTGACGCCCGGAAGCACCGCGTCCGCCGGCAGTCGTACGTCGTCCATGACGAGCTCGCTGGTCACCGAGGCGCGCAGCGACCACTTGTGCCTGATCTCCGGGGCGGAGAAGCCCGCGCTGTCCGTGGGGACGGCGAAGCCGCGGATCCCCTCGTCGGTCTGCGCCCACACCACGGCGACGGAGGCCACGGATCCGTTGGTGATCCACATCTTGCGCCCGTTGAGGACCCAGTCGCCGCCGTCGCGCTTGGCGTACGTGCGCATCGCGGCGGGGTCGGAGCCCACGTCGGGCTCGGTCAGGCCGAAGCAGCCGATCAGCTCGCCGGCCGCCATGCCGGGCAGCCAGCGCAGCTTCTGCTCCTCGGAGCCGTACTTCCAGATCGCGTACATGGCGAGCGAACCCTGTACGGAGACCAGCGAGCGGATCCCGGAGTCGGCCGCCTCCAGCTCCAGGCAGGCCAGGCCGTACTGGACGGCGCTGGCACCGGCGCACCCGTAGCCGGTCAGGGACATGCCCAGCGCACCGATGGAGCCGAGCTCGCGGGCCAGCTCGCGGATGCCGGGCAGCTCACCGTCCTCGTACCAGCCGGCGATGTGGGGCAGGACGCGGTCGGCGGCCCAGGAACGGACGGTGTCCCGGACGGCCAGGTCCTCCGGGCCGAGCAGTTCGTCGAGGCCGAGCGGATCGGTGGGCGCGAAGGGGGTCCTCGGCGCGGAGGACGCCGAGGATGCGGACGGCGCGGACAAGAGGGGCCTCCCGGCGGGCACGTGGGGCGGAAAAACTCGCGCTGCAAGTTTGTCGCCGACCCCGCTCCCGGTCCACCCCCGGATTTCCCGGAGGTGGCCGCCCGCCGGTGGCGGGGTCAGGCCGTACGGCCCGCCCGGTCGCGGTCGGCCTCGGTCGCGGGACCCGGGATCCGCGCGGTGGCCCCGGAGCGGCCGGTCGTGCCCGTGGGCTGCGCGGGCAGGCGCACGGCGGCGTCCCCTGCGCGGTCGGCGGCCTCGCGGTCGGCGGCCTCGGAGCGCTCGGCCGGTTCCATGGTGCGCGGCAGCATCAGCGCCATCGCGGCGCCCGCCAGCAGCAGGCCGGCGCTGACCAGCAGGGTGACGTGCAGGCCGTGGACGAAGGAGTGCCGGGCGGCGGCGTGGAGGGTCTCCCCGGCCGGCCCGCCCAGGTTCGCGGCGATCTGGTAGGCCTCGCCCAGCGAGTGCGCGGCTCCCGCCGAGTCCTCGGCGGACACGCCGGGGAGGTTCAGGAGGCCGGGCGCGTAGGCGGCGTTCATCACGCTGCCGAGCAGGGCGATGCCCATGCCCGCGCCGAGCTGGTACGAGGTCTCGCCTATGGAGGCCGCGCCGCCGGCCGTCTCGGCCGGGGCCTCGCTCAGCATGGACTCGTAGGCCGCGAACAGGGTCGTCTGGAGGCCGAAGCCGAGCAGGACGAAGCCGACGGTCAGCAGGACGGGCCGGTCCTGCTGCCCCATCAGCGTCAGCAGCACCACGGCGGAGGCGGTCAGCACGAAGCCGAGCGAGACCATCGCGCGCGGGCCGACCCGCTGGAGGGTGTACGAGCCGGTGGCGCCGGCGGCCATGGCCGCGAAGGTGAGCGGCAGCAGCCTCAACCCGGTCTCCAGCGGGCTGAGCTCCAACACCAGCTGGAGGTACTGGACGGCGATCAGCTCCAGCCCGACCAGGGCCAGCATGGCGAGCACGATGCAGCCGACGGAGGTGGAGAAGGCGGCCCGGGAGAACATCCGCATGTCGATCAACGGGTGCTCGCGCCGCTTCTGGCGGCGTACGAAGAGGATCAGCAGGGCCACGCCGAGGAGCAGCGGCACCACCGCCTCGGCGTCCAGGAGCCGGCGCTCCACGCCGATCCGCTTGATGCCGAGGACCGCTCCGAGGACGCCGCCGGCGGCCATCAGCGCGCCCAGCACGTCCCAGGGGCCGTCGGAGGCGCCCTTGGACTCGGGGAGCAGCCAGCGGCCGAGCGGCAGGATCAGGGCCATCAGCGGAATGTTGATGAGGAAGACCGATCCCCACCAGAAGTGCTGCACGAGGAAGCCGCCGAGCACGGGGCCGCTCGCCGCGCCGATGGCGGCCACGGCGGTCCAGATGCCGATGGCGAGGGCGCGTTCGCGCCGGTCGGGGAAGACCTGGCGCAGGATCGACAGGGTGGCCGGCATGATCATCGCGCCGCCGATGCCGAGCAGGGCGCGCGCGACGATCAGCACCTGCGCGTCGTCGGCGAGGGCGGCCAGCGCGGAGGCCGCGCCGAAGAGCCCGTAGCCGAGCAGCAGGATCCGGCGGCGGCCCACCCGGTCCCCCAGCGTGCCGAAGAGGATCAGGAGGGCGGCGCAGACCAGCGGGTAGGCGTCGACGATCCACAGGAGTTCGATCGCGCCGGGGCGCAGGTCCTCGGTGACGGAGGGGACGGCGACGTGCAGGATCGTCGCGTCGAGCGCGACGAGCACCAGGCTGACGCACAGGACGGCCAGGACGACCCAGCGGTTCGCCCCGTCGGAGGCGGCGGCGAGCCGCTGCCGAAGGGAAGGGTTCCTGTCGCCGGTCATGTTCGTCCCCGACATGCATGTACCTCCAGGTGGTCCCTCGCACTCGGCGGACAGCGTCGTGGGGCGCCGCGGGGTGGTGCGCTGAGCGGCGTCCTACGGGGTCCGGCATCGACACGCGAGTGAAGGGTCAGCGTACGCGAGTTCGTGTGTCCGACACGTGGTCAAGCTCTCATCCCGACGACGGCCCACGTGTGGTGTGTGCCACTCGCCCCGTTCCGTCCTCCCTCCTCGCACACGTCCGGTGACCATGCGTGGTTCCGCCCGGAGGGGGTGACGGGCCACGCCGACACGGAAGGGTGACGGGCCGGCGGGCCGGTCGGCGGGGGCGGTGGGGGCGGTGGCCGGGCCGGCCGGTCGGGGCGTCGATACTCGGAGCCGTGACCTCCCCGCCTTCCCCGCCTCCCCCGCCGTCCCCGCCCGCGACGCCCGGACCCGAAGGCCCCGCGCCCGCCGGGCCCGGGCCCGCGCACCGCACCGGTCTGCGGCGGGCCGCTCCCGCGCTCGCCGCCTTCGCGGCGGTCCGCCTCCTCGTGCTGGGCGTGCTCGCGGGCTGGTGCGCGGTGGCCGGCAGCAGCCCGCACACCCTGTTGTCGGCCCGGTGGGATTCGCTCTGGTACGCCCGGATCGCCGCGGAGGGGTACGGGTACGAGGTGGTCCTGCCCAGCGGGGCCGTCCATTCCAACCTGGCCTTCTTCCCGCTGCTGCCCTGGCTGGAGCGGGCGGTGGCGGCCGTCACGGGCCTGTCGTACGGCTCGGCCGGCCTGGTGGTGTCGGCGGTGGCGGGGCTCGCCGCGGCCTGGGGCGTCTTCGCCGTGGCGGACCGGCTCCACGGGCGGCGGGCCGGGGTCTGGGCGGTGGCGCTCTGGGCGGCGCTGCCCGTCGGGATCGTGCAGTCGATGGCGTACAGCGAGTCGCTGTTCACCGCCCTGGCCGCGTGGGCGCTGCACCACGCGCTGCGCGGCCAGTGGGTCGCGGCCGGGGTGCTCGCGGCGGGCGCCGGTCTGACCCGGCCCGTCGGCGCCGCCGTGGTCGCGGCGGTGTGGGTGGCGGCCGTGCTCGCGGCGCGGCGCGGGGAGCGGTCCCGGCGGATGGCGCTCGGGGTGCTGCTGGCCCCGATGGGGGCGGCGGCGTACGTCCTGTGGGTCGGCCGGCACACCGGCGGCGGGCTGCTGGGCTACCTGGACGTGCAGGCCGGCTGGGGCAACGGCTTCGACGGGGGCTGGGCGTTCGCCCGGTTCATCGGCGCCCGCCTGGCGTCGCCCGCCTTCCCGGCGGGGCTGGGGCTGCTGGTCGGCGTGGCGCTGGTGCTGTGGCTGTACGGCCTGTGCGTACGGCGCCGGCTGCCCGCCGCGCTGCTCGTCTACACCGGGATCGTGGTGGCGCTCGCGCTCTGCGCCTCGGGGTACTTCGGCTCCAAGCCCCGGTTGCTGCTGCCGGCGTTCCCCCTGCTGCTGCCGCCGGCGGTGGCCCTGGCCCGCCTGCGGACGGGCCGGGCGGTGGCCGTCGTGGGGTCCCTGGCCTTGGTGGCGGCGGTGTACGGGGCCTTCTGGCTGAACGGCTCCGGCCCGCCGTGATCACGGAATGGACCATTCCAATCCATGGTTGGGCAAAGGAATTGGGGCGCCGCAATAAGTCCGGCGTAAGTATGCGGATAATTGCCGGGTCAGGACTCCCGCAGTTGATTCCGAGAAGTTCCAACAAGAGGCGAAATCACGGGAATTAAAGTCCGCGTGAGACGCACTCCACATCACATGGTCATCACAAAGCCCGCGATTCGACCGGGCCGCGCTTCGCCGCGCGGTAACGTCGATTGAGTGCGTACTGACCAAATGCTGACCCGTCTGGAGCCGGTGTTCGCCCGGCTGGACCGGGAACCAGAGCGTCCGGCTCATCTGCAAACGCCGCGGATGAGCCGGCACCGCGTCGTGCTCCTCGCCTCGACCCTCGCGTTCTACCTCGCGATCGTCGTCGCCGTCCTGACGACGTCCTGGCTCGTCCGGCTGGACTGGCAGATCATGTTCTTCCGCCCCTACGAGCAGTGGCCGCAGCTGCACGCCTTCCTCGACTACCTCGTCGTGCTCGGCCAGCGCGGCCCCACCGCCGTGATGGTCGCGGCCTGGCTCGGCTGGCGCTCGTGGCGCCAGCACACCCTGCGCCCACTGATCACCCTCGGCGTGGCCCTGCTCCTGCTCAACGTCACCGTCGGCTCCGTCAAGCTCGGCCTCGGCCGGCTCGGCCCGCACTACGCCACGCAGATCGGCTCCGCCGAACTCTTCGCGGGCGGCGATATATTTCCGTCGGGCCACACCGCCAACGCCGTCGTGACCTGGGGAATCCTGGCCTACCTGGCCTCGACCACGGTCACCCGGCGGGTGCTGTCCATCGTCTCGGCGGTGGTCTCGCTGAGCGTCGGCGCCACCACGGTCTACCTCGGCACCCACTGGGTCTCCGACGTACTCCTCGGCTGGACCGCCGGCCTGCTCATCATGCTGGCGCTGCCCTGGTTCGAGCCGCTCATCGCCCGCGCCGAGGCCTTCGTCTTCCAGCTGCGCGAGCTGTGGCGGCGGCGCCTGGAGGAGGGTCGGGTCTCCGAGCCGGTCGCGGCCGCGCTCACACCGCTGCTCTCCGCCGGCGGCAAGTGGCAGCCCCGGAACACGGCCGACGCCCGCACCGCCGCCCCCGCGGCGACGCACTCCCCGGCCCTGCGGTCGAGCGCGCACACCGCGGGCCGACCCCACCTCATCCGCTCCGAACGCACCCCCGTCACCCCGGCCGGCAGCCGCCGCCCCGCGCACAGCGACCGCGGCACCGGGCGCGGAGCCTCGGCCCGCCCGGCCACCGGGGGCTGAGGACGACCCCGCGGGGACGGTACGCACACGCCTTCACCCCGCACGCGAAAGCGGGCCGGTCACCCGACCGGCCCGCTTTCGCCGTTCATACGCACGGCCCGTCAGCCGAGCGCCCGGAGGTTCCTCCGTACCGGGTCACGCTTGTGTCACGGGTTGTCGACGACGGCGCGCCCCGGGCCGGGCGGCCCGCAACTCCTGCGGAAGACCGCGCACGGCATTCCGCGCGGCCCGCGACACGCCCGGCTCGATATCCCTTCGAATTCCTTCGGAGAAGCGCCTAAGCCATTTCCGGATTCCCCTGATCCGCAGACGCCGAACCCTCCGCCTCTCCTTGCAGAGCGCGCCCGAGAAGGTCCCGCGCACCCCGGATCCGCTCGGTCAGCTCGGGGGGCTCCACGACCTCGAACTCACAGCCGAGCAGCATGATGTGAATCACCAGAACGTCGAGGCTGACCGCCCCGGTGCGCAGCAGGCAGCTGTGCGCGTCGAGCGGCTCCAACGACCCGTCGGACGGGCCGACGATCCGCGCGGCCTCCTCCGCCGACATCCGCAGCCGCACCACGGCCCGCGCCGCGTAGGCGTGTTGCGAGACCCCCCGGGAGACGTACCCGGCGAGGTCCTCGGCGGGCGCCGGGCGGGGTGTGAACCGGGGGCCGTGCGGCGGGCGGGGCTCGATCCGGTCCACCCGGAAGGTGCGCCAGTCCTCGCGGTCGAGGTCCCAGGCGACGAGGTACCAGCGCCGCTCGGTGCAGACGAGCCGGTGCGGCTCGACCGTGCGGCGGCTCACCTCGCCGCCGTGGTCGCGGTAGCCGAAGCGCAGCCGCTCCGCGTCCCGGCACACGGCCGCCAGCTCCGTCAGCACCGCCGGGTCCACGGTCTCGCGGCGGGCGGGGCGCAGCAGGGGGACGGTGAACTCGTTCAGCGCCGAGACCCGTCGGCGCAGCCGCGTCGGCAGGACCTGCTCCAGCTTGGTCAGGGCCCGTACGGAGGCCTCGCCGATCCCCTCGACGCCGTTGCCGGCGGCGGTGCGCAGCCCCACGGCCACGGCGACGGCCTCGTCGTCGTCGAGCAGCAACGGCGGCAGCTCGGCCCCCGCCCCGAGGCGGTACCCGCCCGCGGTGCCGGGGGTGGCGTTCACGGGGTAGCCGAGCTCCCGCAGCCGGTCCACGTCCCTGCGCACGGTCCTCGGCGTGACGCCGAGCCGTTCGGCGAGGGCGGGGCCGGTCCATTCGCGGTGGGCCTGCAAAAGGGACAGCAGGCGCAGCAGTCGTGCGGAGGTGTCGAGCATCCCCGCAGTCTCCCCCACCCCCACCGGACCGCGGCCCGCGCACCCCACCGAGGGCGGGCCGCCCCCGCCGCCGAGTCAGCCCGCCCGCTCAGGCCGGACGCCCAACCCGGCCGGGGTGGGGGTCGGGGGCGCGGTCGGCGGCGGTGAGGCGGACGGTGGCGGCGAGGCGGCCGGGGTCGACGGGGCCATCGGGGCCGTCGCGGCCGGGGGCGGGGTCGGCGGGGCGGCCGGGGTCGCGGTCGGCGGCGACGAGGCGGGACGCCCCGTCGGCGGGAGGGTCAGGAAGAGCCCGGCACGGAGCCGCTCCGGGCGGGCCCCGATCAGGCCCCGGTTCGCCTCGTACAGGGCCCGCCAGCCGCCCCGTACCGACCGCCGGCGCGCGATCCCCTCCAGCGTGTCCCCGGCCCGCACCACGTGCATCCGCCCCGCCAGCCCGTACCGCTTCGCGCACACCGGCCACGCCCCCCACCCCTGGGTGGCGAGCACCTCCTCGGCGATCAGGATCTGCTGCTCGCGACTGGCGAGGTCCGCCCGCGGCGCGTAGGCGAGCCCCCCGTGCTCCTCCCACGTCGGCTGCCAGAACTGCAACCCGCCGTAGAAGCCGTTGCCGGTGTCGACCGCCCACCGTCCGCCGCTCTCGCAGTCGGCCACGCAGTCCCACGGCCACGCGCCGCCGGGTCCGCAGTCCGGCCCGTGACGCCGCGCCGCGGGCCCCGGGGCCGGCGGGGGCGGCGCGGCCACCGCGTCGACGCCCCACGGGAGTACGAGCGCCAGCGCGGCGCCGGCCGCGACCGCGGCCCACCGGCCCCGGCGACAGAGTTCGGGCATCGGGTCACGCTACGGAGGGCCCGACGCCCGCCCGGCCCGCCACGCGGCACGCCCCCGCGCCCCACCCGGACGGCCGACCCGCGTCCGGCTCCCGAACGGCCGGTACCGGGCACCAACTGCGCACAACCAGGCAATAGTTGCCACCGAAACGAAGCCACGGTCGGACGGTTCACTCTTTCGGGTGCCCGGTTCGATTCCGTTCCCTCAAACGGCGTGACCCCGGCCGCCGCTCGGCCGTTGATCCCGGCGAGCCGGGAACCCCCCGGCGTCCGCACGAATGAGGAGCCACCCCGTGCCGCGCATGCTCGACGTCAGTCTTGAGGTACGTGCCGAGATCGGTGACGAAGAAGCCGACAGGCTGCTCACCGGCGACGACGCCCCGAGCAGTTACGACTGCACCTCCTGCCGCACCCCCGGCGACCCCGAGACCGACCCGACGAGCACGGTGCTGTTCGTCGGCGAGGAGACCGCCGTCCTCGCCTTCGCCCACGCCGGCTGCATCCCCTCGCAGGTCGTGAACGTCTCCGAGGAGCAGCTCCAGGGTGCGGTCCGCAGCATCACCGGCGACGGACCGGCCCCCGACGACGCGCAGGCCGGCGAGGTCCCCGCGGCCGTCCCCGGCGGCCAGGCCGTCCTCGGCATCACCAGCGGCCTGGTCCTGATCGGCGGCGACCTGCACCCCGCGCTGGTCGTCGAGCCGACCGCGCCGATCGCCCGCCCCGGCACCACCGGCCCCGGCGACGACTTCCTGCCGCTCCTCATCGAGCAGGGCTTCATCCCGGTCACCGACACCACCGAGCTGCCCTCCCCGCTCGGCGGCTGGTCGGTGCTGCTCGCCGGCGGCCAGCTGCACGCCGTGCTCCAGCCCGGCACCGAGGGCGGTCCCCAGGTCGCCTGGTGGCAGGCGCACCAGGCGCTCAGCGTCACCGACGGCTGGCGGGCCGCCGTCAACAAGACCCAGCGCGTCCTCATCTACGCCGCCCCGGTCGGCTCCATCGGCCAGCAGCCCCGCGAGGACCTGCTGCGCGACGCCCTCGACAAGGCCGCCATCAACGGCAAGCTGGTCGCCGCCTCGATGCCCCTCGCCGGCACCCCGGGCGCCTGACCGCCCCCGCTCCCGCTTCCCACTCCCCCACCGGAGACCGCCGTCCGCCCCTCACGAGGGGGCCGGGCGGCATGCGCCGGGGGTGCGCGGTCCGTCCCGCGCACCCCCGGCGATCTGCGTTTCGGTCCGCCTCACCCCGCATCCGCAGGGCGCCGGGTTCGTTGGCTGATACGTGCATTCATACGACCCCTCCCGCGCCCCGTCCCCTTCGAGCAGCGTCCCCCCGATGCGCCCCGCACGGGACCGGGACCTCGCTCCGGCCGCCTCGCACACCCCGATCTACGACACGCTGTACTCCGAGTACCTGCGCGCCTTCCGGGCCCTGCCGGGCGACCGCACGGGAGAGGAGGACCTCGGCTTCACGGCGTTCTCGTACGGCGGCTCGTACGGCACCGGCGCGTACGCGGGGTCCTACGGCGGCGGGTACGGCAGCGGCTGGAACGGTTCCGCGAGCGGTTCCGGATGGCAGCCGGGCGACTCCTGGCAGCCCGCGTACGCGCCCGTGCCGGCCCCGCAGCCCTCGTACGCCTACGCCGGCTCCACCGGCTCCGGATACGGCGGCGGGCGCCAGCACCAGACCGGGATGCAGCACATCCCGGCGGCCCTGCCGCCCGCTCCGCGCCGGGGTTACTGACCCCGCGCCGTCCTACTTCTTCTTCTTGTACTGCGCGCCGCGCTTCTCGCGCACCCGGACCGAGATGTGGATCGGGGTGCCCTCGAAGCCGAACTCCTCGCGCAGGCGGCGCTCGATGAAGCGGCGGTAGCCGTGCTCCAGGAAGCCCGAGGCGAAGAGGACGAACCGCGGCGGCTTGCTCCCCGCCTGGGTACCGAACAGGATGCGGGGCTGCTTGCCGCCGCGGATGGGGTGCGGGTGGGCGGCGACGACCTCACCGAGGAAGGCGTTCAGCCGGCCGGTGGGGACGCGCGTCTCCCAGCCCGCGAGCGCGGTCTCGATCGCCGGGACCAGCTTGTCCATGTGGCGGCCGGTCAGCGCGGAGACGTTGACCCGCGGCGCCCACGAGACCTGCTGCATCTCGGTCTCGATCTCGCGTTCGAGGTAGTAGCGGCGCTCCTCGTCGAGCTCGTCCCACTTGTTGTAGGCGATCACGATGGCACGGCCGGCCTCGACGGCCATGGTGATGATGCGCTGGTCCTGGACGGAGATGTTCTCGGTCGTGTCGATCAGGATGACCGCGACCTCGGCCTTCTCCACGGCGGCGGCCGTACGCAGCGAGGCGTAGTAGTCGGCGCCCTGCTGGAGGTGCACCTTCTTGCGGATGCCCGCCGTGTCGACGAACTTCCAGGTCACGCCGCCGAGCTCGATCAGCTCGTCGACCGGGTCGCGGGTGGTGCCGGCCAGCTCGTTGACGACGACCCGGTCCTCCTTCGCGACCTTGTTCAGCAGCGAGGACTTGCCGACGTTCGGGCGGCCGATGAGCGCGATGCGGCGCGGGCCGCCGATGCCGGTGCCGGCGCCGAAGGTCTGCTCGGGGGCCTCCGGCAGCGCCTCCAGCACGGCGTCGAGCATGTCGCCCGTACCGCGGCCGTGGAGGGAGGAGACGGGGTGCGGCTGGCCCAGGCCCAGGGACCACAGGGCGGCCGCGTCGGCCTCGCCGCTCTGGCCGTCGACCTTGTTGGCGCACAGCACGACGGGCTTGCCGGCGCGGCGCAGCAGCTTGACGACGGCCTCGTCGGTGTCGGTGGCGCCGACCTTGGCGTCCACGACGAAGACGACCGCGTCGGCGGCCTCGATGGCGTACTCGGCCTGGGCGGCGACGGAGGCGTCGATGCCGAGGACGTCCTGCTCCCAGCCGCCGGTGTCGACGACCTTGAAGCGGCGGCCCGCCCACTCGGCCTCGTAGGTGACGCGGTCGCGGGTGACGCCCGGCTTGTCCTCGACGACGGCCTCGCGGCGGCCGATGATGCGGTTCACCAGGGTCGACTTGCCGACGTTCGGGCGGCCGACGACGGCGAGGACGGGCAGCGGGCCACCGCTCGCCTCCTCGAGCGCGCCCTCGACCTCTTCGAGGTCGAAGCCTTCCTCCGCGGCGAGCTCCATGAACTCCGCGTACTCGGCGTCGCCAAGTGCTCCGTGGTCGTGCTGGTCGTTCATGAAGTCCGTTCCTCGTCGTTCGTGGTGATCGGTGGCACCCGCGCAGCGCGGTTCCACTACTGGGTCAAGTCTCGCTCAGCGGCCGGTGAGGCGCTTGGCGTCGGCCAGGTGGGCGGTCAGCCGGTCCTGGATGCGTACGGTGGCCGCGTCCAGCGCGGTACGCGTACGGCGTCCCGTGCCGTCCCCGGCGTCGAAGGCGGAGCCGAAGACGACGTCCACCCGGCCCCGCAGCGGGGGCAGCCCCTTGACGAGGCGGCCCTTCGCCTCGGTGCTGCCGAGGACGGCCACGGGCACGATGGGGGCGCCGCCGCGCACGGCGAAGTAGGCGAGGCCGGCCCGCAGGGAGGCGAAGTCTCCCTCGCCGCGGGTGCCCTCGGGGAAGATCCCCAGGGCGCCGCCCCGCTCCAGCACCGAGAGCGCCCGGGTGATGGCGGTGCGGTCGGTGCCCGCGCGGTCCACCTTGACCTGGCCGATCCCGTGCAGGAAGGGCCCGAGGGGGCCCACGTAGGCCTCCTTCTTGATCAGGAAGTGCAGCGGACGCGGCGCGGTGCCCATGACCATGGGGCCGTCTATGTTGTGCGCGTGGTTCACGGCCAGGATGACGGGGCCGGAGGCGGGCACCTTCCAGGCCCCCAGCACGCGCGGCTTCCACAGGCCGTACATGAGGCCGATGCCGATGCGTCTGCCGACCGCCGCACCCTTGAGGGAGGGCGTTTCGCTCACGGGCGGGCCGCCGGCTTCCGCGCCTCGCGGCCCTGCCGCTCCACCACGAGGGTGACGACGCACTCGATGACCTGGTCGAGGGTGAGGTCCGTGGTGTCGACCTCGACCGCGTCGCCGGCCTTGGCCAGCGGGGAGGTCTTGCGGCCGGAGTCGGCGGCGTCGCGCTTGATCAGCGCCTCCTTGGTGGCCGCCAGGTCGGCGGCCTCCTTGCCGCGCAGTTCGCCGTTGCGGCGGGCGGCGCGGGCCTCGGCGGAGGCGGTCAGGAAGATCTTGAGGTCGGCGTCCGGCAGGACGGTCGTACCGATGTCCCGGCCCTCGACCACGATCCCGGCGGCCTCCTGGGCCGCCTCGGCGGCGATGGAGCGCTGGAGGTCGGTGATCAGGGTACGCACCTCGGGGACGGCGCTGACGGCGCTGACCTTGGAGGTGACCTCCTGGGTGCGGATCGGACCGGAGGCGTCCAGGCCGTCCACGGTGATGGTGGGGGCGGCCGGGTCGGTGCCGGAGACGATGGCCGGCTTGCCGGCGGCGAGGGCGATGGCCTGCGGGTCGTCGGTGTCGACGCCGTTGGTGATCATCCACCAGGTGATGGCCCGGTACTGGGCACCGGTGTCCAGGTAGCGCAGCCCGAGCTTGGCGGCCACGGCCTTGGAGGTGCTGGACTTGCCCGTGCCGGAGGGACCGTCGATGGCGACGATCACGGCGGACGGAGCTGCGGTTTCCACGGTGCGGGCACCTTCCTGGTTACGCCTGAGTGTGCGGGCGCGCCAATAGCGCCCCTCCCCAGGTTACCGGGCCCGGACCACTCCCCGTCCCGCCCGCGGCCGCCGGGACGGGGAGGGGCCCGACGGAACCCGCCCGCCGGGCGCTGCGCCGGGCCCGACCGGGGCCTCCCGGGGCCTCCCGGGCCGGGTCACTGCTGGCGCAGGGCCCAGCCCCGTTCGCGCAGCTCGGTCTCCAGGACGGCCACGCTCCGCGGTTCCACCATCAGCTGCACCAGACCGGCCTGCTGGCCCGTCGCGTGCTCGATCCGCACGTCCTCGATGTTGACCCCGGCCCGTCCGGCGTCGGCGAAGATCCGGGCCAGCTCGCCCGGCTTGTCGCTGATGAACACCCCGACGGTCTCGTACGCCATGGGCGCCGCGCCGTGCTTGCCGGGGACCCGGACGCGGCCCGCGTTGCCCCGCCTGAGCACGTCTTCGATGCCGGCGGCCCCGCCGCGCCGCTTCGCCTCGTCCGCGGACTGGAGTCCGCGCAGGGCCTCGACCGTCTCGTCCAGGTCGGCGGCGATGCCCGCGAGCACGTCGGCGACGGGCCCCGGGTTCGCGGAGAGGATCTCCACCCACATCCGCGGGTCCGACGCCGCGATGCGCGTCACGTCCCGGATGCCCTGGCCGCACAGCCGCACCGCCGTCTCGTCGGCCTCCTCCAGGCGGGCCGCCACCATGCTCGACACGAGCTGCGGGGTGTGCGAGACCAGCGCCACGGCCCGGTCGTGCGCGTCCGCGTCCATCACCACCGGGACGGCCCGGCACAGCGCGACGAGTTCCAGGGCCAGGTTGAGGACCTCGTGGTCGGTGTCCCGGGTCGGGGTCAGCACCCAGGGCCTTCCCTCGAAGAGGTCGGCCGTCGCGGCCAGCGGGCCGGACCGCTCCTTGCCCGCCATCGGGTGCGTGCCGATGTAGGCGGTCGTGTCGGCGCCCAGCGCCGCCAGTTCCCGCCGGGGCCCGCCCTTGACGCTGGCGACGTCCACGTACGCCCGGGCCGCGTCCCGCCCGATGGCCTCCGCCAGCGTCGCGGCGACGTGGGCGGGCGGTACGGCCACGATCGCCAGGTCGACCTTGGACTCCGGGGCGGCGTCCGTCCCGGCGCCGAGGGAGGCCGCCGTACGGGCCTGCGCCTCGTCGTGGTCGACGAGGTGGACGGTGATGCCGCGGGCGGTCAGGGCGAGCGCCGCCGAGGTGCCGATCAGTCCGGTTCCGATGACGACGGCGGTTCTCACGGGGTGCTCCAGGGTGATCGCGTGACGGCAGGTCCTGACTCAGGGTAGCCACCGGTGCACCGGTGGGGCCCGGCGGCCGGCCCTCGGGCCGACCGCCGGGCCCCGTGGGGGTACGGACTAGAACTTCTGCTGCCGGATGATGTCCTCCAGCGAGCCCGAGGGCAGTTCGCCCGAGGGGCTCAGCTTGTCCACGGCCCGCGGCAGCGAGTCGGCGATCCGGTCGGCGGCCTCCTGGGGGCTGACGCCCGTCTGCTCCGCCACCTCCCGCAGCGTGGCGTCCGGCAGCGCTCCGGCGATCTGCTCCCCGCTGACGGGCTTGTTCTCGCCGGTGCCGAGCCAGGACTGGGCCTGGTCGGCGAGCCCGGACTTGGTCAGCATGTCCAGCAGTCCGCCGAGCGGATTGTTGCCGCCGGCCGCCTGGGCTCCGGCCGCCGGGCCGCCGCCCGCCTGGGCGCCGCCGGCGCCGCCCATCAGCGCGCCGAGGAGGGCGCCGAGGATGTTGCCGCCCCCTCCGGCGCCGCCCTGACCGCCGCCCTGGCCGCCGCCGAGGAGGGACCCGAGGAGGGAGCCGAGGTCGTTACCCGCCATGGTGATGCCTTTCGCAGAAGGACCGGGCCCCGCGGGCAGCGGCGTACCCGGCTTCGGGACACGGACAATGTCACCCGGATCGGGACGTACCGCCACTTGGCGCACGGCCCTCACGGACCGCTGCGGTAGAACGGCGGCATGATCTTCCACATCGTTCCGCTCCCCGACTGGACCGCCGACCCGGAGCGTCCCTACGCCCCGGCCTCGCTCGTCTCCGAGGGGTTCACGCACTGCTCGGCGGACCGCGCGACCGTGCGCGCCGTCGTCGAGGCCCACTACGCCGCCACCCCGGGCACCCTGCTCGCCGTGGAACTGGACGAGGCGGCGCTGACGGCGGAGGTCCGTCGGGCGGAGGGGACGGACGGCCGCTACCCGCACGTGTACGGGCCGTTGAACCGGGACGCGGTGGTGCGCGTGTGGGAGGTGGTACGCACCCCCGGCGGCCCGACGGACCTGGTCCCGTGGCCGGTCGCGGGGTGACACGGTGTGGCGGGCTTCACCCGGGGCCCGCCACGCGCCAGGATGCTCCTCGCCATCCTGGCGAACAGGCAAGGAGTCTCCATGACCGAGTCGACCCGTACGAGCGATCCCACGCCCACCGCCCGGCGCACGGTGCTGGCGGCGGGGGCGGCGGCCCTGGCGGGCGGCACGCTCGCCGCCTGCGGCGGCGGGGGCGGGCAGTCCCCCGCCGCCGAGTCCGGCGCCGCCACCCCCTCCGCCGCGTCCTCCGCCGGCGCCCCCGCCGGGGCGGCCGAGGCCCTGCTGAAGTCCTCGACCGTGCCGGTCGGCGGCGGGGTGGTCCTGAAGAAGGAGAAGGTGGTCGTGACGCAGCCGACGGCCGGGGAGTTCCGCGGCTTCAGCGCGGTCTGCACGCACTCCGGTTGCCTGGTCGACAAGGTCGCGGACGGCACCATCGACTGCCCCTGCCACGGCAGCCGCTTCAAGGTGACGGACGGCGCCGTCGTCAAGGGCCCGGCCACCCGCGCGCTGCCCGAGAAGCAGATCACCGTGGCCCCCGACGGCGGGATTTCGCTCGCCTGACCGGAGGACGGCCCCCTAGGCTCCCGGGATGGACGACCTCACCCTGGTACGGGACCACACGATCTACTCCTGCGTGATGGGCTCCCGCGCCTTCGGCCTGGCGACGGAGACGAGCGACACCGACCGGCGCGGTGTCTACCTCGCCCCCACCCCCCTCTTCTGGCGCTTCGAGAAGCCGCCGACGCATGTGGAGGGGCCCCGGGACGAGGAGTTCTCCTGGGAGCTGGAGCGCTTCTGCGATCTGGCCCTGCGCGCCAATCCGAACATCCTGGAGTGCCTGCACTCCCCCCTGGTGGAACGGACGTCCCCGGTGGGCGAGGAACTGCTGTCGCTGCGCGGGGCGTTCCTCTCCCGCCGGGCCCACGTCAGCTTCGGCCGTTACGCCGCCTCCCAGCACGGCAAGCTCCTCGCGGACGTCCGCCTGCACGGCGGCCCGCGCTGGAAGCACGCCATGCACCTGCTGCGTCTGCTGGGGTCCTGCCGCGACCTGCTGCGCACGGGCCGGCTCACGCTCGACGCGGGGGCCGACCGCGACCGGCTGCTGGCGGTCAGGCGGGGCGAGCTGACGTGGGAGGAGGTCGACGCCTGGATGACCCGCCTCACGGAGGAGACGGACGCCGCCCTCGCCGGCTCCCCCCTGCCCGCGGAGCCGGACCGCGCCCGCGTCGAGGACTTCCTCGTACGCGCCCGCCGCGCCTCGGCCGACCGCACCTCGGCCGACCGCGCGTAAGCCCCGGCGGGGTCAGACCACGGCGTCCCACAGGGCGCCGAAGGAGAGGAGCTCCTCGCGGTATTCGATGCGGCCCTCCCAGTCGCGGGGCCAGACGTCGGCGCCGAGGTGGGCGCCCGCGAAGGCGCCGGCGAGGCAGGCGATCGAGTCGGAGTCCCCGGCCGTGCAGGCGGCGCGGCGCAGGGCGAGGAGGGGCTCGTCCGGGAAGAGCAGGAAGCACTGGAGGGCGGTGGCGAGGGCCTCCTCGGCGATCCAGCCCTCGCCCGTCGTCAGGCAGGGGTCGGTCTCCGGGGACGGGTCGCGCAGGGCCGCGGCGAGCCGGTCGAGGACCCCGAGGCATTCGTCCCAGCCCCGGGCCATGAAGGAGGTCTCGGTGGCGTCGGAGGCCGTGCGCTGCCACAGGTCGCCGAGCCAGGTCTCGTGGTAGCGGGTGCGGTTCTCCAGGGCGTACGAGCGCAGCTGTCCGACCAGGCCGGTCACCTCGGTGCCGCGGGCCAGCAGGTACACGGCCCGGGCGGTGAGGTCGGAGGCGGCGAGGGCGGTGGGGTGGCCGTGGGTCAGGGCCGCCTGGAGTTGGGCGGCGCCCGCGCGTTCGGTCTCGGTCCAGCCGGGGACGAGGCCGACGGGGACGACCCGCATGTTGGCGCCGCAGCCCTTGGAGCCGATGCGGCTGGCGTCGCGCCAGTCGAGTTCGGGCCGGTCCAGCAGGGAGCAGGCCTGGAGGCAGGTGTTGCCGGGGGCGCGGTTGTTCTCCGGGGAGTGGTACCAGTCGACGAACTCCTCGCGGACCGGGCGGGCCAGGCGCAGCGGGGCGATCGGGCCGCGTTCCCCGGCGGTGCGTATGCCGCGCGCGAGGGCGAGGGTCATCTGGGTGTCGTCGGTGACGATCGCCGGGCGCGGCAGCCTCATCTCCCGCCAGGGTCCGGTCTTGGCGAGGATCGAGGGGACGTCGTTGAACTCCGTCGGGAAGCCGAGGGCGTCACCCAGGGCCAGGCCGAGGAGGGCGCCCGTCGCCGGCCGTTTGGCGGTCGTGGTCATCTCGTGGGTCCTTCCGTGGAGCGGGGGGTGCGGAGCGTGGGGCGCAGCAGGGGCGGGTGCAGGGTGGTCGCCGGCCCGGCCCGGTGGAGCGCGGCGGGTTTGCCCCGGCCGCCGGTGAGGCGGGCGGCGCCGGGCACGGCCTCGACGAACCCGGGGGTGGCGAGGACCTTGCGGCGGAAGTTGGGGCGGTCCAGGGCGGTGTCCCAGACGGTCTCGTAGACGGCCTGGAGCTCGCCGAGGGTGAATTCGGGCGGGCAGAAGGCGGTGGCCAGGCAGGTGTACTCCAGCTTGGCGCCGACCCGCTGCCGGGCGTCGGCCAGGATCGCCGCGTGGTCGAAGGCGAGCGGTCCCGTCCCCGCGACGGGAACCCACCGGGCCCGGTCGGCGTCCCCGCCGCCGTCGCGGGCGGGTTCGGGCATGTCGGGGACGAGTGCGGTGAAGGCGACGGACACCACCCGCATCCGGGGGTCGCGGTCCGGTTCGCTGTAGGTGCGCAGCTGCTCCAGGTGCAGGGAGCCGACGAGTTCGGGCGGCAGGCCGGTCTCCTCGGCCAGTTCGCGGCGGGCCGCGGTCTCGGCGGACTCCCGGGGCAGGACGAAGCCGCCGGGCAGCGCCCAGGCGCCGGCGTACGGGGCCTGGGCGCGCCGGATCAGCAGGACGTGCAGGGCTGCCGCGCGGACGGTGAGGACGGCGAGGTCGACGGTCACCGCGAACGGCGCGAAGGCGGACGGGTCGTAGCCCGGCGGGGGCCCGCTCGCGGGCGCGGCGTTCACCGGCGCTCCGGCAGCGGGGCGGCGAAGTGCCATCCCTCGGCGAGGAGGCCGTCGACGGCCGCGACGGCCGTCTCCAGGCGGGTCCGTCGGTCGCCGGTGAGGACGAGGTGGCGCCGGTCGGTCTCGGCGAGCCGCTCGCGGAACCGTCGGGTCATCCAGGGTCTGAGCCCGGGGGCGTCGCGCAGGCCGTCGTCCTCGAAGGGGACGTCGGCGTCGTCGGTCAGCAGGTAGAGGTCGCGGCGGGTCGCTTCGGCGATCTCCTCGACCTCGCGCCGGCGGCCGCCCAGGTAGCGCTCGTGCCAGACGCCGGTGGCGAAGGAGTCGGTGTCGCAGAACAGCACGGGTGAGCCGGTGCGGGCGGCCCGCTCCTCGTCCTCGTCCTGGCGGCGGGCGATCGTGGTGAACTCCGCGGAGGTGAAGGAGACGTCGCTCCAGGAGGCCGTCGGGTCGGCCGCGCGGGCCGCGGCGAGCTTCTCCTCGGAGTGGCGGCGCCCGTACTCGGCGACCCACCCGGTCTTCGCCCAGACGCCGCCCCGGCCGCGGTAGTGGGCGGCGAGGTCGCGCGAGAGGGTGGTGGTGCCGGTGGACTCGGCGCCGAGTACGACGACCCGCCGGGTCAGGGCGGCGCGGACGGCGGGCCCGAGGAACTCCCAGCAGGCGATCGGGTCGGCGCGGACGGCCGTGCCGGACACGGGGAACAGTTCGCGGGCGGGGTCCACGCAGACCTCGGCGGCGCCGAAGCGGCGGGCGAGTTCGCCGCCGTACTCCTCGGAGGTGAAGACGGCGTCGACGCGTCGGCCCACGGCCGCCCTGAAGATCTCCATGTGGGCCTCCCAGATCTCGGGGTCGTGGAGGTCGACGGGGATGTCGTCGACCGCGCCGACCACCCGCGCCCCGGGGTGCGCCTCGCGCATCCAGGCGACCCGTTCGGCGAGGGGGACGGACTCCACGGAGGCGGCGCACACCAGCACGGTGAGCCGCTCGCACTGGTCCTGGGCGGTGCGCACCAGGTGGTGGTGGCCGGCGTGCGGCGGGTAGAACTTGCCGAGCACCAGCCCGTGGCCGTGGCGCCGGCCCCGGTCCGGGGCGCTCACGCGGTCACCGCCGGGCTGTCGGTCCGGGCCGCCCCGGCCGGGAGCGTACGCCGCCAGCCGACGAGGCCGGCGACGCACAGGGCGAGGAAGCCGACGTAGAGGACGGCGGTGAGGTGGAGGCCCTTGGAGACGTACAGCGGGATGTAGACGAGGTCGGCGGCGATCCACAGCCACCAGGACTCCAGGAGCTTGCGGCACTGCCCGTAGGTGGCGGTCAGGGAGAGTCCGGTGGTGAGCGCGTCCCAGAAGGGGACGGTGGAGTCGCTGACGCGGTCCAGCAGGAGGGTGAGGGCGGCGACCCCCACCGCCCCCGCCACGAGCAGCCAGGCCCATTCGGTGCGCGTGGTGCGCCGCACCGGCAGGGCTCCGGTGGTTCCCGGTCCACCCCCGTGGGTCCAGGACCACCAGCCGTACGCGGCGAGGGCGATGAAGACGATCTGCAGACCGGCGTCGGCGTACAGGCCGGCCTGGGTGAACAGCACGATGAAGAAGATGTTGTTGGCGATGCCGATCGGCCAGTTCGCGAGGTGCTGCCGGGCCACCAGCCAGACGCACACCGCGCCGGTGGCGAAGCCGAGGACCTCGGTCCAGCTCGTACTCCAGCCCATGTGGACCTCCCCGCCCTTTAATAGTCAACCTGACTATAAACACGGGAGCGGGTCCCGGACAAGCGAAAAGCCCGCGACGCCTGTGGCGTCGCGGGCTCTTCCGCTCGATGGGGCCGGGTGACTACAGGCCGACCTCGCGCATGAGCATGCCGACCTCGGTGTTGGTCAGGCGGCGCAGCCAGCCGGACTTCTGGTCACCGAGCTCGATGGGACCGAAGGAGGTCCGCACCAGCTTCTCGACGGGGAAGCCGGCCTCGGCCAGCATCCGGCGCACGATGTGCTTGCGGCCCTCGTGGAGGGTCACCTCGACCAGGTAGTTCTTGCCGACCTGGTCCACGACGCGGAAGTGGTCGGCGCGCGCCCAACCGTCCTCCAGCTCGATGCCGTCCTTCAGGCGCTTGCCGATGTCGCGCGGCAGGGAGCCCGTGATGGCGGCGACGTAGGTCTTCTTCACGCCGTACTTCGGGTGCGTGAGGCGGTGGGCCAGCTCACCGTGGTTGGTGAGGAGGATGATGCCCTCCGTCTCGGTGTCGAGGCGGCCGACGTGGAAGAGGCGGGTCTCGCGGTTGGTGACGTAGTCGCCCAGGCACTGGCGGCCGTCCGGGTCCTCCATGGTCGAGACGACGCCGGCCGGCTTGTTCAGCGCGAAGAACAGGTACGACTGGGTGGCGACGGTCAGACCGTCCACCTTGATCTCGTCCTTGGGCTGCACGCGCTTGCCCTGCGACAGCACGATCTCGCCGTTGACCTCGACCCGGGCCTGCTCGATGAGCTCCTCGCACGCGCGCCGCGAACCCATGCCGGCGCGGGCGAGGACCTTCTGGAGGCGTTCGCCCTCCTCCTCCGCGCCCGGGAAGGTCTTCGGGGTCTTGATCACGGGCTTGTCGGTGTACCGGTCGCGCACGCGCTCCTCGATGCGCGCGTCCAGCTCGCGGGGGCGGGACTGGCCGCTGCGGCTGCCCGGACCGCTGCGCGGGCCGCCCGCGCCGCCGATGCCGGGGGTCCTGGAGGTCTTGGGGCCGCCCTTGGCGCCACCGCGCGCGGCCGCGCCGCGGGCGCCGCCACCGCCGGCCTTGGGGCCGCTGCGGCCGCTGCGCTCGCCCTCGGGGCCGACGTCGTACAGACGCTCCTCGGGACGGGGCTTGCGGATGCGCGGCGCCGGACGGTCCCGGTCACGGTCGCGGTCGGAGCCGCCGCCCTGGTAGCCGCCCCCGCCCTGGTAACCCCCGCGGGAGCCGCCGCCGCTGCCGCTGCCCCCGCGGGAACCACCGCCGGAGCCGCTGCCGCCGCGGGAACCACCGCCGGAGCCGCCGCGGTAGCCGCCGCCGGAGGAGGAGGCGCCGCGGGAGTTGCCCCGTCCGCCGCCACCGCCGCCGCTGTTCCTGTTGCCGCCACCGTTGCCGTTGCCGCTGCTTCGCATCAAAGTTCCGTCGTCTTGTCGTCGTCTACGTCAGTGTCCGGTGAGTCCGGATCGAACGACGGCACACCTTCTTGCGTCTCGGCTTCGATCGCGTCCGCCTCGGGGAGGAAGGGCGCGAGCTCCGGGAGCTCGTCCAGGCCGCGCAGGCCCATCCGCTCCAGAAAGTAGTTCGTCGTCCTGTACAGGATCGCACCTGTTTCGGGTTCCGTGCCCGCCTCGGCGACCAGACCGCGCTGGAGGAGGGTCCGCACGACCCCGTCGCAGTTGACCCCGCGCACCGCCGAGAGCCGCGATCGGCTCACCGGCTGGCGGTACGCGACGACCGCCAGGGTCTCCAGGGCCGCCTGGGTGAGACGGGCCTGCCGGCCGTCCAGGACGAATGCCTCGACGGCCGCCGCGTACGCGGGGCGGGTGTAGAAGCGCCAGCCGCCGGCGACCTGGCGCAGCTCGAAGCCGCGGCCCTGGGCGGTGTACTCGTCGGCCAGCTCGGCCAGCGCCCCGGCGACCTCGCGCGGCGCGCGTTCCAACACCTGGGCGAGGTGGTCCACCGTCGCCGGCTCGTCGACGACCATCAGGACGGCCTCCAGCGCGCCCTTGAGGGTCGGCTCCCCTGTCGTCATTCGCTCGCCTCCACGACCTGGTCGAACTCGTCGGTGATCTTCGGCATCCCGTCGCCGTCCCCGCCGCTCCAGCGCACCGTGAGCGTCCCCAGCGCCTCCTCCTGGTCCAGGGCCACCGCCTTCTCCCGGTAGAGCTCCAGGAGGGCCAGGAAGCGGGCGACGACCGTCAGGGTGTCCGGGGCGTCCTCGACGAGCTCCTCGAAGCGGGCCTCGCCCCGGGCCTTGAGCAGCCGTACGACGAGACCGGCCTGCTCCCGCACGCTGACGAGCGGGGCGTGGATGTGGTCGACGTAGACCTGCGGCTGCGCCTTGGGTTGCAGGGCGCGGGCGGCGAGGCGGGCGAAGGCCTCGGGGCCGAGGCCGAGGATCACCTCGGGCAGCAGTGCGGCGTGGTGCGGATCCAGGCCGACGGTGCGGGGCCGGCGGCGCCCCTCGTCCTCGGCCCGGGCCTCGAAGATCGCGGCGACCTGCTTGTACGCCCGGTACTGGAGCAGGCGGGCGAAGAGCAGGTCCCGGGCCTCCAGCAGGGCGAGGTCGGCCTCGTCCTCGACCTCGGCGGCGGGCAGCAGCCGGGCGGCCTTCAGGTCGAGGAGCGTGGCGGCGACGACCAGGAACTCGGTGGTCTGGTCGAGGTCCCAGTCGGGGCCCATGGCCCGGATGTGGGCCATGAACTCGTCGGTCACCTTGGACAGGGCCACCTCGGTCACGTCGAGCCGGTGCCGGGAGATGAGCTGGAGCAGGAGGTCGAAGGGGCCCTCGAAGTTGTCCAGCCGCAACGTGAACCGCCCGTCGCCGACCCCGGGACCCGAGGCATCCCCGGCGCGCGCCGCCGCAGCCTCCGCCGTCGCCGGCCGCGGCGCGGCCTCCACGACGGGCGCCGGTGCGGGAATCGCCTCGGGGCGGGCCGCCGGAGCCGCCTCGGGCGTCGTCACCGGTCGCACCGGATCCGGGAGAGCCGCCCCGGGGGGCCCTGTGGCCGCCTGTGGCTCCGCAGCCGCCTCGCGGGGCTCTTCCTCCACCGCCGTGCCCGACGGCCCCACAGGGCCCCGTACCGCCGCTCCCGGGCCGCGCCCCAGGCTCCGGCGGACCGGTCGGGGGGCTGCGTCGTCGTTCGGGGGCATCGGGGTCCAGGGTGGTGCGGGGGCGGCTGCGCGGCCCGTCGGGGCCCGCGGGGCGCCGACCGGCGCCCGGGACGCAGCCTAGGGCGTGCCGTTCGGATCAGGTCGGATCGGCGGGCCCGACATGGTCCGGGGCACGGCCCGCGGGGCGTCCCGCCGATCGGACCGGATCAGCGGCCGCGCAGGCGGCGGACCAGGATGCTCGCGTCGCCGCGGGACTCCAGGTCCGCGAGGACCACCGCGACCGCCTCGCGGACGATGCGGCCCCGGTCGACCGCGAGACCGTGCTCCCCGCGCAGGACGAGCCGGGCGTGTTCGAGGTCCATGAGTTCCTCGGCGGAGACGTAGACCGTGATCTTCTCGTCGTGCCGCTCGCGCCCGCTGGGCCTCCGGTTGGCGCCCCGGCCCTGCCCCTTGGCGGAACGGGGCGCGGTGCCCCCGGCGCCGGTGGCAGAACCTTCCTGCGCCCTGCGCTGCGGGCCCACGCCGGGATCGCCCGCCTCCCGGACCCGACCGTCGCCCGTGGTCCTGGCCGTGCCGTCCGCCGGGCCCGCCGCGTGCTCCGCACCGCCGGCCGGCGCCTCGTCGCCGCCCCGCCGGGGCGAGGACGACTGGAGGGCCGTCCCCCCGGTCGTACGGAACAGTTCGTCGGCTCCGGGCAGACTCACTCGGCGGGACACCGGGCGAGCACCTCCCTGGCCAGCTGGCGGTAGGCGGCGGCACCGACGGAGTTGGAGGCGTACGTGGTGATCGGCTCGCCGGCGACCGTGGTCTCCGGGAAGCGGACCGTGCGCCCGATGACCGTGTGGTAGACGTGGTCGTCGAAGGCCTCGACGACGCGCGCCAGCACCTCGCGGCTGTGCACCGTACGGGAGTCGTACATCGTGGCGAGGATGCCGTCGAGCTCCAACTCCGGGTTGAGCCGCTCCTGCACCTTCTCGATGGTCTCGGTCAGCAGCGCCACGCCGCGCAGGGCGAAGAACTCGCATTCCAGGGGCACGATGACCTTGTGAGCGGCCGTCAGGGCGTTCACGGTCAGCAGGCCCAGCGAGGGCTGACAGTCGATCACGATGTAGTCGTAGTCGGCCATCAGGGGCTTCAGGGCCCGCTGGAGCGTCGACTCGCGCGCGACCTCGCTGACCAACTGCACCTCTGCGGCGGACAGGTCGATGTTGCTCGGCAGCAGGTCCATGTTGGGGACCGCTGTCTTGAGCAGCACCTCGTCGGCCGACATGCCCCGCTCCATGAGCAGGTTGTAGACCGTCAGGTCGAGTTCCATCGGGTTGACCCCGAGGCCCACGGACAGGGCGCCCTGGGGGTCGAAGTCGACGAGCAGCACGCGGCGCCCGTACTCGGCGAGTGCGGCGCCCAGGTTGATGGTCGACGTGGTCTTGCCCACGCCGCCCTTCTGGTTGCACATCGCGATGATCTTCGCCGGACCGTGATCGGTCAGCGGACCCGGGATCGGGAAGTACGGCAGCGGGCGTCCGGTCGGGCCGATCCGCTCACGGCGCTGGCGGGCAGCGTCGGGGGCGAGGGTGGCCGCGTACTCGGGGTCCGGTTCGTACTCCGCGTCCGGGTCGTAGAAGTGCCCTTCGGGCAGGTTTTCGTAGTCGGCGAAACCCGTGGGCGTATCGCCGCTCGGGTCGCCGGCCCTGGAGTTCACGTCTAGGCCGTCCATGCTCTTTTGGGGCGTCGTCATGTGCTGGTGGTTTGCGAAGGTGCGGACTGCGACGGAGCCGACGGCTTCGAGCCCGGCGGGTCCTTGACCTCGCTCAGGCGTCCCTGCTCGACCACCTCCAGGAGCAAATGTCGACTCATTCACAAGTCGTCTTACCTCCTCGGACGTGACCAGGACACTTATCGATAGGTCAGCGTTGCACCATGCCGACGGTTGGCGACTCTATGGCGTGTCACCGTCCAGCGGCAACACAATCCACCGGACCCGGCACGATGTGTCGGCAAGCGAACACCACTCTGTCAAGGGCGTCCGAGCCGTCACCGCGAAGTTTCGCGGGTGTGCGAAAGGGTTAAAGGGTTACGTTCGAGGCGAGTTGAGCCGGGTCGACGGCCGGCCCGCGAACGCGGCCGGCCGGACCTTGCGGGCAAGGTCCGGCCGGATACGTGAGATTGACGTCAATCGTTGACGGTTCAGCCGAGGAGGGTGCTCAGCTCCAGGGTGGCGAGGCCGTGGGCCTCGGCGACCGGACCGTAAACGACCTGGCCGTCATGGGTGTTGAGGCCCAGCGCCAGGGCCGGGTCGCGACGCAGCGCCTCGACCCAGCCGAGGTTCGCGAGCTGCACGATGTAGGGCAGGGTCGCGTTGGTGAGCGCGTAGGTGGAGGTGTTCGGCACCGCGCCCGGCATGTTGGCGACGCAGTAGAAGACCGAGTTGTGGACCTGGAAGGTCGGCTCGGCGTGGGTGGTCGGACGGGAGTCCTCGAAGCAGCCGCCCTGGTCGATCGCAATGTCGACAAGGACACTTCCGGGCTTCATCTTGGCGACGAGCTCGTTGGTGACCAGCTTCGGGGCCTTCGCACCCGGAATCAGCACCGCGCCGATGACGAGGTCGGCCTCGATGACCGCCTTCTCCAGCTCGTAGGCGTTGGAGACGATCGTCTTGATCTTCGTGCCGAAGATCTTGTCGGCCTCGCGGAGCTTGTTGATGTCGCGGTCGAGCAGGGTCACGTGGAAGCCCATGCCGATGGCGATCTGCGCGGCGTTCCAGCCGGAGACGCCGCCGCCGATGACCACGCACTCGCCGGCGTGGGTGCCGGGGACGCCGCCGGGCAGGACGCCGCGGCCGCCGGCCGAGCGCATCAGGTGGTAGGCGCCGACCTGGGGGGCCAGGCGGCCCGCGACCTCGGACATCGGGGCGAGCAGCGGCAGCGCGCGGTTGGCGAGCTCGACCGTCTCGTACGCGATGGCGGTGGTGCCGGACTCCAGGAGGGCGTCCGTGCACTCGCGGGAGGCCGCGAGGTGCAGGTAGGTGAAGAGGGTCTGGTCCTTGCGGAGGCGGTGGTACTCCTCCGCGATCGGCTCCTTGACCTTGAGCAGCAGGTCCGCGGTGGCCCAGACCTCGTCGGCGGTGCCGAGGATCTCGGCGCCGGCGGCGACGTACTCGGCGTCCGTGATCGAGGAGCCCACACCGGCGTTCTGCTCGACGAAGACCTGGTGGCCGTTTCGGACCAGCTCATGCACGCCGGCGGGCGTGATGGCGACCCGGAACTCGTTGTTCTTGACCTCGCGGGGGATGCCGACCTTCATCGTCGATCACGGTCCTTGACTCAGGGGGAAAAACGGGGGCACTTCCATACATACCCGCCCACAAGAACGCGCAACGGGATGCACCACGGGATGCCGCGGTGAACCCAGTCTAATGAAGGATGACTCGCTGTCTAGCCTTGCAAACGAATAATCTCAGTCGGAAGTACTACGGATTTCGCAGGCTGCGGGGTCGTCTCCCAGCAATCTGTCGGCTGCGGACCGGTGCAGCCTCGCAGCCGCCGGATCCCCGAGCCGGTCCAACGTGTCGGCGAGGCGGACCTGGAGCGCGGCCTGAAGCCGCAGGTCGCCGGCCCTGCGCGCCAGCTCGATCGCCTCCCGGCAGGTGTGCAGGGATTCCTCGGGCCGCCCGGCGTACTCCTGGACCCGGGCCATCTCGCTCAACGCCTTGGCCTGTCCCGGGACATCGGCGAGCTTGCGGTACCCCGCGGCGGCCGCGCGCCAGGCGCGCAGCGCCTCGCCGTAGCGGCCCGCGTAGGTGTGCACGTTGCCCAGCCGGCCGTAGAGGCGGGCCTCGTCGGCGCGCTCCCCGCGCGCCAGCGCGTGCGACAGCGCCCGCCCGAACCAGTCGGAGGCCCGGGGCCAGTCCGCCAGCTCCTGGTAGGCACCGCCTACGGATTCCATCGCGCGGCCCGTCGCGTAAGGGTCCCGGGCCGCCTTCCCCGCGACCAGCGCCGCCCGGTAGCGCTCCAGCGCCTCACGGGTCCGCCCGGTCGCGGCGTCCAGGTCGGCCAGGTTCAGCAGTGCGGCGGCCTGCTCGCGGGGCAGGTCGCGCCGCTCGGCCACGTCGAGGACGAGCCGGTGCAGCCCGTAGAGCTCCGGGGCGGCGGCCTCGGTGCCGCGGTGCGCGGCCAGGGCCCGGACCAGGGCCGCGACCAGCCGGCGGGCCAGGGTGTCCAGCCCGCCGTCGGCCACGGCCAGCGTGGCGGCGCCGGTCAGCGCGGGCAGTCGGGTGTCGAGCCAGGTGGCGGCGGCCCGCCGGTCGGGGAAGCGCAGGGCGCGCGGCAGGCCGTCCAGCTTCTCGGGCCCGCCGATGCCCGGGTCCTCGTCGGTCTCCGCCATGGCCCGGCAGGAGGTCAGCAGGCGTACCGTGCGCTCCAGCATCCTGGCCCGGGCGAGCTCGACCTCGGCGGGCCGCTCCTTGGTCTCCAGCAGGCTCTGGAGCAGCGGCGCGAGGCAGCCCGGCAGCAGGAACATGCCGTCGTGGGCGTGCCGGACGAGGCCCAGCCCCGCGAAGTCCTCCAGGGTGGACTGCGCGGCGGCCACCGAGCAGCCCGCGAGGGCCGAGGCGGTGTGCGAGTCGAGGATCCCGGCGGGGGCCAGCGGCAGCAGCCTCAGGGTGCGCTGGGCCGGCTGCGGCAGGGACTCGTAGACGAGCCGGAAGGCGCGGCCGAGGGGGCCGTGGACGCCGGAGGGCATGTCGTGGAGCTGCTTGGCGACGTCGGCGACGGCGGCCTTGGGGTGCGCCGCGAGCCAGCCGCCGGCGAGCGCGAGCGCGGCGGGCGCTCCCCCGCAGGCCTCGGCGAGTCCCTCGGCGGCGCGCGGGTCGACGGTGACGCGGGTGTCGCCGATGAGGCGGCCGAGCAGGGCCACGGCGGAGGGGGTGTCCAGTCCGCCGAGGGTGCACGGGCGGACGTCCGGGATCCCGGTGAGCGGGCCCTCCGCGGTGACGACGACCAGGCATTCGGGGGTGTCCGGGAGCAGCGCGTCGACCTGGTACGGGTCGGCGGCGTCGTCGACGAGCAGGATGACGCGCCGCCCCGCCACGGCCTCGCGCAGCGCGGCGCTCAGGTCGTCCTCGGCGGCCCCCGGCGGGGTCGGTCGGCCGAGCCCCTCCAGGAGGGTGCGCACGGCCCGGTCGGTGGGGAGGGTGTCGCCACCGGGGGCGGTCAGCCGTACCCGGACGAGCCCGTCGGGGTACTCGTCGGCGACCTCGCGCACCAGCGCCTCGGCCAGGGCGGTGCGTCCGGAGCCGGGTCGGCCCGCGATGAGCAGCACCCGGGCCCGGGGCGCCTTGGCCTTGCGGCCCGAAAGGGTGTCGAGCCCGGTCCGTGCGATGTCCTCGCGCAGCTCCTTGAGCTCACGCCGCCGCCCGACGAAATCCGTCACGGATCCGCTCCTCTCCCTGCCTCCGGGTTGCCGAGCGTAGTTCACGCAGAGCGACGGCCCGTGTGGAGCGTGGCGGACAGATCCCCCGATCGGATCAGCAGATGGTCACCTTTTCACCCGAAGGTCCCCCGGAAGCCCTCCGGAAGGCGTCCGGAAGCCCTCCGGAGGTGTCCCGCACACCCTCCGGGCACCGCCCGGACGCCCCCGGCCGGTCCGCGCCGCCGCGGCCCGCGGGGGCCGGTCCCGGAGGTTGTGCGCGGGCCCCGGTGCCCGTCGTCGAACCCCGTCGCCGCCCGGAGGTCCGGGGCGGCCTGGGCGTTCGACGGCGGGCCCTACGAGGCCTCGTAGGGGCGGGCCGGCCAGGGCGCGAGGGCCGGCCGCAGCGCGTCCGGACCACCGTCGCGCGTCAGCGCCGCCTTCAGGGCCAGGACGCCGACCACCAGCGCGGCGTTGCCCAGCTCGCCCGCCAGGGCCCCGTCCACCAGCTCGTCCAGGGCCACCCAGGCCACCTCCATGTCGGCCTCCTCGGAGTCGGTCTCCCCGTACCGCTCCCCCTCGGCCTCCGACACGCCGCGCGCGAGGAACACCCGGACCGCCTCGTCCGAGCCGCCCGGGGAGGGGTGGAAGTCGACGAGCACCCGCCAGTCGTCGGCCGCGAGGTGCGCCTCCTCGTACAGCTCGCGCCGCGCCGCCTCCAGCGGGTTCTCCCCCGGCACGTCCAGCAGCCCGGCGGGCAGCTCCCACAGCCGGCGCCGCACCGGGTGGCGGTACTGGCTCAGCACCAGGACCCGGCCCGCCTCCTCGTCCAGGGCGACCACGCACACCGAACCGGGGTGGACCTGGTAGTCCCGGCGGGCCACCGAGCCGTCCGGCATCCGCACCTCGTCGGAGTCGACGGCGGTCTTGGCGCCCTGGAAGGGCCGCCGGGTCGACAGCGTCTCCCAGGACTCCGACGTATCGCTGATCCCCATGAACCGTGCCCTCCACAACGCGCGACAGCCGGGGTACGGATCTTCCGTACCCCGGCTGCCTACGTTATGCGCTCAGGCGCTCACGTCACTTCGCGGACTGCTGACGCTCCACGGCGGCCTTGACCAGACCGGCGAAGAGGGGGTGCGGCCGCGTCGGGCGGGAGCGGAGCTCCGGGTGGGCCTGGGTGGCCACCAGGTAGGGGTGGACCTCGCGCGGGTACTCGACGTACTCGACGAGCTTGTTGTCCGGGGAGGTGCCCGAGAAGACCAGGCCGGCCTTCTTCTCCAGCTCGGAGCGGTAGGCGTTGTTGACCTCGTAGCGGTGGCGGTGACGCTCGTCCACGTACGCCTGGTCCCCGTACACCTCGCGCACGATCGAACCCTCGGCGAGCTTGGCCGGGTACATGCCCAGACGCATGGTGCCGCCCAGGTCGCCCGCGCCCTCGACGAAGGCCAGCTGCTCCTCCATCGTGGAGATCACCGGGTTGGCGGTGGAGGCGTCGAACTCGGTGGAGTTCGCGTCCTCGATGCCCGCCAGGCTGCGCGCGGCCTCGATGACCACGCACTGCAGGCCCAGGCACAGGCCGAGCAGCGGGATCCGGTTCTCGCGGGCGTAGGTGATCGCGCCGACCTTGCCGTTCACGCCGCGGTCACCGAACCCGCCGGGCACGCAGATCGCGTCGACGTCGGACAGCTGCGCCGCGGCACCGGCCGGGGTCTTGCAGTCGTCGGAGGTGACCCACTTGATCTGCACGCGCGCCTTGTTGGCGAAACCGCCGGCGCGCAGCGCCTCGGTCACCGAAAGGTAGGCGTCGGGCAGGTCGATGTACTTGCCGACGAGCGCGACCTTGACCTCGTGGTCGGGGTTGTGGACCCGGTCCAGCAGGTCCTCCCACACCGTCCAGTCGACGTCGCGGAACGGCAGGTCGAGCTTGCGCACGACGTAGGCGTCGAGGCCCTCGGTGTGCAGCACCTTGGGGATGTCGTAGATCGACTTGGCGTCGATGGCCGCGACCACGGCCGCCTCGTCGACGTCGCACATCAGCGAGATCTTGCGCTTGATGGAGGTGGGGACGTCGCGGTCGGCGCGCAGCACGATGGCGTCGGGCTGGATGCCGATGTTGCGCAGGGCGGCGACGGAGTGCTGGGTCGGCTTGGTCTTCAGCTCGCCCGAGGGGCCGATGTAGGGCAGCAGCGAGATGTGCACGACGAAGACGTTGTCGCGGCCGACCTCGTGGCGGACCTGGCGGACGGTCTCCAGGAACGGCAGCGACTCGATGTCGCCGACCGTGCCGCCGACCTCGGTGATGACGACGTCAACGTCCTCGGTCGCCATGCGGCGGATGCGGTGCTTGATCTCGTTGGTGATGTGCGGGATGACCTGCACGGTGTCACCGAGGTACTCGCCGCGGCGCTCCTTGGCGATGACCGTGTTGTAGACCTGGCCGGTCGTCACGTTCGCCGAGCCGTCGAGGTCGACGTCGAGGAAGCGCTCGTAGTGGCCGATGTCCAGGTCGGTCTCGGCGCCGTCGTTGGTGACGAACACCTCGCCGTGCTGGAACGGGTTCATCGTGCCGGGGTCGACGTTCAGGTACGGGTCGAGCTTCTGCATCGTGACCCGCAGGCCGCGCGCCTTCAGCAGCGCACCCAGGCTGGAGGCCGTCAGCCCCTTGCCGAGGGACGAAGCGACACCCCCGGTGACGAAGATGTGCTTGGTCGTCATGGATTTGGGCGGCATCGCCAAGAGGGGGCTCCCGTGGTCGCGAGGTGAGGTGCGTCCGGCGCCGTTCCGCGGAGATCCGGAGGGGTCTCAGGGGGCGCCGAAGCTGCGGTTTCGGGGCTCCTGATTCGCACAGGCAGACCACCGGTCCACGGGGTACCAGCCTATCAGCGCCCGGGACGGTCCGCCTCCGGGCGCGCGGCGCGGCACGCTTCCCGGGGGCCTCGGACCCGCCCCGACGAGGGCGTTCTCCCAGGTCACCCGTTCAGCCGAGTCACATTGTCCCAGGACTTAAGGAGATCACTAGGGTGCCGTCATACCCTGCTCGGATACCGCTGCACATCGCCGCCGAGCAGTCCGGCAAACGGCGTAACCTCGCCCGTTCCGGCAATCTAGGACTCGACGCGGGGATCCCTGCGCACAGGAGACCGCGCGACAGCGCATTGCAAGCGCCCTACGGGGCGGACGTGGCCGTTCGACTGGAGAGCAACGTGTCCGGGCGCATCGAGGATTACGCACTGATCGGGGACATGCAGACCGCGGCGCTGGTCTGCCGGGACGGGGCGGTGGACTGGCTCTGCCTGCCACGCTTCGACTCCCATGCCGTCTTCGCGAGCCTTCTGGGCACCGAGGAACACGGGTTCTGGCGCATCGGCCCGGCCTTCGCTCCCGGTACGGAGGCCCCGCGGGCCGCGCGCAGGCGCTACCGCGGCGATTCGCTGGTGCTGGAGTCGGAGTGGGACACCCCGCGGGGGACCGTCCGCGTCATCGACTTCATGCCACCCCGCGAGGACCACGCACCGCAGCTGATCCGCATCGTGGAGGGCGTCAGCGGACGCGTCCCGATGCGCTCGGCCCTGCGCATGCGTTTCAGCTACGGACGGATCGTGCCGTGGGTGCACAAGGTCGACGGGCGCACCGTGGCCGTCGCCGGCCCCGACTCGGTGTGGCTGGACACCCGCGCGCAGACCTACGGCAAGGACCTGACGACGTACTCGGACTTCACCGTCGCCCCCGGTGACCGGGTCGCCTTCGCCATCAGCTGGCAGCCCTCCCACAAGGGCGCCCCCGAGTGCCCCGACGCCGAGGCGGCCCTGGAGGCCACCTCGGAGTTCTGGCGGGAGTGGGTCGACCACTGCACGTACCACGGGCCCTACCGGGAGGCGGTGGTCCGTTCCCTGATCACCCTCAAGGCCCTCACGTACGCCCCCACGGGCGGGATCGTCGCCGCCCCCACCACCTCTCTCCCTGAGGAGATCGGCGGGGTCCGCAACTGGGACTACCGCTACACGTGGCTGCGCGACGCCGCCATCACCCTCTCCTCGCTGCTGCGCACGGGCTACCGCGAGGAGGCCTCCGCCTGGCGGGACTGGCTGCTGCGGGCCGTGGCCGGCGACCCGGAGAACCTCCAGATCATGTACGGGATCGCGGGCGAGCGCGAGCTCGGCGAGACCGAACTGGACTGGCTCCCCGGCTACGAGAACTCCGGCCCCGTGCGCGTGGGCAACGGCGCCGCGCACCAGCTCCAGCTCGACGTGTACGGCGAGGTCACCGAGGCCCTGCACCTGGGCCACATGACCGGCCTGGCCCGCAACGACTACGCCTCGCTGCTCCAGCTCAAGCTGATCCGCTACCTGGAGACGCACTGGATGGAGCCCGACGAGGGCATCTGGGAGGTCCGCGGTCCGCGCCGGCACTTCGTGCACTCGAAGGTCATGGCGTGGGTGGCCGTGGACCGCACGATCAAGCTGATCGAGAGCGGCGACGCGGACGGCCCGCTGGAGCGCTGGCGGCGACTGCGCGACGAGATCCACGCCGACGTCTGCGAGAAGGGCTACGACAAGGACCGCAACACCTTCACGCAGTCCTACGGCTCCCGGGAGCTGGACGCCTCGCTGCTGCTGATCCCGCAGATGGGCTTCCTGCCCCCCGACGACAAGCGGGTCATCGGCACGATCGAGGCGATCCAGCGGGAGCTGTCCACCCCGGACGGCTTCATCCTGCGCTACCCGACGGCCGGCGAGGAGGCGGGCGTGGACGGCCTGGAGGGCGACGAGGGCGCCTTCCTCGCGTGCTCGTTCTGGATGGCCGACGACCTCGCGATGATCGGCCGGGTCGACGAGGCCCGCCGGCTCTTCGAGAAGCTGCTCTCGCTCCGCAACGACCTGGGGCTCCTCGCCGAGGAGTGGGACCCCAAGCTCCAGCGGCAGGTCGGCAACTTCCCGCAGGCCTTCAGCCACGTCCCGCTCATCGACACGGCGCTGCGGCTGACGGCCAGCGGGGCCTACGGCGGCTGACGCGCGACCCGTTCCGTGCCCGCCTACGCTGGAGGGGTCCCAGCCCCTCTCGCGAAAGGGGGGTGGCCATGGCGCCCCTCTCGAAGGCGGGTACGGCGCTCGTCGAACTCCGTGAGGACCTCTCCGGAGCGGTGTTCGCCCCGGGCGACCCCGGGTACGACGAGTCCCGGGTCCGCTTCAACGCGCTGATCGACCGCAGGCCCGCCGTGATCGCCGAGTGCGCGGACCCGCAGGACGTGGTCACCGCCGTCCGTTTCGCCCGGGGGCTCGACCTGCCGATCGCGGTCCGCGGCGGCGGGCACAGTGTCGCCGGCATGTCCGTCAACGACGGCGGGCTGGTCGTCGACCTGCGCCGGATGAACGAGGTGACGGTCCATCCGGCCGCGCGGGCCGTCCACGTCGGCGGCGGCGCGACGATGAGCCACCTCGACCGGGCCTGCCAACCGTACGACCTGGCCACCACCGGCGGCCGGGCCTCGACCACCGGCGTCGGCGGCTTCGTCCTGGGCGGGGGCACCGGCTGGCTCGACCGGAAGTTCGGGCTGGCCGTCGACAACCTGCTGGGCGTCGACCTGGTCACCGCCGACGGCGAACTCCTGCACGCGAACGCCGAGGACAACCCCGAACTGTTCTGGGGGCTGCACGGCGGCGGCGGCAACTTCGGGATCGCGACCTCCCTGACCCTGCGGCTGCACGAGCTGCCGCACATGTCGATCGCCATGCTCCTGTACGCGCCGGAGCGCGGGCCCGAGGCGGTCCGCGCCTACCGGGACGTCATCGAGTCCGGGCCGCCCGAGGCGAGCGGCGCCGCGCTCTACCTGACCGCGCCGCCGGAGGAGTTCGTCCCCCCGCACCTGGTGGGCACGCTGCTGGCGGGCGTCCTGCTGACCTACGCGGGCCCCGAGGAGGAGATGCGCCGGCTCGCCGCGCCCGTGCTGGCCGTCCCGCACGAGGTGGAGATCGTCACGGCCATCCCGTACGCCGACCTCCAGTGCATGATCGACGACCCGCCGGGACTGCGGAACTACTGGTCCGCGGAGTACCTCACGGGCGCCCCCGACGAGCTCGTGGACGTCTTCTGCGCCCGCGCCGACTCCATGCCCGTACCCACCCATACGCAGCACCTCCTCTTCCCGCAGGGCGGCGCCATCGCCTCGGCCCCCGGCGACCACCCGATCGCGTTCCGCGACGCGCCCTGGGGCGTGCACCCCTTCGCGATCTGGGAGGACCCCGCCGATGACGAACGGGCCCGCCAGTGGGTCAAGGACGTCCGCGCCGACGTCCGCCCGTGGAGCACCGGCGCGATCTACCTCAACTTCACCGGGGACGAGGGCGCCGAGCGGGTCGTCGCCGGCCTCGGCGAGGAGCACATGCGGCGCCTCGGCGCGCTGAAGCGGCAGTACGACCCGGACAACGTGTTCCGCTTCAACCACAACATCACCCCGACCTGAGGCACGGACCACCCCCCGTGATGCGTCCGCGACCGTCCGGAAGGTAGCGTCCCGCGACATGGACAACCAGGGCGGGATCACGGTTCAACGGGCACTGGAGCTCCCGGGACTGCGCGGCGGCCTCCCGGAGGTGGTGGCCTGCGCCGACCGGCTCGGCCGCACCGTCCGCTGGGTGCACGCCGGCGAGGTCCCCAACATCGCCTCCCTCCTCAAGGGCGGCGAGCTGCTGCTCACCACCGGCCTGGGCCTGGGCACCCGCCCCGCCGAACAGCGGGCCTTCGTACGCCGCCTCGCGGACCGGGGCATCGCCGCCCTCGTCGTCGAACTCGGCCCCCGCTTCACCCGGCTCCCGGCCACGCTCGTCGAGACCGCGCGGGCGGCGGGCCTGCCGCTGGTGCAACTGCACCGCGAGGTCCCGTTCGTCACCGTCACCGAAGAGGTCCACACCGAGATCGTCAACGGCCACTACGCGCTGCTCCAGCGCGCGGAGGAGGTCCACCGGCGCTGCACGGAGGCCCTGTTGGGCGGCGGCGGGATCCCGCAGGTGCTGCGGATCCTCGCCGACTTCACCACCAACCCGGTGTTCCTGGAGACCCCCGACGGACAACTGCTGTACGCGGCCGGCCCGGCCGCCGGCGAGGCCGCCGCCGACCCGCTCCAGGTCTGGGAGGGCCTACGGGGCCAACGCGCCGCCGAACCCCCGGGGAACGCGGTGGTCGTCGACGTGCCCGGCGGCGGCCCCGGCACCGGATCCGTCCGCGCGCGCCTCGTCCTGCTGGGCGTCGGCAACCCGCTGCTGCCGGTGCACCGGATGGCGGCGGAGCGCACGGCCGGGGTGCTGGCCGTGGTGCTGATGCAGGCGCGCCAGGAGGACGAACTGGCCGCGCGCGGCCGGGGCGACTTCCTCACCGACCTGGCCGAGGGCCGCATCTCGGCGGAGGACGCCCCGGCGCAGGCCCGCGTCCTGGGCTTCCGGCCCGGGGCCGGACCGCTGCTGCCGATCGTGATGCGGCTGTCCACCGATCTCGGCGCGGCCGGCGGGTGGGCGGTGCTGGCCCGCGCCGTGCTGGAGGAGCTGTCCTCCGTCGGGGTGCCGGTCCTCCTCGGGGTCCGGCCCGTGGAGGGTCGGGTCCCGCTGCTGGTGTCGCTGCGCGCCGAATCCGAACGCACCGCCGTCGCCGACCGGGTCGCCGCCGCGCTGCGGGCCGGCGTCGAACGCGCCGGGCTGGACCGGGCCGGGGCCCCGCCGGCGGTGGTCGTCGGCGTCTCCGGGAGCTGGGCGGCGGCCTCGGCGGGGCTGCGGCACGCGGCCGAGACCGCCACCGCCGCCCACGGCCTGCCGGCCCGGCCCTGGTACGACGCCCGCCGCCTGGACATCGACCTGCTGCTGTGGCGGCTGCGGGAACACCCTGACCTGGCGGCGTTCGTCGACCGGGCGATCGGGGCGCTGCGCGTGCACGACGCGCACTCGCGGCCGCCGTTGCTCCCGACGCTGGAGACGTACCTGGCGCACGCGGGCCGCAAGGCGGAGACGGCCCGCGAGCTCCACCTCAACCGCCAGACCCTGTACAACCGCCTGGCCCGCATCTCGGAACTCCTGGGCACGGACCTGGACGACCCCGAGACGGTCCTCTCCCTCAGCCTCGCCCTCCGCGCCCGCCGCCACGCCCAACCCTCCTGACGCACCGCGCCGTGCCGTGCCGTGCCGTGCCTCCTGGACGCGCCGCTCGCACCACTCGGCCGTGGCCGACCTCTCGGGCTTCGCATCGCCGCGCCGGGCTGTGCCTCCTGGACGCACCGCTCGCACCACTCGGCCGCAGCCGGCCTCCCGGGCATCGCGCCGCCGCGCCGGGCCGTGCCTCCTCCACGCGCCGCTCGCACCACTCGGCCGCAGCCGGCCTCCCGGGCATCGCGCCGCCGCGCCGGACTCCGTCCGGCGGCCACCGGACGGGGTACGCGGTCCGGGCCGCGGCAGGTCGTCCTGTTCCCGCCGCGCGGCGCTCGTCCCCTACCCGCCCTTCCACCGTTCCCGCCTCGAACGCCGGCGCGGCTGCCGACCATCCCGTGACCGGCCCGGCGAAGCCACCGCGCCGGCACTCGCAGCGCGGGGTCCGGGGCGGACCCCCGCAGCACCACCGGCGCTCGACACGGAGGTCCGGGGCGGACCGGCCCCCAACCCCGCCGGCTTCGACGCGCGGGGGCTCGGGGGCGGAGCCCCACCTTCCTCCGCCGGCTTCGACGCGCGGGGGCTCGGGGGCGGAGCTCCCCCGGCCCCGTCGGTGTTCGGCGCGCCGGGGTTCGGGGCGGAGCCCCACCCCCCAGCCCCGCCGGCGTTTGAGGCGCTGGGGGGGGCGGGGGCGGAGCGCCCGTGACGGGGGCCGGGGCGCAGCCCCGGGAAACGGAGAAAGGGCGGGGCGGGGAGACGGCACCGCGCGGCGGCACCCACACCCCCCGGCCCACCCCCGGCGCCCGGCAGCGGGACCGGCCCGCCGCCGGCCCGCGCCGCCCGGCAGGAACTCGGCACCGCGCCGCCGGCACCCGGCACGGGCCGGCCCGGCAGGGTCAGCGGCCGCGTTCCATCAGTTCGTCGTAGACGGCCAGGACCTGCGCCACCGTCTCGTCCTCCGACGGCCACGTCGCGGCCTGCGCCCGCCCCGCCGCCCCCAGCTCCGCGCGCCGCCCCGGATCCGTCAGCAGCGCGGCCACCGCGCCCGCCAGCGCCCCGGAATCCCCGTAGGGCACGAGCACGGCCGCGTCCCCGACCAGTTCCGGTACCGCGCCGACCTCGGTCGCCACCAGCGCCACGCCGGCCCGCAGGGCCTCCTGGGCCAGCGGTGAGCGGCCCTCCCAGCGGCTCGGCAGCACCGCCACGTCCGCCGCGGCGAGCAGCCGGTCCGCGTCCGGGCGCCGTCCCAACAGCCGCACCGGAAGCCCCTCCTCCTCGATGCGCCGCGTCAGTTCGGGCCGTAGCGGCCCCTCCCCGGCGATCACGAGCAGCGGCAGCGGTTCCATGACCCGCCACGCCCGTGCCGCGTCCAGCAGGACGGAGTAGCCGCGGCGCGGGACCAGGCTGCCGACGGCCACCACCAGCGGTCTTCCCACGGCGCCCAGTTCCGCCCGGGTCTTGTCGGCGTCCACGGCGCCGGCCGTGCTCGGTACGGCGGGCGCGGCCAGTCGCGCGTCGCGCGCCCCGCGCCGCCGGGCGAGGTCGACCTGGTCGAAGGAGGCGCCCAGGACGACGGCCGCCGCCCGGGCCACCCGACCCTCCAGGAGCCGGCTCAGCCGGCCCAGCATCCCCCGCGGCTCGGGGGCGCCGCCGTGCCAGGTGACCACGAGCGGGACCCTGCGCCCCGCCCGACGTCCGCTCAGGGCCAGCGCGGCCCGCAGACCGGCCCGTACCCCGTGGGCGTGGACGAGGTCGGCGCGTGCGCAGGCGGCCCGCAGGGCGGCCACCGCGTCCGGGGTGAACTCCGCTCCGGCTCCGGTGAAGTCGTACTCCCCCTCGGCCGCGACGGGGGCGCACACGGTGACGCTCACGCCCCTGGCGGCCAGCCCCGTGGTCAGGGACCGTACGTGCGCGCTGCTGCCCGCGCCCGCGCCGCCGAGGACCTGGACGGTGCGCAGCGGGGGTCGCCCGTACGGTTGTGCGGGGACCGGGATCGGGACCGGGGAGCTGCTCACGGGCCGAAGCTCCAGGGTGAGGCGTCAGGGACGTCGCCCAGGATGCCAGTCCGCACGCGCGTTCCGGGACCATACGGGTGCGGATCCGGTACGAGATACCGCACTCCGCCCCACAGCCTCACCCACACGGGCTACCGTCGCGTCCCGCCGGAGCCGGGTCCGCCGGCCGGCGCAGGGGCCGGGGGCCCGGGGCGGTGTCCGTCCCGGGCCTTCGGCGACCCGTCGCTCAGGCGTCGGCGCGCGCCGCCGCGAGGAGTTCCTCGGCGTGGGCCCGCGCGGTCTGGGAGTCCTCCTGGCCGGCCAGCATCCGCGACAGTTCGCGAACCCGGTCCTCGCCCTCCAGCACGGTCACCCCGGAGCGCGTGACGGATCCGTCGACGGTCTTCTCCACGAGCAGTTGGCGGTCCGCGAAGGCGGCCACCTGCGGCAGGTGCGTGACGACGACCACCTGGGCGGTCCGCGCGAGCTTGGCCAGCCGCCGCCCGACCTCGACGGCGGCCTTGCCGCCGACGCCCGCGTCGACCTCGTCGAAGAGGTAGGTGGGGACGGGGTCGGAGCCGGCGAAGACGACCTCCACCGCCAGCATGACCCGTGACAGCTCGCCGCCCGAGGCGCCCTTGGCGATGGGCCGGGGCTGGGCGCCCGGGTGCGGGGCCAGCAGCAGTTCGACGTCGTCGGCGCCGGAGGGCCCGTAGGCGACCGGTCGGCCGCCGACCTCGACGCCGTCGGGGTCCTCGCTCTGGCGGATGTCGAAGGTGACCCGGGCGTGCGGCATGGCCAGGGAGGCGAGTTCCTCGGTGACGGCGGAGGCGAAGCGTTCGGCGGCCTCCGTGCGGGCGTCGGTCAGCGCCTGTGCCAGTTGGGACAGTTCGGCCCGCAGCGCGTCGCGTTCGGCGGTGAGTTCGGTGATCCGGTCGTCGTCCCCGTCGAGTTCCAGCAGCCGCGCCGCGCCGGTCTCGGCCCAGCGCAGTACGGAGTCCAGGCCGCCTTCGGCGTCGCCGTACTTGCGCACCAGCTGGGTCAGGGCCGCCCGCCGCTCCTCCACGGCGGCCAGCCGCAGCGGATCGGCGTCCAGGTCGTCGGCGTACCCGGCGAGCTCTCCGGCCACGTCGGCGAGGAGGATGCCCAGCTCCCCGATCCGGTCGGCGAGCGCGCCGAGCGCCTTGTCGTGGGAGCGTACGGATTCCAGCGCGCGGTGCGCGCCGGCGACGAGCGTGTTGGCGTCGACGCCCTCCGGGTCCTCCATGTCCCCGGCGAGGGCGGCGTGGGCGGCCTGCGCGGCCGAGGCCAGCGATTCGGCGTGGCCCAGGCGCTCGGCCTCGGAGGCCAGCTCGGCGTCCTCGCCGGGCAGCGGTTCGACGGCGGCGATCTCGTCGAGGCCGAAGCGCAGCAGGTCCGCCTCCTGGGCGCGTTCCCGGGCCCGGGTGGTGAGGGTGTCGAGTTCCCCGGCGACGGTGCGCAGGCGGCGGTAGGCGCCCGCGTACTTCTCCAGGGGGACGGCCACGGCGTCCCCGGCGTACCGGTCGAGGGCCTGGCGCTGTCGGGCCGGCCGCAGCAGGCCCTGCTGGTCGGTCTGGCCGTGGACGGCGACGAGGTCGTCGGCGAGTTCGCCGAGCAGGCCGACGGGCACGGAGCGGCCGCCGACGTGGGCGCGCGAGCGCCCCTCGGCGGACACCGTCCGGCTGATCAGCAGGGCGCCGTCGTCGAGTTCGGCCCCGGCCTCCTCGGCGCGCAGGGCGGCGGGGGCGTCGGGGCGCATGACGAGTCGGCCCTCGACCACCGCCGCCTTGGCCCCGATCCGCACCAGGGCGGGATCGGCGCGCCCGCCGAGCAGCAGCCCGAGGCTGGTGACGACCATCGTCTTGCCCGCGCCGGTCTCGCCCGTCACCGCGGTGAATCCGGGCGACAGCTCGACCACCGCGTCGTCGATGACCCCGAGCGACCGTATCCGCATCTCCTCAAGCACGGGACGACGATACCGAGGTTTCCCGGGTGCGATGTGACGTCACCCGGCCGGATCTTCCCGAACGGGTGTGCTATTTAGGGGTTACTGGTGGGGCGCCCCGCGCCAACCGGACACGGGCAGCGCGAACTTCGCCACGAGCCGGTCCGTGAACACCGCGTGGTGCAGCCGGGCGAGTCGCACCGGCACCGAACCCCGCCGCACCTCCACCCGGGCGCCCGACGGCAGCTCCAGCGTCCGCCGCCCGTCGCACCACAGCACCCCGTGCGGGGTACCGGTCTGCACCTCCACCGCCAGCACCGAGTCCGGCGAGGTGACCAGCGGCTTCGCGAACAGCGCGTGCGCGCTGATCGGCACCATGAGCAGCGCCTCCACCTCGGGCCACACCACCGGGCCGCCCGCCGAGAAGGCGTACGCGGTCGAGCCGGTCGGCGTCGCGCACACGATGCCGTCGCAGCCGAAGCCGGTGACCGGACGCCCGTCGATCTCCAGGACGACCTCCAGCATCCGCTCGGGGGACACCTTCTGCACCGCGGCCTCGTTCAGCGCCCAGTCCCGGTGGACGATGTCACCGTTCGTCCGGACGAGTACGTCGAGCGTCATCCGCTCCTCGACCTCGTACGCCTTGGTGACCACCCGGTCGACGACCTTGTCCAGATCGTCGCGCTCCGCCTCGGCGAGGAAGCCCACCCGACCGAGGTTCACGCCCAGCATCGGCACCCCGGAGCCGCGCGCGAACTCCGCGCCGCGCAGCAGCGTCCCGTCACCGCCCAGCACGATCAGCAGCTCGCACCCGTCGAGCACCTTCGGGGTGCACTCGGCCACGAGCTCCACCTCGGGCGGCAGCGGCAGGTCCACCGCCTCGTGCTCCAGCACCCGCACCCCGAGCCCGGAGCGCAGCAGCCCCTGGACGACCAGCTCGGCGCTGCGGATCGCGGCCGGCCGGCCGGTGTGCGCGAGCAGGAAGACCGTACGCGCCCCCTGCGGTTCCGCTCCCGCCCCCGCCACGGCTCCCGACGTTGCTGACGCTGCTGACTCTGACGAATCTGTCACTGCGGCCCCTCCGCCACTGCACGATCGACGTCCCCCGGGTCGAGTGCCGGTGCGCCCGCCCGCAGCCACAGAAAGTACTCGACGTTGCCCGACGGCCCGGGCAACGGGCTCGCGGTCACCCCGAGCACCCCCAGCCCCAGCTTCCAGGCCTGCGCCGCGACCTCCCGTACGGCCTCCGCGCGCAGCTCGGGGCTGCGCACCACTCCCCCGCTGCCCAGGCGCTCCTTGCCCACCTCGAACTGCGGCTTGACCATCAGCACCAGGTCCGCGCCGGGCGCGGTGCACCCCACCAGCGCGGGCAGGACCAACCCGATCGAGATGAAGGACAGGTCGCCGACCACCAGGTCCACGGGGATCCCGTCGATCAGCTCGACCGTCAGTTCACGCACGTTCGTGCGGTCCTTGACCGTGACGCGGTCGTCGCTCTGCAACGACCAGGCGAGCTGCCCGTAGCCGACGTCGACGGCGACCACGTGGGAGACGCCCGCGCGCAGCAGGACGTCGGTGAACCCGCCGGTCGAGGCGCCCGCGTCCAGGGCCCGACGGCCCTCGACCGCCAGTCCCAGCGGGCGGAACGCCGCGAGGGCGCCCGCGAGCTTGTGGCCGCCCCGGGAGACGTAGTCGGGGTCGCTGTCGTCCTTGAGGACGACCAGGGCCGCGCTGGTCTCGACCTGGGTGGCCGGCTTGGTCGCGGTGGTACCGCCCACGGTCACCCGGCCCGCGGCGATCAGCTGGGCCGCGTGCTCGCGCGAGCGGGCCATGCTGCGGCGTACGAGTTCGGCGTCCAGGCGGCGGCGTGCCACTCCTGCCACGTTCGGTTCAGCTCCTGTTTTCGTAAGGTCCGGGGACCGGCGGTGCGTCCAGCGCGCTCAGCGCCTCACGCAGTCCCCCGTGCACATCCTCGTACACCCGCGGGTGCCCGTCGGTCGCCAGGTGGTCCGCGTCCGCGAGGCGCTCCAGGTGCGCGTCCACGCCGGGGTGCCCGGTGGGGGTCCTCTCCAGGCCCAGCGGCGCGGGCCCGACCGGCTGCCCGGGGGTCTGCGCCGGGGGCCGGTCCGTCGGCTCCTCGGGGACGTCCGGACCGCTTCCGGACACTGCGTCGGTCATGCCCCGACGCTACCCCGAAGCGCGGCCGCGACCACGCGCGGCTCTGCGGTACGGTCGTGATCACCATGGCTACGACCCAGGAGTGCCGCGAAGCACTCGACCGACTCTCCGACAACCTGAGGCGTGCCGACGGCGACGTCCGCGGCGCGGCGGCCTTCGACCGCTCGCTCAGTTGTCACATCACCGACCTCGACGAGACCTTCACCGGCCGCCTCGACGGCGGCCGGATCACGGTCCTGGCCGTCGTGCCCGGTCCGCCCCGCGCCAAGGCCGAGATCCGGCTCGCGATGACCGGCGACGACCTGGTCGCGCTGGTGGCGGGCGAGCTGAAGTTCGCGAAGGCCTGGGCCTCCGGCCGGGTCCGCCTGGAGGCCGGCTTCCGCGACCTCCTGCGGCTCAAGAGCATGCTCTAGCCGGCCCCGGCCGGCCCGGACCGTACGCACGGACGCCCGGGCGGTACGGACGGGCCCGACGGGCCGCACGGGCCCGACCGCCCGTACGGGTCCGAGGCTCCGGACCCGCTCGCCGGCGTCCTCCCCCGCCGCGGCTACGCGCTGTGGGCGACCACCGCGGTACGCGCCTGGCGCGCGGCCGGGACCACCAGCGGGGTACCGGTCTCCGGGTCGTCGATGATCCGGCAGCGCACCCCGAACACCTCCTCGACCAGCTCGGAGGTGACCACTTCGGCGGGCGGCCCCTCGGCGACGACCACGCCGCCGCGCATGGCGATCAGGTGCGTGGCGTAGCGCGCGGCCTGGTTGAGGTCGTGCAGCACCGCCACCAGCGTCCGGCCCTGGTTCTCGTGGAGTTCCGCGCACAGGTCGAGCACGTCGAGCTGGTGCTGGATGTCCAGGTACGTCGTCGGCTCGTCCAGCAGCAGCAGCGGCGTCTGCTGGGCCAGGGCCATCGCGATCCACACGCGCTGGCGCTGACCGCCCGACAGCTCGTCCACGGCCCGGTCGGCCAGCTCGGCGACCCCGGTGGACGTCATCGACTCGACGACGATCCGCTCGTCCTCCGCCGACCACTGGCGCAGCAGACCCTGGTGCGGGTACCGGCCGCGCGAGACCAGGTCGGCGACGGTGATCCCGTCCGGGGCGATCGAGCTCTGCGGGAGCAGGCCCAGTGTCTTGGCGACCTTCTTCGCGGGCATCGAGCCGATGGACTGACCGTCCAGCAGCACCCGCCCGACGGACGGCTTCAGCATCCGCGACAGCGCCCGCAGCAGCGTGGACTTGCCACAGGCGTTGGGGCCGACGATCACCGTGAAGGAGTTGTCGGGTATCTCCACCGACAGGCCCTCGGCGATGACCCGCTGGTCGTAGCCCAGGGTGACGTTCTCCGCGGACAGCCGCTGCACTCGCGTACTCCTCGTGTTGCCGTTCAAGCCGTTGTCACCGATGCGACCGCGGTCGCCTGCCCTGCCGGTCCCGCCGTGGTCGTCGGCCGTGCCGGCGACCCCGTCCCGCCCGCTCATATCCGTCCCGCCTTGCGCTCGACGACGAGCAGCCACAGCAGGTACACGCCGCCGATCAGCCCGGTCACCACGCCCACCGGCAACTGGTCCGCGCCGAAGGCCCGCTGCGAGGCCAGGTCGGAGGCCAGCAGCAGGACGGCGCCCATCAGCGCGCCCGTCAGCAGGTTCGAGCCCGGCGAGCGGGTCAGCCGGCGGGCCAGTTGGGGCGCCGCCAGCGCGACGAAGCTGATCGGACCGGCCGCCGCCGCGGCGGCGGTGGTCAGGACGATCGCCGCCAGCATCAGCAGCATCCGGGTCCGCTCCACGGGCACGCCCACGGCGTACGCCGCGTCGTCACCCATCTCGATCATGCGCAGGGCCGGGCCCTGCGCGAGGATCAGCGGGAACAGCACCGCGCAGGTCACCAGCAGCGGCCACACCTGCGCCCAGTCCCGCCCGGCCAGCGAGCCGGTCAGCCAGACCATCGCCCGGGTGGCCTCGACGAGCTGCGCCTTGGCGATCAGGTACTGGATCACGGCGACGAGCACGGCCGAGGCACCGATGCCGACCAGCACCAGCCGGTAGCCGTTGATGCCCCGCTTGTAGGCCAGCAGGTAGACGACGGCACCGGTCAGCACGCCACCGACGACCGCGCCCACCGCGACCCCGTTCGCGTCGGCCTTGAACAGGACGATCGCGACGAGCGCGCCCACCGCCGAGCCGTACGCGAAGCCCAACATGTCGGGGGAGCCGAGCGGATTGCGCGAGACGGACTGGAAGACCGCCCCCGACATGCCGAGGGCCGCGCCGACCAGCACCGCCACCAACACCCTGGGCAGGCGCAGGTCGTTGACGATGAAGTCGTTCGCGGGGGTGCCGTTGCCCAGCAGGGTCCGCACGACGTCCGGCGGGGCGATCTCGAAGTCGCCGGTGCCGATCAGGACCACGGCCAGGGCGAACGTCGCGACGGCCAGGACCAGGCCGACCAGTTGGGCGCGCGGCTCGACGCGCAGCGAGAGCCGGCCGGGGCCGCGCAGCGCCCGCAGCGCCGGCTTCGGCGCCGGCTTCGTCGGGGCGGTGGGGGTCGCGCTCACAGCTGGGCCATCCTCTTGCGCCGAACCAGGTAGATGAAGACGGGCCCGCCGATGAGCGCCGTGACGATGCCGACCTGGAGTTCACCGGGCCGGGTGATGACCCGTCCGACCACGTCGGCCCCGAGGAGCAGCACGGGCGACAGGACCGCCGAGTACGCGAGCACCCAGCGCATGTCCGGCCCGGTGATGATGCGCACCAGGTGCGGGATCATCAGGCCGATGAAGACGATCGGACCGCAGGCGGCGGTCGCGGCCCCGCACAGCAGGGTGATGGCGACCATGGCGCCGATCCGGGTCCGCGTCAGGTGCGCGCCGAGCGCCCGCGCGGTGTCGTCGCCCATCGCCATCGCGTTGAGCGGGCGGCCCAGCGCCAGCGCCAGTACGGCGCCGACCACCAGGAAGGGCGCGACCTGGCGGACGGTGTCCATGTTGGCGGAGGCCAGCGAACCGACGGTCCAGAAGCGCAGCTTGTCCAGCGCCTTGCTGTCCATCAGCTGCACGGCGTTGATGTAGCCGACCAGTGCCGCGGTGGCCGCCGTACCGGCGAGCGCGAGACGGACTGGGGTGGCGCTGCGGCTGCCGCCGAGCACGTACACGACGACGGAGACGACCGCGGCGCCCAGGAAGGCCCACCAGACGAACTCGTTCAGGGTCGCGGCGCCGAAGAAGCTGATCGCGGACACGACGGCCGCGGCGGCGCCGGCGTTGACGCCGAGGATGCCCGGCTCGGCCAGCGGGTTGCGGGTCAGCGCCTGCATCACCGCGCCGGACAGCCCGAGCCCCATGCCGACCAGCACCCCGAGGACGGTGCGCGGGACCCGCAGGTCCCGCACCACGACGTCGTCGGGGGTGCCCGCGTAGTGGAACAGGCCGTGCCACACGTGGTCGAGCGGCATGGGCTTGGCGCCCACGGCGATGCTCGCGACCGCGACCAGGGCCAGCACGACGAAGGCTGCGAGCAGACCGGCCGCGCGCGCGCCGTTCCGCGTGCAGGGGGCTACGGCCTGGGCCGCGCTCTGTTCTGGGGGACTCTCGACCAACACGCAGGTTAGGTTAGCCTACCCTCCGGCCGAAACGCCCCTCTGAACAGCCCCTCTTCCGCACGCGAAGGACCCGAACACCCCGCGCGACGCCGCGCGGGGCGGCCCGCCGCACGGCCGACGCCCCGCCCCGCGACGCGACCGGCTACAGCCCCAGCAGCGCCAGCGCCTTGCCCGCGTCCAGCCCGCAGGAGCCCTCCCCGGCCCGCGTCCACGCCGCCGCGCACAGCGCGCGCAGCCCGTCGAGCGGATCGCCCTCGCCCCGCAGCTCCAACGCCTGCGGCCCCGCGAACGCCGTCCAGCCGCCGCAGCGGAAACCCTCCCCGACCGGCGTCACCTCCGGCTGCCCGGTCAGCAACCCGCGCAGGTCCCGGTCCACGTACGTCGGCCGGTACTTCGGCTCCGCCCTCAGCAGCCGCGCCCCGTCCGTCACCCCGGTCAGCACCAGCAGCGAATCCACGTCCCCGTTGAACGCGCCCTCGATGTCGGTGTCCAGCCGGTCCCCGACCACCAGCGGCCGCTCCGCCCCGGTCCGCAGCACCGTCTCCCGGTGCATCGGCGGCAACGGCTTGCCCGCCACCCGCGGCTCGGCGCCCGTGGCGATCCGGACGACCTCCACGGCCGCCCCGTTGCCCGGAGCGATGCCCCGCGCCCCCGGGATCGTCAGGTCCGTGTTGGACGCGTACCAGGGCACCCCCCGGTTGATCGCGTACGAGGCCTCCGCGAACCGCTCCCACGCCAGCGTCGGACCGCCGTACCCCTGCACCACGGCCGCGAGCCCCTCCTCGTCGGCCGAGTCCACCGGAACCAGCCCGCGCTCGCGCAGCGCGACCCGCAGCCCCTCGCCACCGATCACCAGCACCTTGGACCCCGGCGCCACCTCCTCCGCGATCAGCCGCGCCACCGCCTGCGCCGAGGTGATCACCTCCCCGGCCTCCGTCGGGACGCCGAGCTCGCTCAAGTGCTCCGCGACCGCGTCCGGAGTGCGCAGCGCGTTGTTCGTGACGTACGCGAGGTGCATCCCCTCGGCCCGGGCCACGGCCAGGGACTCCACGGCGTGCGCGATGGCCCGCCCGCCCGCGTACACCACCCCGTCCAGGTCCAGCAGGGCCGTGTCGTACGCCTGGTGGAGACTCCGCTCGCTGCCCGCGGGACTGGTCCTGCTCTGCCGGGTCATCTGGCCACTCCTCTATACCGTTCCTACACCGCTGACGATTCTTGTGATCGATCTTGTCCGAGTTTGCACTGCCCCGGTAGCGCCCCGCTCATCCCGTATGGCGAGACGCGTCTTACCATGCACCAATGACCACACCTGGCAACGCGGAGCACGGGCTGCGCCTGATCCCCTTCCACGGACTGCGCTATGTCCCGGAGCGCGTCGGCAGTCTGGCCGCCGTCACCTCCCCGCCGTACGACGTGGTCGTGCGCCCCGACGGAGTCGACTACCTCGAATCCGCCGATCCGCACAACATCGTCCGGCTGATCCTCCCGCAGGCCGAGACCCCGGCCGCCCGCAACGAGCAGGCCGCCCGCACCCTGCGCGACTGGCTCGCCGAGGGCGTCCTGAGCGCCGACCCCCGCCCCGCGCTCTACGTGTACGAGCAGCGCAAGGCCGGGGTCCTGCAACGCGGCGTCATCGGCGCCCTGGCCCTGTCCGGCGCCGAGGCCGGCGTCGTCCTCCCCCACGAGGACGTCATGCCCGAGGTGGTCACCGACCGGGCCGGTCTGATGCGTGCCACTTCGGCCAATCTCGAACCGCTGCTGCTCACCTATCGGGGCAACGGTCCGGGCACGGGCGCCGCCGCGATCATCGAGGCCGCCGCCGCCGGCGAACCCCTGCTGTCGACGGTCACCGAGGACGGCTTCCGCCACAGCCTGTGGGCCATCACCGACCCCGACGACCTGAAGGCCGTCACCGCCGACCTCGCCACCCGCCAGGCCCTCATCGCCGACGGACACCACCGCTGGGCGACGTACCTGCGCCTCCAGGAGGAGCACGGTTCGCCGACGCCGTGGGACTTCGGACTGGTCCTCCTCGTCGACACCGTCCGCTACCCGCTCCAGGTCCGCGCCATCCACCGCATGCTGCGCCGCCTCCCCCCGGCCCGTGCCCTGGCCGCCCTGGAGGGCTCCTTCCGGGTGCGTCCCGTCGACGGCCCGCTGCCACTGGCCCTGGAGACCCTCGCGGACGCCTCGGAGCGCGGCAACGCCTTCCTCCTCACCGGCGACGGCACCTTCCACCTGGTCACCGACCCGGATCCGGCGCTCATCGCGCGCACCGTCCGCCACGACCGGCCCGAGGCCTGGCGCCGGCTGGACGCGACGGTCCTGCACGCCTCCCTGCTGGACGCCCTGTGGGAGGTCCCGGACACCCCGGACCACATCACCTACATCCACGACAGCGCCGCCACGGTGGCGATGGCCGAGCGGCACGGCGGCACGGCCGTCCTGCTGCACCCGGTCCGCGAGGACGTCGTACGGGGCCTGGCCCGCCAGGGCGTCACGATGCCCCGCAAGTCGACCTCCTTCGGCCCGAAGCCGGCCACCGGACTGGTCCTGCGCAGCCTGGACTGACCGGGCGCCGACCCGGCCCCGGACATGCGAAAGGGCGGTACCCCCGAGGGGGTACCGCCCTTTCGTCATCGGCTAGGCGCGGTCGCGCTCGTCGTCCTCGACGACGACCAGTTCGTCGGTCACGTCGACCTCGGCGTCGGCCGCGGCGACGGGCTCGTACTCCTCGTCGTCCTCGTCGTAGTACTCGGCCGTGTCGGAGGCGCGCTCGGCCGCGGCGATCTCCGCCGCGTCCTCGTCCTCGTCGTCCTCGAAGTCCACGTCGACGTCGGCCTCGGTCACGGCGGCGTCCACGAACTCCACGCCGTCGAGCTCGGCGAGTCGGTCGGAGGCGTCCGTCGCCCCGTCCTTGTCGGCCTCGAGGGTCTTGCCGAACCACTCGCGCGCCTCGTCCTCACGGCCGGCGGCCAGCAGGGCGTCGGCGTAGGCGTACCGCAGGCGCGCGGTCCACGGCTGGACGGCGTTCGAGGCCAGCTCCGGGCTCTGCAGGGTCACGATGGCGGCGTCGAGCTCGCCCATGTCCCGGCGGGCACCGGCGGCGACGAGACGCATCTCGACCTGACCGGCCTTGTCCAGCTTCTGCACCTCGGGCTCGCCGGCCATGGCCAGGGCCCGCTCCGGACGGCCGAGGCCGCGCTCGCAGTCGGCCATGACGGGCCACAGCTCGACGGAACCGGTCATGCGCTTGGCGGCACGGAACTCGGCGAGCGCCTCGCTGTACTTCTGCGTGGCGTACGCGGCGAAGCCGGCGGCCTCGCGGACGGCGGCGACGCGGGACGCCAGACGCAGGGCGATGCGGGCGTACGCGTACGCCTGCTCCGGGTCCTCGTCGATGAGCCGGGCGACCATGACCAGGTTGCGCGAGACCTCTTCGGCCAGGCCCTTGGGCAGGCTCAGGAGCTCCTGACGCACGTCGGCGTCGATCTCGTGCCCGGTGACGTCCTCGTCGATGGGCAGACGCTTGACCGGGTCACGGTCGCGGTCCGCGCGGAAGTCGCGGTCGCCGCCACGGTCGTCGCGACCGCGGTAGCCACCACGGTCATCGCGGCCGCCACGGTACCCACCACGGTCGCCGCCCCGGTCGTCACGACGCGGGTAGGACGGACGGTCGCCACCGCGGTCACCGCGGTCGTCACGGCGGAAGCCACCGCCGGAGGGACGGCCACCGCGGTCGTCGTCCCGACGGGGGTACGACGGACGGTCGTCCCGGCGCGGGTAGGAGGGACGGTCGCCACCACGGTCGTCGCGACCGCCGCGGAAACCACCACGGTCGTCATCACGACGCGGGTACGAGGGGCGGTCGCCCCGGTCGTCACGGCGGAAGCCGCCACCGGAGGGACGGCCACCGCGGTCGTCGTCCCGACGGGGGTACGACGGACGGTCGTCCCGGCGCGGGTAGGAGGGACGGTCCCCGCCACGGTCGTCGCGACCGCCGCGGAAACCACCGCGGTCGTCATCACGACGGGGGTACGAGGGACGGCCACCACGGTCGTCGTCACGGCGCGGGTACGACGGACGGTCGCCACCACGGTCGTCACGACCGCCGCGGAAACCACCACGGTCGTCATCACGACGCGGGAAGGACGGACGACCCCCACGGTCATCGTCCCGACGCGGGTACGAGGGACGGTCGTCCCGGCGGAAGCCACCACCGGAGGGACGGCCACCACGGTCGTCGTCACGGCGCGGGTACGACGGACGGTCCCCGCCACGGTCGTCACGACCGCCGCGGAAACCACCACGGTCGTCATCACGACGGGGGTACGACGGACGCCCACCACGGTCGTCATCACGACGCGGGAACGACGGACGGTCCCCACCCCGGTCATCGCGGCGGAAGCCGCCACCGGAGGGACGGCCACCACGGTCGTCATCGCGGCGCGGGTACGAGGGACGGTCGCCCCGGTCGTCCCGGCGGAAGCCACCACCGGAGGGACGGCCACCACGGTCGTCGTCACGGCGCGGGTACGACGGACGGTCCCCGCCACGGTCGTCACGACCGCCGCGGAAACCACCACGGTCGTCATCACGACGCGGGAAGGACGGACGCCCACCACGGTCATCGTCCCGACGCGGGTACGACGGACGGTCGCCCCGGTCGTCCCGACGGAAGCCACCGCCGGAGGGACGACCGCCACGGTCGTCGTCACGGCGCGGGTACGACGGACGGTCCCCGCCACGGTCGTCACGGCGGAAGCCGCCACCGGACGGCCGGCCGCCGCGGTCGTCGCGGCGGAAGCCACCACGGTCACCGCCACGGTCGTCACGGCCCCCTCGGTAGCCGCCCCTGTCACCGCCGTCGTTGCGACGAGGCTCGCGCTCCGGACGTTCGTCGGGAGAGTTGGACATGGGTGTGACTCCTGTCTTCGGGGTACCGCTAGTCATTCTCGCGCAACCAGCCCATGGCCGCGCTTCGGCGTAAAAAGGTACAAAACAAAAAGGACCCTTGGTCCAGCGTTGAACGCTGGACCAAGGGTCCTTTGAAAGATTGTTCGGCGGCGTCCTACTCTCCCACAGGGTCCCCCCTGCAGTACCATCGGCGCTGAAAGGCTTAGCTTCCGGGTTCGGAATGTAACCGGGCGTTTCCCTAACGCTATGACCACCGAAACCCTATCGGTTTCGAGCGAACAAGCACACTCTGTAGTTGTGTTCTAGCTCTAGAAACCAGCAACCGTTCGTTGCTTCAGAACTAACACAGTGGACGCGAGCAACTGAGGACAAGCCCTCGGCCTATTAGTACCAGTCAGCTCCACCCGTTACCGGGCTTCCACATCTG